>JAZRXZ010000042.1:0-54611 GCA_045600445.1 Bacteroidales bacterium | reverse complement strand
GGCTGGTAGCAATAACTTGAATAGTTCTTCGTAGGTGCTCATCTCGCTTCTTGATTTTGATGCCGCAAAGATAAGTATTCTTTTTGAACTATCAAAGTATTTCATATCATATTACAAACACTGGGTTTTGCAGGTGCCCCTATAAATGCTTTCGTTAGCCATTTGGCAGGCTCTGGCTGTGCACTGTCTTTCTTAAAGATGTAGTACAATGCGATGGCCACAGGGGTTAGTGCGGAAAGAAGAACGAAGAAAAGTTGCATTGCTTTTTTAATTATTAAGTAGATTAAGGTTATATGAAGTGGCAAGATGACTTCTAAAAGTTATAGACATTCACTATATGTCATTTCGAGCAGAATACCTAAGCATACACATTTTTTTATAATGCCTTAATGCAAATAATGAGTTTTCGATTTGCTGATTAGATATATATATATCATAATCTTCAGAACTAGCTCCCAAATAGTACTTATGTGCCAATGAGTGAGTGACAATTTCTTCATTATATTCGGAGTCTTCCCAGTAACAGTTTACATTTCTTACTATATCATTTTCATCAACCTCAAATCTCACTTTATTAAATCCAAATAGGCCATAATAAGTGTAGTGCCTAATACCATTTGGCTCTGTTTGAAATAGATAGTAATAATTGCTTATTTGCTTTTTTAATTGTTCAATGTTCATATATAAGTAAGAAGACATATCTATCCATAGATTATAAGTTTTTAGATCATAATATGTGAAAGATGCAGACAAACTATCAGATGATATAATATAATTCGATTCCGTAAAGGATTCTTGATCAGTATAGTCTATGACTCCATTCTTTTCTTGTAATGGATAGAGATTTTGAGTTATTCGATTTAAGTAGGAACTAAATTTGTTCGGGGTGATATGGGCACAGAATGTCCTGATTGAATCAGTGTATGTATCTATTAGAAAATCGATTTGGTCCAAAAAGGGAGAATTGATTTTATAGGAAATCATTCCTTCACCACGGAGTACATTGTATGTGCCATATATAGATTCTAAATCTCTGGCATGAGAAGGTAAGTTTAATGAAAACTGAAGAATGTCTTGCACTCCATCACTTACATTTACTTTTATTAGGTATTCTTTTGTAGAATCGGCCACTTTTATGTATGTTGTTCCGCTGTGAGATCCTTTTATAAAATTCCCAGGCAAAATCTCAACAATATTACTATTGTAACTTGTACAGATTGCACCATACTTTTCTTCAAGATACTCTTCTAGTGATACTTCTTCATTTCTGTCAAGATTTATTACCTGGCAAATTCTATAGTAGTTACGTTCTCCCAAGCTGTTAGAATTTAAAACCATTTTATTGGTTTCGCAGTTAATGATTTTCCAGTAAATATTCATTGATTTATCGGAAAATGGAGAATAATAATACCAACGGATTATTTTTTCATTACCTACTAGGACGTTTCCCTCTCCACTGCCTTCTATTACTTGTGAAGCTGCATTATAGTTTTTGTACCCAAAATGTATATTTTCATAATATACTTCTTCTAAGTGTTCAGTTCCTTCAATTATACGCCCCCATTGTCCCTCAATCATGCGAATATCTGTTTGGAAGGATGTCGTTTCTTCATCACAGCAAGAACATAGCAAGAAAAATATAATAATATAATATTTAATTTTCATTATTATTTTTGCATTTTATAAATTTGATATAATAGTTTTAGTTCTTGAGGGTAAAATTCACATAGAACTAAACATTCTTCACCATTAATTTTTCTATTAATTATATAGGAATTGTATCGATCATTCTCTTGCGCAAAGTTTTGTATAAGGTAATCATTTATCATCTCTTCAGTAACACATTTATTAAATTGAATTGAATAAGCTTTTATCTCATTATTATCTAAAATGAATAGGATTTGCGAAATTAGATTATTCTCATTCTCATATTCTAGGTATTTCTCTGGAGAATAATATGTAGGGAAACCTAACTGCTGAAATAGGTTGTGATAACTGCTTCCTAATAAATACGTTAAATCAAGATACTTTACATCGCATAGAGTATATATTATTGTTTTCTTTTCAGGTAGATAGTAAATATAATATTCCGAAAATAATCTGTTTTCTTGATTTTCAACATACCAGAAACAATGTTCTCCATTTTTTGTGAAGTTTTCCGAAATAAAATCAAATCTGTCACTTAAGTAATTTAAGATATCTCTCTCTTCTGAATTTGGCCTTAGAAAAAGAGTTATATATTCTACTTTTTTATCATCCCCGAATGTAAATTCATATTCGCGGACATAGTAATTATCCGAAGAATATATAAGAGAATACTCGTCTTTATAAAAATAATATGGGCCGAACACTTGTTCTGTGTCAAATGAGCTTTTGCGTAATGATTGTGCATAATTGTTCCAAAGGTTTTTATCATCATTAACGGTAATTTTTATTACTACAATACCTAAGGTCGTCTGAACTTTTACATAGGTTTGACCTTGTAATTTAGCTGTGATTATTCCTTTATCATTAACGCTAGCGATAGATTCATCAATAGTTGAGAATCCTAATATGCTAACTTCATCATTACAAAAATTTGAAAGTAAAACGATCGGTTCTAGATTGGTTACATCTCCAACCTGATATGTTTTTGCTCCAATTATTCGATAATAAATGAACGATCCATTTTTATCATTTGAGACACGGAATAGAAGAGAGGAAATTTCATCAATAGTAAAAGACATAACAGAGGGTGTTCCTAGTATTGTTGAAACCTGTTTAAATTGATTCCCCTCAGTTGTATATTCTCCTTCTGTGTTTATCGAGTTATAAAAATTTGTTTTAAAATAAAATTTTGCATATGTAACACCAGTATCAGTGAATGTATCTTCTTCATATGCGTCATCGCTCTCGGCAAACCATGATCCCACAATATTTTTTGCAACCTGATTTGAAATATCGTCTTTTGAAGATACTTCTAAATCATTACATGCACAAAATAGATATAAGAGTATTGTTAATAAGTAAAAATATTTCATATCCTCAATTAGTATCTAAATACATAGCCTATTTTGAATTGTAAAGATCCAAGCCCATGTCTATAACCAGACATAAGGACATCACTTCTCTGGTTAAAAATTGGAATGCGGTCTGAATTCCAAAATTTTTCATTCGCCATATTGGTCAACATATATGTATATGCAACGCCTAGTTGAAAACCTGCCAGCTCATAGATTATTCCTATCCGAACTCCCATATTCAATCTGTTGAATGGATTAGCAGCAGTTTGAACCTCACTATCAATGTCTGAACTCATTCCTGTGGAATACGTGTTTGTATAAAAGAATCTATTTTCGTAAAGATTCATTTCTCCATTATAGCGTATATGTTGTGCAAAAGGATTACCATATACAGCGCCAATCTGATTATCCTGAATAATATGATTGTAGATTTCTTCAGAATCACTATTGCCTGATAATTTCATTTTACTATTAATTGCAAGGCTTAAAACTGGACCTGCATCCATTTGAATGTTACTTTCATCGCTAAGTACAAATCTATATGAAGCCAATAACGGAATCTCCATAAAACTAAAAGCATACTTTTCTTTGAACGAGTTTTGAAAATCTCCAATAGCTACATCGTACAATGTTGGTGTCAAGTGTCTTGTAACTTTTCCATTAAATAAATTGCTATATTTTATATAAGTATAATCAAGCCCTGTTTTGAAATACAGGTTTTTATAAAGTCGAAAATCTGCTATGGCACCCACACAAAAACCTGACTGATCAGAATAACTGGCATTCTCTATTTCATTGCCTAATGAGTAATTGATTATACTTCCGGTAAAGGTTCCTGTTGAAGAAGTTTGAACTAATGGCATAAGATAGCCTGTATGTATTCCAAATGAGATATTTCTTCCTTTAAGAATCTTTGAGAATACATACTCAGGAACATATGGTTTAGCATCCTGAAATACACGGATAGACTGAGACTGCAGTTCTGTATTGATATTGATGCTTGCTTCTCGGGTTATATTATCCGATGTATTTCGATAAGTCATAATTCGGATGCTATCTTTAGCTATTTTTTCGACACGACACCAATCCGGAGAGTTCCCGATATACCAGTTGTCTGCATTTGTATGAACAGCAATGGTTTGTGCATCTCCTTCCACCGGGAAATACAGACTATTTTGAGAGAAGGCTATTTTTTCGTCACCACTTCTTTGGTTGATGTGGATGTCTAGGGATCTTTCCTTTCCTTGAATTCTTATGGATGCTTTTCTAGATGCCGTTTCCGTATTAGGGTTAACCTTGATATTTAATAGATTACCGCTTTTTTCTGCAGTTAGCCATTTAGAACTTGATTCAACTGTCCATTGTTCATAGTTCGAAGTGATTTCAATCTGATATAGTTCCCCTTTATTTGACGGTGAAATTTCTTCTGAAGAAGAGTGAAGAACTTCTGGCGCTGGTTCCTGGATAACATTGATATTTTTGGACATAGAACCTGCGGTCACTTTAATAACAGAGATTTTTTTCTCTAGTTTAGAATTATTGGGTAATGTCACTATAAGAAGCTGGTTCCCATCTCTTTTGATTTCCTGGACATTACCGCTAATAACTTCTGCTGTCCACTTAATAGGATTAGAATTTATAATGATTTTTTCGTATCCTCCACTATATCCAATATTGACTGTGTTCGGCACTGTTAAAAATGGAATTTCAATTTGATCCTTAAGCAGCTTTATCTTTTTATCACAATCCTCTTTAAAATGAATATCTTTTGTACTGCTTTTACACTTTGTATAATAGTCTAATGCTTGTCGAAAGTTCGATTTCTGCTCTGCACCTTGTGCTAGATTCCAATACCTGTTAGCTTCTTCTTGTGTTTGCGCTTGAGAGAAAAAAGGAGCCAAGAACAAAACTGATAAATAAAAAAATCGTAAAAAAACTCTTTCCATAATTATGTAGTTGTTATTTTATGCTATATCTGCAGATAGTTATTTTGATAATCTCACAGCAAGTTCTTCGTAGAAATCTGCGCTACTTTCCCTTTGTATCAGTCGCAATTGATTCGCTTTTTCTTCGATACTGTTTTTTATAGAATCCTTTGAATTCAGAAAACTGTCGAAGTCATGTTTAACATTCTCTTTTATGAGATCTGTCAGTGAATCATTCTGTAACATTTTCTGAAACTCGTTCTGTATATAGAGAAGATTTTCAATTTTTATGACAAGGTCATCTGCAAGAGCGTTCTTGTCATTTATTATCTGCCATGTCTCAGTCTTCTCTTGTTGAAATACTATGTTAAGCTGGTTTAATGCTTCTTTTTGATGTTTTTCTATATTATTTGTCTCTATAGGGAAAAAACAGAATTTTATAATTACTATACTGATAAGGGTTAAAAGACCAATTGCAAAAAGATAAATATATTTCTTCACAGACGAAGTATCAGTGATCGAGATCCCGGTAAGTAATTTATCTATGGCTGCGTCATCAATCTGATCTTCCTTCTCCAATGCTTTATAGAGTCCACGCAAAAATGAGGTTGCAATGTCCTTACGGTTGTCTAGCTGCGAGAAATCGTAAAAATTCAGATTGATTAAATCAAAACGTACAGAATTATTGTATACGGAATCATCAATCTTTACAGGGATGATTGTCTTTTTGCATTCAACCGCAATTCCGATTTCTTTTGGAGTCCAGACAGATGCATTAGAGTGTTTAGAAGAGAAAAAGATTATGATCCTGGATTTTTCAATAGCCTTAACAATGACCTCTTTGAACTCTTCTGCACCTATTCCTTCTCTATCAATCCAATAAGAAATCCCGCAAAGGTTCATGAGATTGCAGAACTCTTCTACAACTTGTTTGTCCCGTCTGGAATAGCTGACGAAAACATCATATTTCTGAAGATTGTTATTTGTAGTTTTCATTTTCAATAAACTATCTCAACGTATGCTTTTAGATTTGAATATCTATTTCTTTTTCAGCTCCCATCCCAGTTTTTTGACCAGTTTAATGGTATTCATGGCCATCACTCTGTCATACTCTTTTTCTGATTCAGGTAGTCGATTATATGGGAGCATGTCTGGATGCTGTTTTTTGTGGTCATCACGAAGTGGGCCGTAGATCCAGCCTTCATTGCGTCGGGTTGCAGCCCATACTTCATGAGCATTTTCTGCTATGGCTTCGCGAAGTTCGATGAGATCATCTTCGACCTCTACGTCATTTAAATCTATGGGGTGAGGGATATACTCGTTGCTGTTAGAAATGATAATCAGGTAATTAGAAGAGTCCTCCCACGCATCAAGGAACTGAGATAGGGGATATGTGTCCTGTTGCAATGGGGTAGCAGAATCTGTGATGGTTATTTCATCGCTTGTGATGTTCGAGACTATTATCACATGATTTGGCGTCAATCCTTTTTCTAAGTCTTTTTTCTGTTGTGCGATATAGTCTCCTAGTAGTTCATTACTATCAACTGCGGCTATCACTATATAATTATCGGACAGAGCTTCTCGAATGTCGGCTATCGTGCAGTTGTAGCGATGACAGACAGAAAGCCCACGAGCGCCAGCAAGCCTGCCAATGTTATGAAGTGCGGTACCATTGGGCTGAAGCCAACCTTCTCGTTCTGACTCCTCTATTAATTCTTCATTACTGGCCGATATCCCGAAATGCCGGATTGCGATTCCTTCGCACCAGATTGCACATTGATTGTCTATGGCATTCTGTGCAGCCATTGCCTGCATGGGTAGGATATCCGGCAGAGTGCTATGTGGGGAAGGAATATTGTTTTCAGAATCTATGCAATCAAGCAATGACGCAAGATTATTTGTATATGCATCATATCCATAATCCCCGTTGCAAAAAACGTTTTCCTCATTCTCATCCATTGCAAATAGGACAGATTGCATAGCTTCTGGGTTGGTTGCCAGATACAGACGTACAGCCTCTCGTTCTTCGATAGAGATATTGCCATCTATGTATGCGGCCAATAATTCAGTTGTTATATTGATATCTGTCATTTGTCTAGAGTTTTATAGATCGCTTTGACCTTATCATATCCTCTCTTAAAGAGGTTATCGATATAGCCACTGTCTGGCACAACTTTCTGTTTCTTGCTATTGTATCGCACGATGCCTTTTGATTCCCAGTATAATTGGAGCAACCTTGCTGTTTCTTTGCTGCTATATCCTTGCAATCGTTTTACGACGACGAATCGTTGCTCAGCATTCTCCAACATATGAATAACCTCATTCAGGATCAAAATATTATAGCGGCGTTCTATGCGGCTCTCATTATCAAAAGGAATCTCAAGGGTGCGATGGCCTTTCTTCTCTTCGTCCCATCCTTCATCAAGAGAGGTATTCTCACCATTGTTTTCTATCAGTTCCTTGCGAAGTTCAAGGGAAAGATTGTATGCCGTGATTTTCAGCCAGGTGCTCAACTGGCTCCTCCATTGGAATAATCGGAGGACATGCCAGTCTAGCTGCTTTCCTTTGAGAAGCATAAATAGTTCGCTCTGCAATGCATCAAGATGCTGTACTCCGTCTAATGTTTTCAGACACACCGATCTGCAGAGTGGTTCATAACGATCATAGATCAGATAAGTCGCAGCTTCCTCGTCATAAGGATCTGTGATGATGAGATTCACAATTTCCTTATCGCTGAGGCCTTCGTATCTATGTTTGAATGTCAGCTCCATGTTAATGGGGTGTGTTTTCTGTGTCTATTCGTTCCAGAAATGCACTGGGAACGTATGCTGTTGTCATTGTGAATAATCCATCAATGGAAATGCCGACTCGTTGTTGCCCCATGAAGCGGGCCACAATACCTTGAACGCCGGCAAAGGGTCCTTCTTTCACGAGTACGTGTTGTCCTTTGATGAATTTTGTCGCAGTGATTGGTTCTATTATAATATCATCTTCTTCCGAGTTGCAAATGAGCATCAGGGAGTTCATTTGCCAATCAGGAATGATAAGTGGTTCTTTGGTGCCATCATGGTGCTGGTTATAATAGAACCTGATATGCTTGGTCTCTTCATGTACATTATCGTAGACATACTGTTTCAACGTGTCAAAATCGTCATACGCAAAAAAGATGTTGGGTATTCGGCTTTCTTCAACACATTGCCTTTTGCGTTCTCCTACGACCTTTCTGGAGATAGTAGGGTAGAATGCTTTAATCCCTTTTTGAAGGAAATATTCATATGCTTTTTTCTCTCTTCCATAGGAGCATCTTAAGGCATACCAGTGAGGCTTTGTGTCTTTTTGGTCAGTTGTATGATGGACATAATCGGTGGACACCCCTCTTTGTAAGTTCTTTGTCCCTAAAGACATTTGAACTGCGGGGAGGGCATTGGAGGTAAGTCCAACGCTGGGAGGGGAACCGCCACCTCCACGGGTGAATTCATCTAAAGATGTCTTCATTCCTTATACCTTTTCTAGACAGAAATCAGTATTAAGAATAAAATACTAATACAGCATTAATAATTACTTTGCAAAAATAAGTAAAATTTATATCTTTACTAAATAAATATAAAGAACAACAACAAATAATACAATATTTATATAAAAAGGAAATAAATGATACTTATATATTACAATTATGTTTATGTATGCGGAATGCTATTGACTAATGCGATATCTCAGAATAAAGAAATATGAGCGATAAAAAAATGAATGCAGAAATATCAAAATGCAGTTATATAAAGTTCCTTATTACTATATAATTCGCTATTCATCTCCGAAAATTTGGAATCTTATGACATCTGACCTATCTTTGCAGCGTACTCTTTAGGAGTGCAGCGTGCTCATTATGAGTTCAAGAATTTGTAGTAACGTGAAGAAAGCGATAATCATAGGTGCGACTTCAGGCATAGGCCTGAAGGTCATGAAGGTCCTCACCGCCAAAGGGTGGGAGGTAGGTATTGCCGGCCGCCGTCAGCAACTGTTGTTTGAGATACAGCGACAGAATCTCAATGTGGTGGCTACGGAGTGTATTGATGTGACGCTGCCGAATGCTACGGAGAAGCTCCGTACGCTGATCGGGAAACTCGGTGGCTGTGATCTCTATTTCCATAGCTCGGGTATCGGTCATCAGAATGTTGAGCTCGATGTGGAAAAGGAACTGGCAACGGTGGAGACGAATGCACTGGGATTCACACGTATGGTCACAGAGATGTTTCATTATTTCGAGCAACATACTGAGCAGGAAGGACATATTGCCGTAATCAGCTCTATTGCTGGTACGAAAGGATTGGGAGCCTCGCCAGCCTACTCATCGACCAAGCGCTACGTCAATCATTATCTGGAGTGTCTGACGCAGCTGGCGCACATGAAGGGGATGAAGCACCTGACGATCTCAGACATTCGTCCAGGATTTGTGAAGACAGCGTTGCTCAAAGGAGACCATAAGTATCCTATGCAGCTCGATGCTACCAAAGTGGCTGAGGAGATCGTCAAGGGTCTTGAGAAGAAGCGCCAGATCATTACCGTGGATTGGAAATACCGCGTATTGGTATTCTTCTGGCGCCTGATTCCTCGCTGGCTGTGGGTAAGGTTGCGTGTGTCTTCCTGATCTTTTTTATCGTGTCAGCGAGAAAGACAGCGTCATGCCGAAGTCGCTGTTGACGGTAGGGTAGCTGGTGGAGATGAGAGGAGTATTCATCTGGCGATCGTAGTAGAGTTTGAACTGCAGCGCCTTCGAGAACTGATAGTCGGCTGAGAACTTGATCGTCCAGGCGGTATTGCCAGAGGTGGCCTGCGAGAAGGCGTCGTTGATCTTGCGGAGAAGCGCCATCTGCGACTTGTGAGTGATGTCAAGCTTCATGTTGAGGTCATGCTTCACGTCCTTCTGTTTGCCGCCAGGGAGGCCGATCTTGGTGTTGAAGTCTGCGATCTTGTAGCCAGCGCCGAGGGTGAAGTTTTTCGATACATTCTCGGTGATCTGAGCGCTCGACATAGAGAGGCTGACGGAGCGGATATGCGCATATTCACTCTTCAGGGTGAGACCGTTGTTGAGCGTAGCGTTGAGGCCAAAAAGTGGCTGGAAGCTCTCGTTGAGCGTGACGGTACCGATGTCGAATTCTGATGATGGCATCGGACAGTCGTTGGCCACGTCGAGCACGAAACCAAGGCCCTGCTCATTCTGCAGGAAGTTGGTGTAGGTCTGGTAGTTGCCGATGGCATAGGTGCAGTTGTAGGCGTGGCTCAGCTGCAAGGTCTTGAACCACTTCGCAAGCTTTGGGAAAAGCTGTAACAGTCCGTCGTAGGTCATACGCCAGTTCGGCAGCATCTTCCACATCGACGGGATCGGATCGAGGCTGACGCTCTTGGCATCGCCACCTACATACGCGGCAAAGAAGGCTGGCACGAGGACGTCGCTCGTATTGATACGCGATGCACCAAGTTCTGGATTGTATGGCATACCGGCCAGCATATCGCCCTTCTCGATGGTCTTCATGAAGCCACCGACAGGATACTTGCTACCCGTGTAGCGAGAGAGGAGGCGCTCGTAAATGACCTCACGATTGGCCAGGAACTTGTCAAACACACGGCTCGAATAGTTGTCGCCAGGATCAGCGCCGCCGAAGGTAGAGCCGATGGCGATGGTGGTCATCTGGAACGAACCGCTGCGACGTATCGGGAGCTCAGGAGCCATGAACTGGTTAGACTTCTGCTCGTTGTGCTTCCAGGTGCCATTGAGCGTAATCTTGAGGCCTGTCCAAGGCTCGAGCGTTGCAGAGTAGGAGAGGTCCTTGGTGAGGTTGTAGACGGCAGGAGAGGTCAGCGAGTCGTTTAGGATGAGCCAGTGGTTCTGCTGCGCTTTGCGTGTGAAGGATTCTCCACCTTCGAAACCGAAGGCAAAGCCAAGGCCAGGGACGAGGCCATTCTCACCGTTTGCCTGTCCGTAGAAATCTCCTATCTCCGATTGGAAATAAGGCAGGTACGTGTCGCTTGTCTGCTTGTAGCCGATCTGTGCGGAGCGTACCATCATCAGGATGCGCGAAGCCACCTGCAGGCCTTTATACCAGCCTTCGTCATCGTATGGCTTGTCGGCCTTGACGACGATGTTGAGCTTCACGCTATCTGAGCTGTGGAAGCTGATGGTGTTGGCATCGACCTTCTTGAAATTGAGCGGATAGAGGCGATCTTTATCGACGTCGCGTACGGTGATGATGAGGCGACGCGTGTTGAGGCCGTGACGCAGGGTGATGGTGCTATCCTGGCCATGGAGTGTAATCTCTTTCTTGAACTCGCGCTGAGGACGCTCTGCTTTCTTGGCGCGATTATTATTCGTCGCAGAGACGCGTCGGCTCTTGAACTTATCGTTGACCTTCTTGAGGAACTTCGACTTGTTGTAGAGCGTCTCGAGGTTGAAGCGGCCGTCGAACTGAAGCTGCGCGTTGTTCTGGATGATGTTGCCGGTGTTGGTGTTCTCATCGATCCATGTGCCACGGTTCCACTGGTAGTTGGCGTGGTATTTGGCCGATGCTGTGATCCAGTCGGTGTAGGTGATCTTGTTAAGAGGAATATTCCACGAAGCGTCGAATGTCTGGTTGTAGTCGACCGGAGTACCGAGCTTCCAGAGCTGTGTCCAGATGGTATCGCGCCAACGCTCGTACTCATCTGGATAGAGGTATTTGTTGACTGGTACATCCGGTTCGTCAATACGTGAGTTGGTGGCCGACTGGAAGTTGAGTCTGATCGACTTGGTTAGATCCCATGCGATGTTGGTCTGTCGCAGCATCGTGAAGGTCTTGGTGTAGCTGACAGGGATGGTATAATCTGTCTCTACAGCCTCAATATTACGCAGTTGCTCTTCGAAGTAGGTACGGTTGACCTGCAGGCCGAAGGAGATGTTGTTTGGCAGCCAGTTAAGCTGCATGTCGTCCTTGAGCTTCTTGAATGGAGACTTGCTGTTGTTGCTGTTACTCCGGTTGTTCGCGCCTCGGTTATCCTTGGCGTTCTTTTTGTTTCCAGATGGGAAAAACTTGAGCGGCTTGAAGTATGGGCTCCAGCTGTAGTTGATCGCACCGCGATAGCTGTCGTTATGCTCGTACTCGGTGGTCGGGTTGTGCGACTTCTGGTTGTTCTGGCTATAGCTCATCACGATGTTGGCAGGATCCCACGGCATGGAGTGTTTTGACTTCACGTCGAACTTCACGCCAGAGAGCGACATCGAGCGTGACTCACGAACCGTCTGTACCAACGCACGGATCGAGTCCTTCTGACGTTCGGTAGGATAGGTGTCGAGTGTCTCATCGACGGTGAGATCCTCGTTGTATGGATCATACTTTGGGGTCTGCGCTTGCTTTGAGAAGCTATAATATAAAGGCGCGGTGAGCTTGAGCTGCGAAGGGAGCCAGCGGCCTACATCTGTCTGTCCGGAGAAGGTATACTCGTAGTTCGATTCGAGCGAACGGTTGGCTGTCGACTGCTCTACGCTGCCCCATCCGGTAGAGGTGTAGCTGCCAGCGCCATTGATCGTAGCCAGGTCGCTGACGCGCAGCGTAGCATTGCCACGAGCAGCCCAGCCACCGCTCTCGTCCATGCCATCGGTGCGGAGCTCATTGACCCATACAGTACCGGAGTGGTCGGTACGGCCGACGTTGCGTACTCCGATCATGATGACGCTACAATCGCCAAGCGAAGGATTACCGACGATGGTGAGTCGGTTAGAGCGGTTGTCACCGTCGAAGATCGTGTATGGCAGGTTGAAGCTCACGCCTTCCTGTCCCTGTTGCTTGAGTGTGTTGCGTTCGCGCTTGAGGGAGGTGAACTTCGAGAGCTTCACATTGATCATATTGTCCTCTGGCCAGACCTTCTGACGGTCCGACTGAGAGTTGTTGTTATAGGTGTGAGCCGGCGTGAGATGCAGCGGCACCTCATACTCGTAGTAGTTGTCCTTGTAGTCGCTGCCGATGCGCAGGAAGAGGGCCAGGTCACCATCGTGCAGCTGCGTCTCTTCGCCTTCGTTGGCGTGAGCATGAGCAAAGAGCTGCAGGTTCTCATACTGACGTAGGTCGAGTCCGGAGTTCTTATACACGGCCAATGCATCGTGTGGCGAGAGGTCCTTGATGCGGAGGCTCAGCGCCTGTTCGTTCTGCTGCACGGAGTTGGTGCCAGGAGTGACGATACGTGAGATGCCAGGAGGCAGGACGTAGTTGACAGGAGTTGAGCCAGAATGCTCCTCGATGTTGACGGTGCTGGCTGTGAGCGAAGCGTTGCTACTCTGTGCATAGCCACGGTCAGAGAGGTCTCCGTTGTAGGAACGCCAGTCGGAGCGTACGAGGTCAAACGATGCCATACGGAGCACCTGATCATGCTTCCATCCAGTCATCAACATACGCAGGAAGCGGATACTCTTGAAGTTGGTGATGTGGCCGACTGCCTGATCTGGCTGGCGCAATGGGATGCGGAAGAGATACCACTTTACCTCGCGTCGGTTGCCGTCGCGAGTGGTGACCGTACGGGTGCTGATGTCGGCCAGATAGCGGTTCTCTGCCATGTTCATGTGTCCACGCTCCAGCTCGATGTCGTACTCGAAGAAGCGCTCGTATTCGTTGAGCGTGTTGTCGGTATTGATGTCCTCTACATCCGGCGTACTCTTGTAGGCGGTACTGTATGATTCCTTTGAGTCCGAAGAACTTGGAGAGTTTCCTTCGGTACCATTGATATACTTATATCGCTCCAGGATCGATGCTTCCTGTTCGTCCCACGCTCTGCCTCGGTAGTAGCTGTAGTTATCGCCAGCAGGGTCATTGAGCGGAGAGTGTGGATCGCCGCGCCACGCGTTGATCACCTCTGCATCGACGCGGCTCTGCAGCGTATCTACGTAGTTTTTATAAGTAGCGAAATTCTGCTCATCGGCCGTACTCAAACCATTGAGACCGACATCCTGATTGGCGTGTGACGACGCGGAGTTATCGAAAGCATAGACCGTACTGGTGCGATTGCTCACACGTCCCCAGAGTGTCTCTTTCGTGGCAGAGAGATCGCCGTTGATGTCAATGCCATTCTCGAACGATTTGACACCATCCTTGAGGATATCTTCCGAGACTTCTCCCAGTTGCAGCACGAGCTTTCCTTCGTCGTTCGGACGCCAGGTAGGATCGCCTTCGATCTCGATGAATGGATCCATCAGCCAGAACTCGATATATTCGTAGTTGGCCGACTCAAAGTTGGTTACGTCCAAAGATCGCATCATGCCACCCCAGTTTGTTTCTGGCTCGATGAGCTTACCGTCACGACCGATACGATTGGCGCTGACGTTATACGAACCACGCTGCGAAGGATAGTAAGCAAGGTTCATGATGTCGAGGATGCCTGTCTCGCCATATTCGAGCTCCTTGTTCGGATAGATCTCGTCGAAGTTGATCTGGCGCACACGGTGGTCACTCAGCTGCGCCTTGTCGTTCTTGATGTGGCTTGGCGTGAGGTTGCTCGTCTGCGAGGTGAAGAGATTGTCGATGCGATACCACGCCATGTGAGCACGCTGAGCGTTGTAGTCGGTAGTCATCTTGTTGCCACCCACGTCCTTGCCGAGGATGCTGACCGGTGTACTGGCCAGCTGCCAGAGAGAGGCCACAGCGAGGTTCTTCGAAGACTCAGAGCCTTCGAAGTCATCGAGATAGACCGAACCATTGCTGCCGATGTCTCCGCTGTGTCCTGCTACTAGGTGAGCAAACTCGCCTTCGAAGCTGAAGTTAGAAGGTGCTGTCGCCTTGATCCATGGGATGGTACTGACAGCGTTGGTCAGCCACATGAAGTCACGGTTCCACTTCAGGTTGAAGCCGTAGATGGTGTTGTTGATCGGGATTTCGGTCATCGACACTTTGGTGGTCAATGGCGTCTCGTGCAGGTTGATGACGGTGGCTCCGAACTTGAGGTTCTTCGACCAGTCGTACTGCAGGTCGAGGCCCATCATCGTCTTGCGTTGCAGTGAGAACTCCGACTGGTCTTCGAGGCTCACGCTGACACTGGTGCCACTGTCGATGATACTCTGGTTGAGGATGCGGACGATACCCATCGTATAGTCGACAGAGTAATCCGATCCTTCCACGAGCGTCGTACCGCCTGCTGTGACGCGTACAGAGCCTCGTGCTACGTTCATTGCACCGAGGTTGATCTCTGAGCCACTGCTGGCACTGTATTCACCTTTGATGCGGAACTTGTTATGTTCAGCCACCTGCTCTGCCTCCGTTAGCGTCATGGCGTAGAGTTCCGGATAGCAATAGCGCTGCGCTTCTGGCGATCCTTTGCCGAAGATCTTCTCCAGATGGCTGCCGAAAGGTTCGACGACCGGGAAGATGATTCGGCCGCTGTTGGCCTGCACGGTATAACCTTCCACCCAGTCGAACTGGCCGTCGCTGTGACGCTCCTGGTTCTGGTTGAGCTGGTCGAGGTTCATCACCTTGATCAATAACTTTCCGTTGATCGGATGGGCGTTGATGTAGTTGGTATAGGTGCCGACGCTGTCGTTGAGGTACTGGATCTGCATCGTGAAGTTATTCTTCTGCAGATTGCTCACACCGAGCGAATAGACGTTCTTCATCATCAGGTCCCAAAGCTTGTTCTGCGGATCCCCAGTCGTACTCTTGAGGAGCTTGACGTAAAGCGTACGTGACGTGTCTTCTGCATTGTCACTGGCAAACTCACCGACCTGATACGTCTTGCCTCCCTTGGTGTACTGGAAGGCCACAGCCAACGAACAGTCATCGTCGATCTTGGTGCGGAGCGAGAGATAGCCTAACGCTTTGTTGAGCGTATATTCCGAAGAGGAGAGGAGACGCGCCGACTCGATCTTCTCAAACTCACGGCCGCTCTTCATCTGCGCATCGAAGGCTTCCATGCCGACAGTGGCATTCTCGATGTGTCGCAGGTCTGTGGCCTGGTTGAGGTTCTGGTAGAGGCTGTTGGCTCCGTTGGCTGGCGATGCACCGTCATTGCCTTTATAATACTTCTCCAATTGCAGATCTTCGCGCGATCCTTCTCCGAGATCGGTGAAGGCAAGGAGGTTACGAGCATTCTCGTAGTTGGAGCGCTTGTTGGTCATCCACACCTCGATACGCGTGATCTCGATACCCGAAGTGATGAGTGGGAGGCGCGTCATGTTCTGGTCGTACGTGTCGTGGAAGAAATGGGCGAGGAAGTAATGTCGGTTCTCCTCGTAGTCGGTGGCCGAGAGCTCGTAGTTGCGCTTAGTCACACCGCCACGGCTGCTCACGGTCTTGCTGGTCGACTCCTGTTTGGCCAATAACGCCGTGATGTTGAGCTTGCCGAACTTGAGCTGCGACTTGATACCGAAGAGCGATGAACCGCCATGAATGAGCGAGTTGCCCGTCGTCATCGACACATTACCGGCTTCGAGATTCTGGATGATGTCGTCCTCCTCACCAGCAAAAGCCAGCTTGAACTGCTGAGCGTCGAAGCTGAACGTCGCGTTGGTGTTGTAGTTCAGGCCAAAGTTCATTTTCGAACCGATGTTGGCCTTCATGTTGAGCTGCACGTCCTCCTTGAAGTCGAACGTCCACTGGTCACGCGCCTGTTCCGAGAGCGTCGGATTATCTACGAAGTTATGCTTCATGCCCATGCTCAATGACGCCGATCCCTGCGTCTTGACACGGATGCCGCCAGGACCGAAGAGCTTCTCGGCAGGACCCAGCGAGAACTGCATGTCCAGCAGATCGAACTCCGGCTTGCCGTCCTCTTCCTCCACGAGCTTGTGATACTGGTCGAAAAAGTAATTGGCACGTTGTTGCTTCTCGGTATATTTGAGGTATTCCTGCTGCGTCATCGGCACGGCATAACCCAGCTGTTTGTCACCGATCATGGTCTTCATCAGGTAGCGGTTGTTGCGCCAGTCGTACTCGATGACGGTGCGTATATTGTCCGGTGTCGGCTGTAAGGTACGTCGCTCTACGGGAGCATCAGCATGGGCGATGCTTCCGAACATCAGCGCTCCGGTGAGGAGAGCCAAGAGCTTCGATTTACCTTTCAATATTCGCATTTTCAGCACGGGACAAAATATTCCAAACTATTTAACGCATGCGTGTGTGTTTTATTGTTCGCGCATTTAGTCAAAAAAAGGTTAAAATAGGTGAGGACCGAAAAAAAGACTGTCATTTGTTTTTTTGTTACAAAAATTATCGCTAACTTTGCCCCGGTAATAGTTCGATAATGAAGTGGCTCCGTTGTCTCGTCCTGTCATGCCTCCAGATGGTGGTGATCCTGTGCTGCTCAGCGCAGGCTTACTACACGCATCCGATCGACGAGAGAGTCAAGACATTGTGTACGATCGTCGATGATGACTTCCAGCACTTGCCAGTCATTGACAACACGGACAACAGCCACATCGACATCAGCTTCGATTATCTCTCCAACGAAGAACCTTACCTCGAGTATCGTGTCGTACATTGCGATGCTCAATGGGAGGCTGACGATCTCTCGGAGCTCGACTATCTCGATGGCTTCCTGCCTGTCAGGATCAATGAGGCGCAGCCTTCGTTCAATACGTTCACCAATTATTACCATTTCTCGGTCGGCTTCCCTAACGATGACGTCCGACTCTTGGTGAGTGGTAATTACGCGGTCATCTTCAGCCATCAGGACGATCCTGACACACCGCTGGCTGTGGCTACGTTTAGCGTCAGTGAGCAGATGGCGTTCGTTGGAGGTGAGGTGAGTGCCAACACCGACATCGACTACCGCCAGGAGCACCAGCAGCTCACGTTGCAGTGTCGTTGGAGCCAGCAGCAGTTGCCGTATCTCGATCCTGCACACGACTTGAAGCTCGTGGTGACGCAGAATCATCGTCGTGACACTCGTCGCATCCTTCCTTCTCCGTCGCGTATGGAGACAGGCAAAGCATTCTATGAGCATCTTCATACGCTGATTTTCGAAGCTGGTAATACCTTCCGACGTTTTGAGTTCACCGACGCTCGCTATGCTACCTTTGGCGTCGAGCAGGTGACCTATCAGCCGCCACTCTACCATGTTCGCCTTGTCGCTGATCAGGCGCGTTCTGGTAGCTTCTACCGCTACGATCAGGATCAGCATGGCCGGTACCTCATCCGCTCCTTGCGCGTTGATGACGTCGATACAGAGAGCGAGTATTTCGTGGCAGAATTCACCTTAGCCGGAGCCATGCCACCCAAGGGAAGTGGAGGCATCTATCTCTCTGGCGACTTCACTTATGGCGAGGATACAGATGCCTATCGCATGAATTACGATACTGAGCGTCAGTGTTTTGTCACCAACGTCCTGCTCAAACAGGGACACTACAACTATCAGTATCTCGTCGGGATGCCAGACGGCCAGATGTCTACCTCGGTCGTCGAAGGCAACTACTACGAGACCGCCAACCAGTACGAAGTCTACGTCTACTATCGTCCGATGGGAGCACGTTATGACCGACTTCTCGGCGTGGCAACATTAGAAGCAAAGAAGTAATGGCTACAATAATAACTCAAAAACAACAGTTGCGTCAAGCTCCGTCGCAGATGCTTCTCTCGAAGATGGTCGAATCCACCTCCGATGACCTTCTGCAGCTTATCAACGAGGAGGTGGAGAAGAACTTCACTCTCGAAGCTGATGACAGTCGTGAGATGACTGGCTCTGCATCCGATGGTGATGACATGTCTGCCGATGGCGCAGCTGGTGACGATAGCGGCAATGGCGAAGAGACCTCCGATGAGCCACTCCGTCAGGACTTTGCCAAAGACGAAGACGCCTTCTTCGAATACGACGATGACAGTCCGAGCGACCGCATCGGCCATTCCTCTCCTGATGATGACTTCAATCCTGGTTCGGCAGCCGTGAGCGAAGAGTCGTTCCGCGAGGATCTCAAGGATCAGATCGGTATGCTCGACATTACCGACGAGGAGCGTTATCTGGCCAACTATATCATCGACAGCATCGAGGATGACGGCTACCTCCATCGTCCTTTGGCAGAGCTCGTCGATGATCTGGAGTTCACACAGAATCATCCGACCACCGAGGAGGACCTCGAAGCCGTCCTCGTCGAGATTGTGCAGGAAGAGCTCGAGCCTTCTGGCATCGGCGCTCGTAACCTCCGTGAGTGTCTCATGCTTCAGCTCCTCGACCGCAAGGCCACACCCGCCACTCGCTTGGCTTATGCCATCGTCGATCAGGCCTTCGATGACCTCACACTCAAGCACTATGACCGCCTGCAGGAAGGCTTTGGCGTGGATCGTTACACCTTGGTCGATGCCATTCGCGTCATCCGTCGCCTCAATCCGAAGCCTGGCAATATGAAGTCCTCTGGCAGCAAGTCGGCCGAGACACGTGTCTCACAGGTACGTCCAGATTTCATTGTCCGCAACGAGGATGGCACGCTCGTTGTCACGCTCAATGACGGTCACTTGCCAGAGGTTCGTATCAGCGCCGATCAGGAGCAGTTGCTCAATGAGTTACAGCAGAAATTGCAGAAGTCAGAAGGCTCTGCACATGCCGGTGTGGTAGAGGAGGAGCGACAGGCCGTGCACCTTTTACGCGAGAACATCAAGTCCGGTTCGCTCTTCATCGATGCACTCCGTCAGCGTCGCGTCACGCTCATCGAAGTCATGAAGACCATCGTCAATATGCAGCGCGCCTACTTCCTGACCGGTCAGGTCGAGACGCTCCGTCCGATGGTCTTGCAAGACGTGGCTGACAAGTGTGGCTACGACATCTCGACCATCAGTCGCGTGTCCAACAGCAAGTACGTCGACACTGACTTCGGCATCATCTCAGTCAAGGAGCTCTTCACCACCGCCATCTCCGATGCAGATGACAACCTCGTCAGCAATGTCGCCGTCATGGAGACCCTACGCGAAGTCATCGAGCAGGAAGACAAGCACGCGCCACTCACCGACGAGAAGCTTGCCGCCATCATGAAAGAGAAAGGCTATCCGATCGCTCGTCGCACCGTGATGAAGTATCGAGAGAAGCTCGGCTTCCCGGTGGCTCGAATGCGCAAGGAGCTATAACGTCTCTTAGATTCCCATAACGTCCCTTAGTATCTCTTAAAACTATGGATCAGACCCAAATATCTCAAATCCGCGAAGAGCAGAACGCTCAGTTCTCCGCTCCAAAGAAACCCTATCAGTCGGCTGTGCAGGCCTTCAGCAACCTCTTCCATCCGTTGCTGATGCT
This sequence comes from Bacteroidales bacterium, assembly GCA_045600445.1. Taxonomy (GTDB): domain Bacteria; phylum Bacteroidota; class Bacteroidia; order Bacteroidales; family UBA3663; genus Liminaster. The sequence goes on along the minus strand of JAZRXZ010000042.1, from coordinate 34,459 downwards.
AACACTAGCAGCTGTCGTGGTGTGTTACTACACGCCGCTCGCCATTTATCCTGCACAGTATAAGTGGTTCTTCATCGGCGAAGTTTTCTTCTATACCTGTCTGATGCCGATCATTGCCATCACGCTGATGCATGTCTTCCACATCGTCGGCCATTGGGCTTTGCGCGATCGTCGTGACCGTGTATTACCTTTCCTGGTCAATTTCGTCTGCTACACGATGAATCTCATCGTCCTGCATCACAACGGCTTCATTCCTAGATGGGTACTGGCTATCTATTGGGGATCGGTGATCCTGACCTTCGTCGCCTGGATCGTCAGTTTTTGGTGGAAGATCTCTGCACATGCTTCGGCCGATGCCGCTGCTGCCACCACCTTCCTGATGCTCTATTATCTTTTCCCACTCACCATGCCATTATGGATCGGCCTGGCAGCAGTCATCATCGTCGGTGGCATCTGTAGCAGCCGCATCTACCTTGGCCGCCACACGCTGGCTCAGGTCTCTGCCGGCTCCCTCCTCGGTGTCATCAGCATCCTCCTTGGCTACGCGCTGTTCACCTAAATTGCTACATGGTACATGAACAAATGGTAAATAAAATCGTAAATCGCTAAATCATAAATCGTAAATAATATGACTCCTATCGTTTCCATCATCATGGGCAGCACCAGTGACCTCCCAGTCATGAAGAAGGCTGCCGATCTTCTCAATGAGTTCCAGATTCCTTTCGAGATGCACGCGCTCTCTGCACACCGCACTCCTAAGGAGGTCGAAGAGTTTGCCAACGGTGCCGCTGGTCGTGGCATCAAGGTCATCATCGCTGGCGCAGGTATGGCTGCACACCTCGCAGGTGTCGTCGCAGCCATGACTCCACTTCCTGTCATCGGTGTACCTCTCACTGGTAGCCTCGAAGGACTCGACGCCATGCTTGCTATGATCCAGATGCCTCCAGGAATCCCTGTCGCTACCGTAGCGCTCAATGGTGCCATGAACGCTGGTATCCTCGCTGTCCAGATCCTCTCTGTCGGCGATCCTGCACTCGCTGAGAAGTTCGTAATATACAAGAAGAACCTGGCACAGAAGATCGTCAAGGCCAATGCAGAGCTGGCTGAACTGAAGTACGAGTATAAGTGCAACTAAATTTTTCCAAGAATGTACATTCGCAGAAAATCCAGTGAGTGTCGCGTCAAAGACGTCATCATCGGTGGCGATAATCCCATCCGCATCCAGTCGATGACCAACACGAACACCAACGACATCGAAGGTAGCGTCGCTCAGATTGAGCGTATCGTCGATGCCGGCGCCGATATCGTCCGTCTCACCGCACAAGGTACCCGCGAGGCTATGAGCCTCAAGGAGATCGAGGCAGGTATTCATCGCGACGGTTATCAGGTGCCACTCGTGGCCGACATCCACTTCAATGCAGCGGTGGCAGACGTGGCAGCTGGTATCGTCGAGAAGGTGCGTATCAATCCGGGTAACTACGTCGATCCAGGTCGTACGTTCAAGAAGCTCGAGTATACCGACGAGGAGTATGCGCAGGAGATCCAGAAGATTCGCGCGCGTCTCGTCCCGTTCCTTAATATATGTAAGGAGCACAAGACCGCCGTCCGCATTGGTGTCAATCACGGCTCGCTTTCCGATCGTATCATGAGCCGCTATGGCGATACGCCAGCCGGTATGGTCGAGTCGTGCATGGAGTTCCTCCGCATCTGTGTCGAGGAGAATTTCATGGATGTCGTCATCTCCATCAAGGCATCCAATTGTGTTGTCATGGTCTGCACCATGCGTCTCCTCGTCGAGGCCATGGACAAGGAGGATATGCACTTCCCTCTCCACCTCGGCGTCACCGAGGCAGGCGAAGGCGAAGATGGCCGCATCAAGTCGGCCGTCGGCATCGGTGCGCTCTTGTGCGAAGGTATCGGTGACACCATCCGTGTCTCCCTCTCCGAAGCACCAGAGCGTGAGATCCCTGTAGCTCGCAAGCTTGTCGAGATGATCCCTGAGTGTGCAGCCTTGCGCGAAGCGTGCCGCGCTGCTATTGCCGACGATACCATCACCCTCTCGCTCAACGAGCCAGACATGGAGTCGCTCCAGCTCAAGGCCTCAATGACCGTCGGCGCTTTGCTGATCGATGGCCTTGCACACAAGCTCGTCATCCAGAATCCTGGCTTCACCCAGGAGCAGCTTGTCGACCTTGCCGACAGCATCCTGCAAGCCGCTCGTGTCAAGTTCACCCGCACTGAGTTCATCTCTTGTCCTGGCTGTGGCCGTACGCTCTACGACCTCGAAGAGACCATCGCCCGCATCAAAGCCGCCGTCAAGGAGGCTGCCAAGACCGATCCGAAGTTCTCAACGCTCAAGATTGGCATCATGGGTTGCATCGTCAATGGTCCTGGCGAGATGGCCGACGCTGACTATGGCTACGTCGGTGCAGGTCCTGGCAAGGTCAGCCTCTACAAAGGCAAGCAGTGCATCGAGAAGAACATCCCTACCGAGGGAGCCGTCGAGCGTCTCCTTCAGTTCATCCGTCAGGATCGATAATTATTATTCTCCATCAAAAGAAATCAAAGTAAATCAATATCTGTTTGGCCTCATATATATCCAATAGCAAAAATTGATTTTTTTGATTTCTTTTGATGGAGTAAAACATTACCTCATAATCTATGCAAAAACTATTTACCACCCTTATCCTGGCTGCCATGGCCCTCGGCCTCTGCACAGCGCAGCCACCCCGCTTCCGCATGAAAAAGAATGAAGCCAAGATCTACACCCTCCACGTAGGTAAGGTCACCATGGACATTGACGCCGCCAACGGCGCACGTATCACCTCTCTGCGTCACGACACCACTGAAGTCCTCTCGCACATTGACTTCCCTAACATGTACGGCAGTACCTTCTGGACGAGTCCTCAGAAGGAGTGGAACTGGCCACCAGTACACGAGCATGACATGGGTATGTATACTGTTGAGGAGCAGGCCGATGGCGCCATCCTTATGACCAGTCCTCTCTCTGAGAAGTTCCCAGTCATCATCAAGAAGAAGTTCGAAGTCGATGCCGCCGACAACTGCATCGTCGTGACCTACACCATCCAGAACGCTGGCACCGAACCTCGCAAGGTCGCTCCTTGGGAGATCACCCGTGTCCTCGCCAATGGTACCGTCTTTTTCGACGCACCTGTCGATGGTATCACCCCTGCAGGCCTCATGAACTTTGTCCAGAAAGACAACCTCGCCTGCTACGACATCGACCATGTCGAAGGCCAGAACCGCAAGATCAATTCCGACGGCAAAGGCTGGCTCGCCTTCACCCAGAATGGCCTAACTCTCGTCAAGAAGTTCCAGGACCTCGATCCATCGCAGCCAGCCCCAGACGAGGCTGAGATCCAAGTCTACGTCCACCAGGGTAACGCCTACGTCGAGCTCGAAAGCCAAGGTGCCTACACCAACCTCGCACCAGGCGAGAGCCTCACCTGGCCTGTCCGCTGGTATCTCATGCCAGATGGAGAATTCAAGATGTGATCTGATAAATATTCTTATCTACTTTCTCCAACTTTCTCAAAACTTTCCCGAACTTTCCCGAACTTTCTCAAAAACGTTCTAAAATGTTCTCATCTTGAGAAAGTCGTTGGTTATTTCGTTTTTTCTTTTCACCTTTGCAGCGCCAAACCACAAGAGCCAGATACACGCTCTTTGGGTTTGTCGCTGCTCTGTCGTGTGATGGACCCTCATACTCGCATTCGGAGGTATAGAAACTCTTTGTCTCGCGTGCACGTACGGAGGTAGGTATATGCGCAAGTATATGCACAAGTATATGCGCAAGTATGGGCGCAAGTATGGACGCACGTACAGACACAGGTACAGAGGCAGGTAGCGCACCTGTTCTTCTTGATAGTTTAGATAAGAGAATAAAAAGAGAATAGAAGAGACAGGAGCAGGCGGCCGAAGAATCAATCAAAAATAATTAATTCCAGACAAGTAATTCCAAATGAAAATTCGTAAATTACAGATCGCCCTGCAGCTCTTTCCCGAGCTGAGCGATAATCCTCGCATGGCAGTACAGAAAATGAGACGATGGATCAAAGGAGATCCAGAACTTCAAGAAAAGCTCATAGCAGCAGGTTTTAAATCAAAGAAAAAATACATCACTAAGAAGCAAGCGAATTTGGTCATGTATTACCTCGAATAAGGTCTTTTTTAAGGGGTAAAAAGAAGCAAAAAAAGTAAAAATCCCTAGGGTTGAGCATCAAGCAGCAATTAGAGTTTCGTATCTTTGCAGCGTCTAATGAAGACAAACTAAAATCAAAACAAAATGAGTTCAATTATTTCTGTAAACGATCTCTACAATCTTGCTCGTGATCAATCCGTCGAGATCCCCATCCTCCGTGACGTCATCACTCTTCTGATAGCCTCTCCTGGTATAACCATCAAGCAGCTGTCTGTCAAGATAGGCCTCGATCGCAACGCCCTGAGCTCTTCGATCAAGCTGCTCACCGGCATGTGCTTAGCCACCTTTCTCAAACAGTGGCGTCTATTACTGATCAAAGAGCTGCTGAGCGATCCGCACCTCTCATACGAGTCGGTGGCCAACCTATGCGGATTCTCCTCCGTACAAGCCATGTCCAAATTCCTCGATCGCATGATTCACCTCACTGCATACGAGTACCGCGAAGGCCGAAAGAACGGTCACAGAAAATAATAACGGACGCCGTGCATGCATGACATCCATTATTTATTCCAAGAACGTCCATCCTGCCTGCACGCCGTCCATTCCCGTTTGTCGGAATGGACATCCTGCCAGCAAGGCGTCCGTTCCGACAAACGGGAATGGACAAACTGCATGCAGGACGGACGTTCTTGCATGAAAGAATGGATGTCCTGCGGGCAAGGCGGACGTTATTATGTTATTTCTTCACCTTCCGATAGATATACGGCTCCACGACATACGCGAAGACGACGGCGCTGATGAGGCCGACGAGGGTGGCGAAGCCGACGGAGCGGATGGCGGGGTGGGTGGCGAAGTTCATCGAGCCGACGGTGATGACCAGGACGAGCGCGGAGAGGGTGATGGCGGTCTTGTGGTACTTGAGAACCTGGCTGTCTGAAGCTTGACCTTTGTTATTTGCTATTTGATCTTTGTTATTTATCGGATCGTCTGATCCGACGAGTCCGCACATGATGAAGATCGAGTAGTCGACACCGATGCCGAAAATGAACGTCGAGATGATGATGTTGATGAGGTTGAACTGCTGATCGAAGATATTCATCGCTCCGAGGACGATGATCCAGGAGATAACGATGGGGAGGAAGCAGAGCAGGGCGACCTTCAGATTCCAGCGGAAGGAGAGGAGCAGGACGAGCAGGACGAAGGCCATGCTGACCCACTGCAGGACGTCGAAGTCCTGACCGAGCTGACGGAGCGTCTCAGCCGCATAATAGTAGGTGTCGAGCACCATCAGATCAGGCTCATTGCCGATGGCGTCGCAGATGCGGTGATAGGCGGTGGAGTCGCTGCGGACGGAGTCGAGCTCACAATAGACGGTCGAGAAACAGAGATACGAACTGTCGTAGGACTGCTCCATCGTGGTGGTCAGATAGCCGGTAGGGATGAGCCCTGCCTCGTAGAGCGCATCAGGCTTGTAGGAGCGCGTAGCAGCCTCGTAGAACGGCGCAAAGGCCTCGGGGTTGAGTCCTGCCACAGGTGCACATTTGCCGATGAGCTGGCGCACCTTCGCGAGCCGCTCCTCACTCCAGTAAGACTGCCAGGCGTCGATACGCTGCTGCTGGATGTGGAGTGGGATGAAGAGCTTGGACGTCTGCGAGTAATGATCGACAAGACCTGCTGCCTGCAAGGAGTCAAGCTTGGAAGTGAGACGTCCGAAGTTGTGTAGCGCCTCTTCCATCGTAGCGCCACCTGCAGCGAAGTACTGAGAGCGGAGGCCATTGGTCGACTTCTGACGGACACGAGCCTCCATCTCGGCCTGATCGTCGGCAATGTAGCCGAGGTTGCGCATGTCTGCGTCGAAGTTGGTGCCACCCCAGAGGTAGTAGCCGACGCTGATGCAGGTAAGTGCGGCGATGACCAGAAGGAGCGGACGGCTACGGTCGGGACGTGCTGCATTGAGACGGTCGATGAGCGCAAAGGCACGCTGGTTGACTCGATTCTTCTCCTTATTGAAAAACGGTGGCAGCCAGATGAGTGCGAAGAGCGTAGTGCCAGCGATGGCAAAGGAGGCGAAGAGTCCGAAGTCCTGCAGCAGATCGGTATTGATGAAGATCAGACCGAGGAACGAGCCGATAGTGGTGACCAGTCCCATGAGTACGGGTTTGACCTGATCGCGCAACACCTGCACAGGATCGCCAACGTATTTATAATGGGTGATGACGTGCAGGACGTAGCTGAGTGCCACGCCGAGTACGATGGCTCCGATACCCAAGGCGAGGAGCGAGAACTGGCCCTTGATGAAATACATCATGGAGAGGCCGAAGACAGCGCCGAAGCCGACGGGGAGAAGGAGGAGCGGGATGGTGTTCCAGTTGCGGAAACAGAGACAGATGACGAGCAACACCAAGGCCAGCGAGCCGAGGATGTTGAGCATAATGTCATGCTTAATGGTCCACGAGTTGTAGGCACCGCGGACGGTGGTGCCGTAGTAACCGATGTTGATGCCAGGAGCCTGCGCCTGGAGGTGTGACTTGATGCCGTTGATACGCTCCACGAGCGGGATGTTGTGGCCGGAGTCGGTACCCGAATAGAGCGGCGTGAGGATGACGACGGCCATGGTGGAATCGGGGACGAAGAGGTGTCCGTTGACCAGTCGGTACGAGCCGCTGAGCGTCGAGCGGAGTTCGAGGAGCTGATCCTGCAGGACGTGTCGCATACCGATAGGATCAAGGGTCAGGAACTCGGGGAAGGCGCCACCGATGACGGTACTGGCCTGATCGTGGAGGTCGTGCATCTGACGGGTGACGGCACGCTCGGTGAGCAAGGTGTCGAAGGCGGCATAGCAGGAGGTGTCGACGAAGCTCGGCAGATGCTCTTCGGCGTAGGCGATGGCATCGAACAGGAGGTCTTCGGTCGAGAGGCTCGAGAAGAGGTCTGCGATGGTCTTCTGCTCTTCGGGGAGGGAGTCTTCGACGGTAAGGAGCGAGTCGCAGAATGCATCGACCACCTGACAGATGCTATCGACACCCAGGCCTTGCTGGTCTTCGAAGACGATGAAGGTCTTGTCCTTGATGCGCAGGTTGGAGAAGGCGAGCTTGACGCTGCCATCCTCATTATGCGAGGCGGGGAGCAGGCGCACGATATCTTCCTCCAGGTAGATCTTGGTAGAATAGTAGCCGAAGAACCCCAGAAGCAGGAGCATCGACGTCAGCCACAAGGCGCGGTGACGGTCGAAGTAGTGGTAGATGCGGATGAAGAGTTGGGTCATTGATGTGACTCGATATAGTCGTAGAGGTCGTTGAAGGTCTTGATCTGCTCGAGCTCGCTCTTCTCAAGCTTGATGCGGAAGAGGGCCTGGACGATGCCGACGAGGTCGATGAGGCTGATGCTGTCGAGGTCGAGGGTATCGTAGATGACGGCGTCAGGGGTGATGACTGACTCCTCGAGCTCAAACTCCTCGGCGATGCGAGGGTTGATGCGGGAGATAATTTCTTCTCTTGTCATAGTTATTTATGTTAGTTTCTAAAGGGGATTTGTCAGTTTAATACTGTTGAACTCATAAAGAGCACGCTGCGATTTGTTCTCTGATCTGCAAAGCCTCCTGGCATTCCTTACGGTGCAGGATAGCGCAACAGAGATGCTTCAGTCGCTTGAGCTGCTTGTAGTAATACCATGCCAGCTTGCCTGTGACTGGCCAGAGCGCTATCCACAGGATCGCCTGCCACCAGAGGCCATAACCGAGACCCAAGACCAATAGCGTGATCATGGCGGTGAGCGGATAGATGAGCAGGACGGAGAAGACGTAGCGGTAGGTGTTGGTAAACATACGGTCGGTCTTCAGCATCAGCAATGGCAGGCCGTAGCAGAGGCCGTGTGGCCAGAGGAACAGCAGCCAGAGGGGGAGGAGCAATAGCTGGATGAGCGCTTGCAGTAGCGTCGGGAGGACGCTTGGCTGCGAGACGAGGATCGGCTCGGTGGTACCTATCTGCGAGAGCTTCTCCTGTAGCTGCTTGGCCGCTGCGATGATCTCTGCATACTGCGGATGGCTGTTGAGACGGCTGGCAAAGGCCTGGTCTTTCTCCAGACGCTGTGGCAAGGCGAGGCGGTCACGCTGGGGGAAGTTGAGCGTGGAGAGACGAAGGAAGTCCCTGGTTTCATAGTCCTCAGCGCCTTCGTCGAGCATCATCTGCTGGATGGTGTCGTGTATCTGGTGAGTGACCTTGCGCATCACAGAGTTCGGATGCTGCTGGAACTCCTCGTAGTAAGGCTGGAGCGAGACGGCTGGCGCTATCTTCCAGATGAAGTCGATCTGCACGCCAAAGTAATCGCTGTAATGGGTGGCCGTCGGCAGGATCTTGATGTCCTCCTTCCAGCCGTTCTGCTCGGCTGCACGGAAGGCGATGCGGACGGTACCCGTGGTGAATCGTCCGAGATAGTGGCCTTGGGTATGGCCGGCCTCAGGGAAGACAATGAAAGGGTAGCCGGCGTTGAGACGCTCAGAGACCTGGTCGAATGACGAGAAATTGCTCTCGATACCTTCACCTCCTTCGAATCCGAAACGGAAAGCTGGCACCATACCTACCCAATGCAGGAAGCTCGTGATCTTGGGATGGATCTCGAAGAGGTTGGCACGAGCCATGGCACACAGACGGATCCTTTGTGGCAACGCAAAGAGGATGTTGAGCGGATCATTGCCTGTGTTCTGATGATTGCAGACAATGAAATAGCGATCGCCGTCCTTGGGAAGGTTCTCCTGGCCAAAGACGTATCTCTTGCGTAGCAGCAGGGTGTCGTGCACCTGCTTGATGTACCACTTGAAGCTATAATAAAGAGGGTCTCTCATTGATCATTCGTTGCTTGTTTCTTCGGTCTCAGCGTCTTCGGTATCCGGTTCTTCGGAAACTTCCTGTCCGTTCTCGTCGCAGATATAGAGGAACTGTGCATCAGTCATCGCTTCCTTCATAGCATTCTCGATGCGACTGAGTCCCTTGCCACCTGGCCACTTGTTGCTGCCACCGCTGTTGATCCACTCCATGTGCTTGTGGCGCTCATCGACGTCGTCGGAGAATGACGCGTTGAACGACCATCCGTCGCCATCGAGGACGTATGGATTGCTGTACGAAGACTTATACCGATACATCTTCTCGTCGAGGATGATCTGTTTCATCTGCTTCATGACACCTTCCTGCTTGATGAGGTAGCGTGAGTACTGGATCTGATCGATGTCGAATACCACAGCAAAGACGCTGTCATTGGCCGAGAAGAAACGCATGCTGAACTCTGGAAAGGCGATCATCTGCGAGCCAAAGCGGTAGCTGATGTCGGTCAGCGGAAGCTTTGGTGCCTGCTGCTTGTCTGCACAGCAGGGGAAGATGCTGAGCAGGGAGAGGAGTGCGGTAGTTATCTTTTTCATTTCTTTTTGAATATTAACAGACCTAACGCCGTGATGCCACCATTGATCAACAGCAGCTCATAGCCGATCTTGTAGCCATTGAACCAGGATTCGCTGTTCTGGTCGAGGATGAAGCAGAGGATCGGGGAGAGGATGCAGATGACGGGGATGATGCCATCGCGCACCTTGACCTTGGTGAAGAGACCGAAGAAGAAGAGGCCGATAAGCGGACCGTAGGTGTAGCTGGCTACGACATAGACGGCGTTGATGACCGAACCGCTGGCCAGGAGGTGGAAGAGATAGATCATCACACCCATGAGGATGGAGTTAATGAGATGCACCTTGAAACGTCGCTGGCGTGCCTGAGCTTCGTCTGATTGTGGCTTCATGAAGTCGACCATCACCGAGGTGGTAAGCGCTGTCACAGCCGAACCTGCAGAAGAGAAAGCGGCGGCGATGAGGCCGAGGACGAAGAGGATGCTGACGATGATGGGAAGGAATGGTGTCCCCGTCAGCGGATTGACGCCAGTGGCCAGATAGGGGAAGAGCTCGTCGGACTTGAGCGGAGCGGCTGTGCCATTGGCCATGACCTCATGCAGCGAACCATCGGCCTCAAGCATGCCGAGCTGACCAGCATAGGTGTAGAGGAGGATACCTAAGGAGAGGAACACGAGATTGACTGGCAGGAAGCCGAAGCCGTAAGAGACCATGTTCTTCTGCGCCTCCTTGAGCGAGGTGCATGAGAGGTTCTTCTGCATCATGTCCTGATCGAGACCCGTCATAGCGATGGTGGTGAAGGCGCCGCCGAGGAACTGCTTCCAGAAGAAACGCGTGTCGTTGGCGTCGTCAAAGAACCAGATGCGGCTCATCGGACTCTCTGTAATCGTGGTGTAGAGGCCTGAGGCGTTGAGTCCCATCGCCTGAGAGACATAGACGACAAAGCCGATCATGGCAGCCAGCAGACAGAGCGTCTGTAGGAGATCTGTCCAGACAAGGGTCTTCACTCCGCCACGGAACGAGTAGAGCCACACGATGAGCATGATACACGCCACGCTGAGGCCGAATGGCATACCCAGACCTTCGAACAGTACGAGTTGCAATACGACGGCGGTGAGGTACATGCGGACGGCACAGCCGAGGAACTTGCTCAGCAGGAAGAACGCGGCTCCTGTGCGATGTGCCGACTGACCGTAACGCTGCTCCAGATAGACGTAGATGCTCGAGAGTCCGAGGCGGTAATAGAGTGGCAACAGGATGTAAGCCACGGCAAAGTAGCCAGCCACGAAGCCAAGGACCATCTGGAGGTATCCCATGCTGCTCGAAGCTACCATACCAGGTACGCTGACGTAGGTCACACCAGAGATACTCGTACCGATCATGGCGATGGCCACAACCCACCAGGGGCTCTTGCGGTCACCACGATAGAAACTCTGCGAGTCTGTATCTTTCCTGCGAGTGGTCCACCAGCTGACGCCGAAGACCATGCAGAAATAGAGAGCGATGATGAAAAGAACTAAAATTGAATTCATTTACTAAATCTTATCCAGTCAATTTCGAAGAACGCTGCGTCATTCTTCGTCTCGCTGCGCGTATTGAAGAATCCCAGCTTGGCTCCGATCCACTTGCCTTCCTTGGCTTCGAACTCATTGCCAAGCGCCTGCCACTTCTTGTTGTCGAGGCTGTAGTAGCACTGCACGAGGCTGCGGATCTGGTTCTCCGATCCCTCGCTGTGTACCTTGACGCGGAGATAGACGTCGACCGAGGCGGTGCGGCTCTTCGGGATGTCGTCCTTGGCGTACTTGACCGTATAGGGCTCAGGGAGCTTCTGGCTCTCGATGTTGACCGAGGCGTTGATGACTTCAGCCTTACCCTTGTCTGCACCGAAGCAGGTGACCTGCTGCAGGACGATACCTTCTGGCGTGTCGACGAGCTTGAGTGCTGCATAGTCGAGGCCTTCGACGATCATACCCGCTTGCTCGTAGCGTGGCTTGTAATCCGGATTAGGGATGAAGCGGACCTTGGCGGTAGCGGTGAAGTTCTCGGTAGGGAACTTCTGCATCAGCAGGTTCGGACAGTCATAGAGGTTCTTGCTGCCAGCAGGCATCTGCACACCGTAGAGGCGGAGACGGCTGTTCTTAGCGTCGCAGAAGTACCAGTAATGGCTCCACGGAGCTTTCCATTGCCACTGCAGGCCGAGGGTGGTCTTGTCGAACTCATCGTCCTCCAGAGGCTGCACGTTTGGCATGGCAGGGAGGTTTGGTTTCTTCCATTGGGCCACAGCATCGCCACAGCCATCGCCGTCACGGTCGTCACCGATGACGAGCCAGTCATTCTTCCACACAGCTGGCTGCAGATGCACTACGCGACCGTAGGCGTGCTTGTCCTGGAAGTGGAGGAACCAGTCCTCGCCATTCTGTGTGTCGACCCATGCGCCTTGGTGAGGTCCGTTGACCTTGCTCTTGCCTTGTGCGAGGCCGACGTACTCCTCGTAAGGACCGTAAGGATCCTTGCTGCGGAGCTCCACTTGCCAACCATACTTCACGCCACCAGCTGGACTCATTATATAATAATAGCCATTGCGCTTGTAGAACTTGGTTCCCTCAATGGTCGGCTGATCCTCATGGCCGTCATAGACGATACGTGAAGGACCTGTGACGCGAGTACCGTCGGCCGACATCGGAGCCACGAAAAGCACCGACTTGACACCAGCACGAGAGCCAGCACAGCCGTGGCTGAGATAGGCCTTACCGTCTTCGTCCCAGAGCGGACAGCAGTCGATGAGACCCTTACCTTTCTTTACCCATACGATCGGTTCCCAAGGTCCGCGTGGATCTTGCGTCTTGGTCATGAACAGACCCTGATCCGGATCGCCGCAGTAGATGTAGAACCAGCCGTCGTGATAGCGGATCGAAGGGGCCCATACGTAGTTGCCATGTTGCACCTTCTTGCGCCAGTCGAGGTCGGTGCCTGCATATTCTGGCAGCACAGGATAGTCATCGACAATGGCGTGTCCGATCAGTTCCCAGTTGACCAGATCGGTGCTATGCAGGATCGGTAGGCCTGGGATGTCGCAGAAGCTCGAGGCCGTCATGTAGTAGTCATTGCCGACGCGACAGACGTCCGGATCGGAGTAGTCAGCGTCAATGACAGGATTGCGATACATGCCATTCGGCAGGTTCGGATTCCAGGTGTTCGATGGAGCTTGTGCTTCGCACAGATTGACCGTGCAGAAACAGCAGGCAGCAGCGAGCAGCATAGTCGATAAGTATCTCATGTGTGTAAAATATGGAGGTTAGTGGTCTTAATACGGGTGCAAATATAATCATTTTTATTGAAAAAAGGCCCATATATTCTGTTTTTTGGTGTCAACCCTTTGTCATTGTCGAGATAATTGCTATATTTGCACTCAAATTAACCCCTAAAGTAAAGAAAAATGATTCAGTTCCAGTGCGATTATAACAACGGCGCTCATCCAAAGATCCTCGAGCGCCTAGTAGCAACCAACGACGAGCAGAGCGTAGGCTATGGCCTTGATCCTCATTGCGACAATGCACGTCGTCTGATCCGTGAGGCTTGCCAGCGTCCTGATGCAGATGTGCATTTCATGGTAGGTGGTACACAGACCAATGTCACCGTCATTGCATCGATCCTCCGTCATCATCAGGGTGTGATCTGTGCTACCAGCGGTCACATCAACGTGCATGAGACTGGTGCGCTTGAGCATATCGGCCATAAGTGCATCACCTTGCCACACCAGCAGGGACTCATCACCGCAGAGCAGATCGAAGAGCTCGTTGTGGCTCATCGTGCTTCTGAGGATCCTTGCCACACCGTAGAGCCTGCGATGGTCTATATCTCATTCTCTACCGAGTATGGTACAATCTACAGCAAGGAACAGTTGACCAAGATCAGCGAGGTCTGCCATCGTCTTGAGCTTCCACTCTTCATCGACGGTGCTCGTATGGGTTATGGCTTGACTTGTGACGCTTGTGACATCACTCTTCCAGAGCTGGCTCAGTTGGCCGATGTCTTCTATCTGGGTGGCACCAAGCAGGGTGCAATGTTCGGCGAGGCTATCGTCATCACAGCCGATGCATTGAAGAAGAACTTCCGCTACAACATCAAGCAGAACGGTGGCATGCTGGCTAAGGGGCGTATGCTTGGCATTCAGTTCGAGACACTCTTCACCGACAATCTCTACTTCGAGATCGCTCGTCATGCCAATGTGCAGGCTAAGCGCATCCGCGATGCATTCGTTGCAAAAGGCTATAAGATGCTGATGGAGAGTCCTACCAACCAGCAGTTCCCTATCCTCACCAAGGCTGAGATGGAGCGCTTCAGCAAGGACTTCATCTACGAGATCTGGGAGCCTGTCGATGCAGAGCATACCGCTGTTCGCTTCTGCACCAGCTGGGCAACGAAGGTGGAGGATGTGGACAAACTGATCGCTGCAATGTAATGAATAACTTCAAGAAATATCCGCTGACGCTACTGACACTTGTAGCTATCTTCTACTTGTCATTCTTCACGCCTCCTAAACTGCCAGAGCTTGAGAATGTGCGATTCATTGACAAGTGGACACACATGGTCATGTATGGAGGATTGACAGCGGTGGTACTATACGAACATTTCAAGCTGCATGGCCTTCAGGGATTCAAACTGAAGACCGTGCAGGCAGAGACACTCCATTGGCCACACATCAGCGTCATCGCGCTCTGGTGGCCTATGGTGCTCGGTGGCGTGATAGAGATCCTGCAGGAACATTGCACCAATCATCGTCGCAGCGGTGAGTGGCTCGACTTCCTGGCCGACAGCTTAGGTTCGCTGCTGGTATTTCTGATCGTTGCAATCAGTGTAAAGCGCCAGAAAAATAAGGCTTAAAATTCTAATATCTATACCATCAGTATGACACTGGCAGAACAAGTAAAGTTTGGCAGCTATCTTATCTCGGTTCCATATAACCTGGAGCGTACTTCTCTCTACACGATCCAGGAGCTGTTCGATGTCTTCGACTATGACGATCCTGAGAGCTTTGACCGCTGCTACGACACGCGAGTATATCATCATCTGGTCGAGACAGGCAAGCTCACCGATTCTCCTTATGAGATTGCTGCACGAGCCATTCATGACCTGAGGATTCGTGTGGCCATGAAGGATTTCCTGAAAGGATACGAACAGCAGCAGGTGGTGGGTATCATGGGTGGCCACGGCTTGTCGCGCGCTACGAAGGCCTATCGTTTGGCTGTGGACGTCAGCAAGCGCCTCACAGAGATGGGTTATTTGATGATCAGCGGTGGCGGTCCTGGTGCGATGGAAGCCACACATCTCGGCGCCTACATGGCTGGCCGGACTAAGGAGGAGGTCGATGTGGCTATTGAGATCCTGAGTCTTGCACCGACCTTCCAGGATCAGGGATGGCTGGCACAGGCTTTCCGTGTGATGGAGCGATTCCCACTTATCTCTAATTACAAGAGCCTTTCCATCCCTACATGGTACTATGGTCATGAGCCACCGTCGGCCTTCGCTACACACATCGCCAAGCTCTTTGAGAACAGTATCCGCGAAGACACACTCCTCACCGAAGCATACGGTGGACTGATCTTCATGGAGGGTAGCGCCGGCACATTGCAGGAGATCTTCCAGGAGGCCGTGCAGAACCACTATGTGAGCCACGGCTTTACAAGTCCGATGGTTTTCGTCGGTAAGCATTTCTGGACGGAGGAAGTCCCTGTCGTCCCATTCATGCAGCACATGCTCGATAATGGCCGATACAAGAATCTCAACATCCAAATGGCCGATGATGTCGATGAGATTGTCGAGGCGATTCATAGCGATGTGTTTGCTTGATTTTTCAATTTTTTTCTTCTCAAAATTTGGAAATACAAAGAAAACTGATTATCTTTGCAGCAGACATTAATAAATAATCATTTAACACACTAACAACTATGGCAACAAAGTATTCTGGCACACAGACAGAAAAGAACCTTGAGGCAGCTTTCGCGGGCGAGTCACAGGCACGTAATAAGTATACCTACTTTGCATCACGCGCAAAGAAGGATGGTTTTGAGCAGATCGCTGCTATCTTCCAGCACACCGCTGACAACGAGAAGGAGCACGCTAAGATGTGGTATAAGGAGCTCAACGATGGCGTAGGTACTACCGCTGAGAACCTCGCTGCCGCTGCTGATGGCGAGAACTACGAGTGGACCGACATGTACGAAGGCTTCGCTAAGACCGCTGAGGAAGAAGGCTTCGCGGAGCTCGCTGCTAAGTTCCGTCTCGTCGCTGCTATCGAGAAGCGTCATGAGGAGCGTTATCGCGCTCTCCTCAAGAACATCGAGACCGCTCAGGTATTCGCTAAGAGCGAGGTTAAGGTATGGGAGTGCCGCAACTGTGGTCACATCGTAGTAGGTACCAACGCTCCTGAGGTTTGTCCTACCTGCAACCACCCACAGAGCTATTTCGAGGTAATGGCTGAGAATTATTAATCGCTTGCGATTAGTAATCAAATAATACAAATATCACCACCCACTATTGACATTTTGTTGTCTATTTCGTGGGTGGTGATATTTGTTATTTGCTATTTGTTATTTGCGAAAATATTACGCCTTTGCGTCATTCTCTCTGATCTCGACGCGACGGATTTTTCCGCTGATGGTCTTTGGGAGCTCATCGACGAACTCGATGATACGAGGATACTTATAAGGTGCGGTCTCTCGCTTGACGTGATCCTGCAGCTCCTTGACGAGTTCTTCGCCAGCCTGATCCTTATATTCTGCAGAGAGGACGATGGTGGCCTTGACAACCATGCCACGGATATCGTCAGGTACGCCGGTGATAGCACACTCTACGACAGCGTTGTGGGTCATGAGCGCTGACTCAACCTCGAAAGGACCGATGCGGTAGCCAGATGACTTGATGACGTCATCGGCGCGTGATACGAACCAGTAGTAGCCTTCCTCGTCATAATAGACAACGTCGCCGGTGTAGTAGATTCCCTTGCTGTGAGCCTTCTCAGTGAGCGATGGATTGCGGTAATACTCCTTAAAGAGACCGTAAGGCTTGCCCTGATCGGTGTGGATGACCAGCTGTCCATGCTCGCCTGGCTTGCAGCGCTCGCCTTCGCTATTGAGCACATCGACCTTATACTGAGGATTTGGCACACCCATCGATCCTGGATGTGGCTCGACGTATGGATAGGTGCCGAGGACGAGCGTAGTCTCTGTCTGACCGTATGACTCGTAGATCATGATGCCGGTCTTCTCCTTCCACTCCAGGAAGACGTTAGGGTTCAATGCCTCGCCTGCGGTGGTGCAATACTCGAGGGCCGAGAGATCGTACTGCGAGAGGTCTTCGCGGATCATGAAGCGATAGACGGTAGGAGGTGCGCAGAACGAGGTGACCTTGAAGTCCTGGATGACCTTGAGCATCTTGTCTGGCTCGAAGCGGCCTTCGAAGTCGTAGATGAAGACCGTGGCTCCAGAGATCATCTGGCCATAGAACTTGCCCCAGACGGCCTTGCCCCAGCCTGTGTCGGCCACAGTGAGGTGGAGTGAGCCTTCGTGCACATTGTGCCAGTACTTGCCGGTCACGATGTGTGCCAATGGGTAGCTGAAGTCGTGCATCACCATCTTTGGCTCGCCGCTGGTGCCGCTGGTGAAGTACATCAGGAAGTTGTCTGAGACGTGGTTCTGGCCTTTCTGGCTGACGAACTTTGGTGCAGAGTAGATTCCCTCCCAGTAGTTGTCCCAGCCTTGTGGTACGGCAGGACCGATGCTGATGCAGTGCTTGAGCGATGGAGAGTAGGCGCGTGCACGTATTACATTTCTTAATATATTGGTGTCGCCTACGGCTACGATGGCCTTGATGTCGGCTTCGTGGCAGCGATAGACGATGTCCTTGTCGGTGAGGAGATGAGTAGCAGGGATGGCTACGGCTCCGATCTTGTGAAGTGCTACCATGGTGATCCACCACGCCATACGGCGCTTGAGGATGAGCATGACACGGTCGCCACGCTCGATACCCAAGGTAAGGAGGTAGCTGGCGCAACGGTCAGAAAGGTCTTTGAATTCGCGGTAGTTGAGATGCTTTACATCGCCACGGTCATTGGTCCAGAGGATGGCCTCCTTCTCAGGTTCTTCCTCGGCGTATGCGTCGATGACATCGTAGCCGAAGTTGAAATGCTCAGGAACCTGGAGCTGGAAGTTGTTCATGAAGTCCTCATAGTCGGAGAACTGTGTTTTTGTAAGGAAGCGTTCAAGCATGATTGTGATATATTTGTTTGTTGCTGCAAATTTACACATTTTTTAATATATAAAGCAACCCGACATGCCTGATTTGCGACTCTTTTATCTTTTTTTCTTATAAAATGGGTATGGAGAGACTGTCAAGAAGTCTTGAATTTAACAAAAAATAAGATTTGGTTATGCAAATAATCCATTTTCCCAAGGCCAGGCCATCACGAAGACTGCGGCCCAATGGAAGAGGGTGCCGAGGATGACGAAGATGTGCCAGATGCCGTGGTAGTAACGGTGCTCATGGTCGTGAATGAAGAAATAGACGCCGCTGGTATAGGTGATACCTTCGGCCAGGATGAAGATGAGCGAAAGGGTAGTGATGCATTCGCGGACAGGCTGGATCATGAAGAGGATGGCCCATCCTAATAATATATATAATATGAGAGAGAGGCGTGGATAGCGTATCCACCAGAAGATCTTATAGAAGATGCCGAAGATGGCGAGGAGCCAGATGACACCGAAGCTCGTCCAGCCTTGCACGAGAAGATCGTCTTCGACCAGCTGCATGCAGATGGGTGTGTAGCTTGAGGCGATGAGTACGTAGATGGCGATATGATCGAGCTTGCGCAGAACCTGCTTACCAGGTGTGCCAGGCTTCCACCAGTGATAGAGGGTAGAGGCTAAATAAGTAAGGAGCATGCCTACGGTGAAAAAAGTCACACCGAAGGCATTCTCCCAGTTTTTTGTGTATCCGAACCAGATCAGAACCCACGAAATGCATGGGACCAGACATAGTCCCACGAAATGGGTGAGGGTGTTGAAGAGTTCTTCTTTGGTTCGAGTCATTATTAAAGATTATTCATCAGGAACTTCTTGAAATCAGCAAACTCTTTGGTCATTGGCTGAGTCTGCTTGGTGCCGTTCATGAACTTCTGCAGCGTCTCAGGGATGGCTACAGGCTGGTTGATGATTGGCTCGACGGTATCCTTGAACTTAGCAGGATGTGCGGTCTCAAGGAAGAAGCCTACCTCACCTGGCTGGAGGCCATCGGTGAGAGCCTGATAGCCACAGGCGCCGTGAGGATCGCAGACATAACCGTTGGCAGCGAGACAGTCGACCATGGCCTTCTTGATCTGCTCGTCGCTGTAGGTAGCACCGCTGATCTCTGCACAGATGGCAGCATGAGCGGCCTCTGGAGTGATCTTCTCAGCCTTCTGCTGGCCACCGCCATAGAGATTGACGATACGAGCGAAGTTAGAAGGATCACCTACGTCCATAGCGTTAGCGATGGTAGCCTGGGTGGCACGAGGATTGTAGTGACCAGAGCCAAGGTACTGGAAGAAGATATCGTTGGCATTGTTCGAAGCAATGAAACGCTTGATAGGTAAACCCATCTTGGCACCGAAGATACCAGCGCAGATGTTGCCGAAGTTGCCAGAAGGAACGCAAGTAACGACATTGTCAGCCTTGCCTTGCTTCTTGAGCTGCGCGTAAGCATAGAAATAATAGAACGCCTGTGGGAGGAAGCGAGCTACGTTGATAGAGTTGGCCGAGGTCAGGAAGAACTTATCGTTGAGCTCCTGATCCATGAAGGCCTCCTTGACGAGGCGTTGGCAGTCATCGAACACACCATCAACCTCCAGCGCGGTGATGTTCTGGCCGAGGGTGGTGAACTGCTTCTCCTGGATTTCGCTGACCTTGCCCTGTGGATAGAGGACGGTGACGTCAATGCCAGGGACACCGAGGAAGCCGTTAGCTACAGCCGAACCTGTATCGCCAGAGGTGGCTACGAGCACGTGTACATTACCCTTCTGCGATGGATTCTGCTTGACAAAGTAGCTGAGCAGACGAGCCATGAAACGTGCTCCTACGTCCTTGAAGGCGCAGGTAGGACCATGGTAGAGCTCGAGGCTATAGATGCTGTCATTGACCTTGACGAGCGGAATCTCGAACTGGAGGGTGTCATAGACGATCTGCTTGAGATCATCGGCAGGGATGTCTTCGCCGAAGAAGTTCTTAGCCACTTCGAAAGCGATCTCCTGCAGGGTCATCTCCTGAATGTTGTCAAAGAACTCTTTTGGCAATGGGTTGATACGCTCAGGCATGTAGAGGCCCTTGTCTGGAGCCAAGCCTTTGATGACGGCTTCTGAGAGGGTTACCTCGGGAGCCTGACGGTTGGTCGAATAGTATTTCATACTTAATTACAAATTGCTGATTACAAATTACGGTTATCCCAGGAAGAACTTGATGAATTCATCCTCTTTCATGAGTCCGAGAGCACCGTTGAAAGCGCTTTCCTCATCATATCGCTCCACCTTGTCTGCCACGATATCCTGAGGATCGCCTGCCTGTGATGGCTTTGACTGCCAGATCAGGAATGGTACTGGTGTCATGGTGTGGGTGCGATACTTGATAGGAGTAGGGTGGTCGGGGAGGAGAGCGATGCGGACAGGCTCATCCCAGGTAGAGATCTCGTCGAGGATGGTCTTGAGGACACGGTCGTTGATATACTCCACACACTTGGTCTTGAGCTCCGGTTCGCCATCGTGGCCGGCTTCGTCAGTGGCCTCCATGTGGAGGAAGACGAAATCCTTCTGCTTGAGCTGCTCGATGGCTGCTGCGGTCTTGCCTTCGTAGTTGGTGTCGAAGAGACCCGTTGCGCCTTCTACCTCCACCTTGTCGAGACCTGCATAGACGCCGATACCGAAGATCAGGTCGACGGCCGAGATGACTGCGCCAGTCTTGATACGATTCGGGAAGAGCTCCTGCATGGTCTGCATGGCCGGACGGTAGCCGAGGCTCCAAGGCCAGATGCTGTTGGCGGGATCCTTACCTTCTGCGATGCGCTTGAGGTTGACCGGATGATTCTTGAGAACTTCCTGACTGCGGAGGATCAGGTCGCGAAGGAGAGCGGCTGTCTCTTCTGCCTCAGGGACTTCGGCGTATGGCAGTTCTGGACGCCAAGGCTGGCCGATGCGATCGTGAGGAGGAGTGCAGTGTACGAACTTGTTGCCTCCTTTGACCTTCAGCAGGTGACGGTAGCTCACGCCGGTGAACCATTTGATGGCCTCAGTTCCGAGCGTGGCATTGAGCGCCTTGATCAGCTCATCAGCCTCTTCGGTTGAGATATTGCCTGCTGAGTGGTTCTTGATGTTATCGCCATCGAGGCAGATAATGTTGCAGCGCATGGCCACCTCGTTGTCCTCGATAGGAATCTGCATCGAAGCAGCTTCGAGCGAACCACGTCCTTCGAACACCTTAGCTACATCATAGCCGAGGAGTCCGAGGTGTGCAATCTCAGAGCCAGGATTATAACCTTCAGGGACGGTCTTCAGCAGACCATTGACACCTTCGCGCGCCAGTTTATCAATGAGTGGCTTCTGTGCAGCCTGCAGGGGAGTACGGTTGCCTAATACCTCGATAGGCTCGTCTGCGGCGCCATCGGCCAGGATAATCAGATATTTCATGACACAAACCTTATAACAATTTTCCGCAAAGATAATATAATATGTGTCATTGTGCAAAAAAACGGGTGGTTATGTTCTTTTTTACCCTCGAATTAGATTGAAAAAATGCATTTTTGTCATTTGGTAGTGTCTTTTATTGGCATTTGTTTGGAGGGATGGAAAAAAAGATTTATCTTCGCGCATCATTTGACAAGTGAAAACTTGTTTTTCACTCTCACTTAATCATCTCTTTCATGACAGGACTTCTGAAAACTTATCTTTCCTGCTTTTTCGCCTTTCTGTGCAATCTGGCGATGGCGTATGTGGTTTATATGCTGTGCCGACTCGTATACATTGCCGTCAACTGGGATACATTTGCAGAACCTCTCCAGCGCCTCGATTGGGGTCAGCTGCTGACTGGAGCCTGGTATTTCGACTCTAGCGCCATCTTCTATACTTTGTCGCTCTATCTCCTGCTCATGCTCATCCCGATGCACCTCAAGGAGGTCCGACGCTATCAGCAGGTGACCAAATACATCTATCTGGTGGTAATGGCCATAGCTATTATTGCCAATCTGTGCGATGCGGTTTATTTCCCCTATACAGGTCGACGTAGCACGTTCTCCGTTTTCAGCGAGTTCAGTAACGATAGTAATGTGGGAGGAATTATGGCGCATGAGGCGCTGACTCACTGGTATCTGGTGGTCATTGCGCTTGTGCTGATGTATGGAATGTATAAGCTGTATGTCATGCCAAGGTTAGGTACGGAGCGGCCTAATCCGAACCGTCTTCGTCCTTCGGGTTTCAAACTGCATGGGACGGCTGACTATGTGCGCTATTATGTGCCACAGACCCTCATTTTCTTAGGAATGATCTTTGTTACGGTCGTTGCTATGCGAGGAGGTGTGGCTGAGAATCTCCGTCCTATCACGTTGAGCAATGCCAACCAGTACGTCGATCATCCTGGTGAGGCGGCTATGGTGCTCAATACGCCTTTTGCGCTGATTCGTTCATCCAGCCACAAGAGTTTCGTCGATCCTCTGTACTATGACGAGAAGACGCTCGATGACCTCTATACGCCGATTGTCTCCCATACGCCTCATGCTGAGTCGGACAGCGTGCAGTTCAGGCCGAAGAATATTGTCATCTTCATTCTTGAGAGCATGGGCCGTGAATATATCGGAGCCTTCAATGATACGCTCGAAGGAGGTAAGTATAAGGGTTATACGCCATTCCTTGATGAACTCATCAGTGAGTCCTTGACCTACGAGTATTCCTTCTGCAATGGCCGAAAGTCTATCGATGCAATGCCGTCGATCCTCAGCTCCATACCTATGTTTGTAGAGCCTTATTTCGTCAGCAGTACGGCCATGAACGAGGTGGGAGGAATCGCAGAATGTCTCAATAAGAAAGGCTATCACACCTCATTCGTGCATGGTGCTGATAATGGTTCGATGGGTTTTGAGGCCTTCGCACGTTCTACGCGATTCCAGACCTATCTGGGCCGTGATGAGTATGGCAGTTCCTATCCGGAGTTTGATGGCGACCGTGACTTTGATGGCGTCTGGGCCGTCTGGGATCATCTCTTCATGCGCTATTGGCTCAAGGAGCTCAACAAGGATCGGGAGCCATTCCTGAGTACGATCTTCACGGCGACGAGCCACAATCCGTTCCAGATTCCGGAGACCTATCGCAGCCAGTTCCCAGAGGAAGAGCTCCCTATTCATAAGTGTATCCGATATGTGGATATGGCTTTGCGAGAGTTCTTCGACAATGCACGTCAGCAGCCTTGGTTCGAGAATACGATCTTCGTCCTATGTGGTGACCATACCAATCAGACCAACCATGCATCCTATCAGACCGATCTCGGCTACTTCTCTTCTCCGATCATCTTCTATGATCCGAGCGGCGAGATGCCACGTGGCAGGCGCAAGGCTGTGGCGCAGCAGATTGACGTCATGCCAACGCTTCTGGAGTGGCTCCATTATGACGAGCCTTATCTAGCCTTTGGCAAAGACCTGATGAATACGCCTGACTCTCTGTCCTGGGCCGTCAATTATTTCAACGACGTCTATCAGATGGTTAAGGATGACCACCTGCTGCAGTTCGATGGCGAGAAGACCACCGCCATCTATAACATCCGTGATGACTGGAACCTGCACCATAACCTCCTGCAGACTCCGACCGCTGAGATCGATTCTATGCGACAGGAGAATGAGACGTGGTATAAGGCGATGATCCAGTCGTATATGCAGCGAATGATTGCTAACCGGATGAAGGTTTCTTATGACAATGAGAACTCCTTATAAGTGATGAAGTCTGCTCCTTCGGCCTTGAACATCTGAATCAACTGATGCAGACGATTGGCAAGCTGCAATCCACAGTGATTCTTAATGATGAATGGCATGCGGAGCTCAGGATGTTCCTTCAGCTCATAGAACTCCCAGGGATGGAAATAGGTGACGAACTGTCCGTCATGCTTCCAGGTCCACTTACACCATAATTTGTAGAGCCACATCGGGAGATTATGCATAGCCAGCCAGAAGAGCGGAAAGCGGAAATACGGCGTGACTGAAGCCGGAATCTGTAACAGGCCTTTGTCTTCGCCTTGTGGCTTGAATACCCAGAATGGAGTACGAGGAGCTGTAAGATGCATATAACGGCCAGGAATGAAGGCTGGATTGAGTGAGGAATTGTACCGATATCCCTGCTGATGGATCATCTCGTCACTTACCGGAAACATACGAGGCTGGCGATAACCGCTGATTGTGAAATCAGTATATCCCAGATTATGCATCACAGCTTCAACGCGTTGCTTGGAGTGAATGACGTCATCAGCCTGTGGATGCCAGTGGTCACAGCCATGTGCTGCTACTTCATGACCTTCGCTGATGATACGCTGCATGACTTCTGGGGCTTGTTCTGCGAAATTAGCTGTGCAGAAGAATGTCGCACGAACGTTTTCTTCCTTTAGGACATCCAGAATGCGGCAGGTTCCATACTTTGAGACTTCCATACCTTCCTTGAGGGTGTCATAGTTTACACCATGCTCTCTCGGAACGTCAAACTCCTCTGTATCAAAACTCAGTAGTATCATAATTCTTCGTTATTAATTCGTAGCAGGTCTTTCCCCAGATCAGTATGACAGGGAGAGCCTTCAGTGCGTATGGCTGGATAATCTCTTTTCTTATATATGCAGGGAAGAGATCGCTTGGCGACAGGGAGGTCAGGACAAAGGCAAAGACCATCAGTGCTACATCCCACTTGCTACGCTTCCATGGGGAGAGGCAATACCAGATAGCACAGCCTGCAAGCGCGATGATATAGCTGCTTGACTCTGTGCCAGTAGAGAATAGACAGACAAACATCAGTACAGCGGCCAGTACGGTGTGACGGAAACAAGGGTTCTTCCATTGACTGACTCTGAAATAGCCGATGGCCATAGTTACTGTTCCTGCGAGCAGAAGATAGAGGTCGCTGTAGTGATCGATCCACCAGTTACTATTAGTCAGTCCATAACCTACTTTCCTGACGAATCCGAGCAAGGAGACGTTCTGCATGTGAGAAAGCAGGTTCTCGTCATTCTTTTCGCTCAGCGAGAGGAACCATTCGTTATATTGTGACAACTGGTAGTCCATGGATGAGATAAGCATCGGCAGGCAGAAGAGTACTACGCTCCAGCCAACCAGCGAGAGCAGGTAGCGTGTCTTATGCTTTGAAAAGAAAAAGAAGGCAAGGCCTACGATGCCATAAAGCTTGACCAAGGTACCAATGACGATGAAGAGCGTAGCATACTCATCCCGTTCCTTTTCGACAAAATAGAAGCTCAGCAGGATGATGGCGGCAATGGCGACATTGAACTGCTGCATGAATAGCGCAGTAAGCAGTTCGTGTGCACAGAACCAGATGATAAATGGCATGACCAGTAGCATCATCCCGTTTGCTCGGCTTGATTGTAATGTATCGGCCTTTTGTGGCACAGTACTGCAATATTTCTTGACTGCCCAATAGAGGAGTATAGCCAGAAGTGTGCACCATAACAGGAGTCCAAGCCAGGTAGGAAGGACAGCGAATGGCGCGATGATCAAAGAGAAGAACGGACCGTAATGATTGGTGTCCCAGAATCCGCCATCAGTGCTAGGGGCATAGAGTGACAATCCGTCTCTTGTATTGTAGAACACATAACGGAAGATGTCGTAGTTGTTGTGACGTGTTGAAGACATCTTAGTCAGGGCCGAGATCATACCGATCAGTACCCAAAGGCCGCACATGACTCTGCTGTCGCAGCACCACTTAATTATTTTTTGCTTCATCTGCTGGTTGTAATAATTCGTCAGCAATGTTATAGAGCGGACGTTGTTTGACTTCAATATATATTTTCCCGATGTAAGTACCCACTACTCCAATGCCCAAAGTGACCACGCTGCCGATAAACCACATTGACATCATGATAGAAGCCCAGCCTGCAGTGTAGTGGTTGGTGATCAGCGAGACGATGACGTAACAGAACATGCCGATGGCGATGAGCATCATCAGCAGTCCGACGGTAATAATCAGTTCGATAGGCTTGGTCGAGAAGGACGTGATGCCGTCGCTTGCCAGACGTAGCATCTTCTGCAATGTGTATTTCGACTGGCCTGCCAGGCGAGGGGAGATGACATCATCGACTGTGGCTGACTGGAATCCAATCATCGGAATCATGCCACGTAGATAGAGGTTGCGCTCTGGATACTCAGCCAACGCGTTGAGAGCTCTTTTTGACATGAAGCGGAAATCTGCGTGATTGTATACACTCTTGACTCCCATCTTCTCCTGGATGCGATAGAACATCTGCGCTGTCATCTTCTTGAGCCAAGGATCAGCCTCGCGACTCACCTTGACGCCGTAGACGATATCATTGCCTTGTGCATGCAGAGCCACCATCTTCTTAATTGCCTGAATATCGTCTTGCAGATCTGCATCGATAGTCACTGTTGCATCAGCTATCAGTCTGGCTCGCATCATACCTGCCATGATAGCATTCTGATGGCCGACGTTGGCCGCAAGGTTGAGGCCACAAATGAACGGATTCTCGCTATGCAGGCGTTGTATGATCGGCCAGGTCTTGTCCTTACTGCCATCGTTGATATAGAGGACAAAACTATCTGGTGAGATGCTTTTTTCTTCGATGAGCTCATTGAGTAGCTTGGTGAGCCTTGCTGCAGACTCGTCAAGAACAGCTTCCTCGTTATAGCAAGGGGATACTATTGCAAGTCTTATCATTTCTATAGGGGTTTAACTTTTCTTCTTATATACAAAGTGTAGCATTACGAAGTTGACGGGTACGGCTGAACCCATAGCTAAAATGGCGGCCCATTCCTTCGGTATACCCAACCAGAGGTACAGATTGAGGAAACCTAACTGAATGAAGAAATTCACAAGGTGCGAACTGCCGAAGCCGACCAGTCTTTTCCACGACGGACGCGAATGAAAGGTCCAGTAGCTGGTGATGACAAAGTTGCAGCAGAACGATACAAAATAGCTGACTGCGTAAGCTACATTGGTTTTCATGTTCTGAGCGTCACCATCTGCATCCATCAGTTTGAGGAGTACCCAATATACGGCATATTGTATGGCTACAGCAAGACATCCGTTGATGCAGAACCGGAAGAACTGGCCTCGCTTATTATCGGACGAGAGATTCATACAGCTTCATGAGTTTTTGTGGTTGCAACTCGGGAGCAAAAGACGTACGTGCATACTGTTCCATCTTGTCTGCAATATAGTGGTGATAGCTGTTATCTGTATAGAGACGGTCTATGCAATGTGCTATCAGTTCGGCTGCATCCGAATCGTGCGGATTGATAAGACAGGCATCCGGTCCTGCAGCCTCAGGCAACGAACTGAGGGTAGAAGTGATGACTGGAGTATGTTGCAAAGCCGCTTCTACAACTGGCAGGCCAAAGCCTTCGTAGAAAGAAGGGTAGACCATCACACGGGCATGTCGGTAAAGTAGCTGAAGACTCTCGTCGCTGTTGACGTTGCCTAAGATTCTGACATCGTTCTCCAGACCTTTGCTATGGATAAACTCTTCGCATTTGCGACGATATTCGTGTCCGTTGCCGACAACGATCAGCATAGGCCGCTGTGCGTGTGGCATCAAGGCTAAGGCTTGCAGAACTCCCAGTAGGTTCTTGCGAGCGTTGATGCTGCCAACATACAAAAGATAATCCTTTGGAAGGCTGATTCCATTGATCACAACCTCCTCCGTGGCATCGGCCAGTGGCTGGTAGAAATTCTTCGCTACTGGCTGGTATATTACTTCTATGCGACTCTCGTCCACACCATAGATGTCAATAATGTCGCGCTTGGTCGACTCCGAGATGGCGATGACTTTGTCTGCACGTCGGCAGGATGAACCGTATTTCAAGTCGTAGATCTTACGGTCGAGGAAGTGGTACATCCCAGGGAACGTATGCCAGCAGATATCGTGCATCGTCACCACTGATACAGGTCTCTTCGACGCGCTGTGATGGTCGATTGATGATCGGTGGTGCAGGTCAAAGGGTAGCTCATTGCTGAGGCCGTGGAAGATGTCACACCCGTCAGCTGCGGCCTTCTTGCCGAGGCTGAAGGTGCGGGTGAAGCTCTTCTCGTCGTACAACTGATAGTCATGCTGGGGGAACTGCGTCTGCAATCCTCCCACCAGTGTCCTGCTGTAGTTGCCTAAGCCGGTGTGATTGTGATAATATCTTTTGGCGTCAAAACCTATCTTCATGACATTGTTGCTGTTTGGGGTCTTACGCGATTATTGTACTTCGTGATAAGGTAAGTCCATCTGCTGCTCACGAGCCCAATCCAGACAGTGTTTCCCCTTAGGGAAGTCTCGATCGCAGAAACGGGTATTTTTGATTTCCGTCCATCGCTTCTCGTCAAAGAGCTTCTCCACATAGTTCCTACGTGTACGCTTCCAGCGGCGATGTGACCAGAGCCAGAAACTTGGCTGCTCGCAGATGTTCTGCTCCAGGCGCTTGTAGTATTCTTCAGTGAGCCAGAACTCGGGTTTCTGTTTAGGGGTATCGGTCATCAGCTCGAATGTGGCCTCGTAGTAGCCTCGACGGACACGGCGCATGTGTACATAGTAGCAGTCGAAGTCCATCTTAGTGGCAATACGCTCCGCTCCGGTCATGGTAGGCGTGTCCTTGCCGAAGAATGGTAGCCAGTAGTTCATGCTTTCCCAGAGTGGAACTTGGTCGGAGATAAATCCGACGATTACAGGGCCGTCTTGACGAAACTTGGTGATGTGACGGATGCTCTGCGCCATCGTGATGTTGGTCGACCCCATACGTTCGCGCTCATAGCCGACGAGGCGATCCATGACAGGATTCTCAAGCGGATGATAAAGCTGTAGTGACCTGATCCTGTCGTTGCCAATCCAGAGCGGGAAGGTCGACACCCATTCCCAGTTGCAGTTATGACCGAGGAATAGCGCGATGGAGCGTCCCTTGTCAACTGACTCGCTGATGCGGTCGAGCCCCTTCATGACCATGCGCTGTTTCATCTCTTTTTTCGAGATGGAAAAGAACTTGATGGCTTCGACCATCAAATCGCAGAAGTACTGGTAGAAGCCTTTCTCGATGGCGATGATCTCTTTCTGATTCTTGTCTGGAAAACACTCTACCAGATTCTCTCTGACAACCTTGCGGCGATATCCAACAAGATAATAGATCACGAAATAAATGAGGGTAGAGAAGAAGTAGTGGATGGGCATAGGTAATATGCTCACAATCCACCATAATCCGAACCCTATATAGTAGAGTATATCTTGTATCTTCTTTTTCATTCGCTATTATTTTAGGAATCTGTTCAGATTGAGCACCGCTTTATTGAATGCTTTTGCATTGAGTTGATACCCAGAGACGAGATTCATATGATTGTCGTATACATTCAAACTTCCTTCAGCGGTCTTTTCAAGGATAGAGTCTCCTTCGATGATAAAACCATAGTTCAAATCCGAACCGACGATGTGCCAAGAGCGTGGCTGCGTGTCGGTCAACGGATATCCCATGCTGTAGTCGCTGGTCGGGTTGGTGACACCCATTGCCTGTTGCATAATCGTAGGCGATATGTCATAGTGAGTGGTACGATGAGTGAAGATGCCGGCTTCTTGGTTCGGAACATGTAGAATCAGTGGGACTTGTATCTGAGCCAACGAGAAGTTGCCATTGTGACCCCAGAAGTTCTTCTTGTTCTCATTGAATTCTTGCGAGTGGTCACCAGATACAACAACAATAGTATTTTCCGAAAGTCCGCTTTGCTCCAAAGCGTCATAGACACGACCCAGCAGGAGATCTGTCTCGTAACAGGTGTTGCGATAAAGGTTCCAGAACGGAGTAGGATCTATATCGTTGTTCAGCTTCGTATAGTCCGCATATTTCCACGAAGGAGTGAAGGTCATAGTCTTTTCCTCTGGTAGCTGATAGCTGTGTGGCAGGTCGTAAAAGAGGAACGAAATGAACGGCTCGTGGAGCCTCTGCTCCTGACAGAAATCAGCGATGAAATCGTCGGTTATCTGCGTGTCTCGCTCTAACGCGCTGTTGCCAGGAGTATCGATACGGATATCGTCTTCCTTGCCAAAGATGACACGACCGAAAGGTGGGTCCATCTGTGAGGCAGATGGGTAGTTAAAGAACTTGTAGCCTTTCTGTCGCGCCATGTCGAGGATGACTGGTGCGATGTGTCCACTCTCTGCCATCGGCCAATAATAGGACGAGATGCCGTACCAGAAACCGAAAACCGAACTCTTTGTACCGTTAGAGCAGCTGACGTGGTTCTGGAACCAGCTATTGTCCATCGCATATCGATAGGTGTTTGGCATACACTCCTCGGTCAATGCACGGCTATTCCATGAGTCGACCAGGATAACGACGATGTTGGGACGTACACTGTCAGTTTGCTCCGTCTCAAGAGGATGCAGCGGATAGACCATATTGGTGTTCCCCGTACTTAGGTCTGTATTGACGTGAGCAGGAGGATCAAGGTGGAGTGTTTCGGTCAGAAAGCGATATGAGGTAGTCGGAAAATAATAGGGTAGGACCTTGCCGCT
Organism: Bacteroidales bacterium; assembly: GCA_045600445.1. Lineage (GTDB taxonomy): Bacteria > Bacteroidota > Bacteroidia > Bacteroidales > UBA3663 > Liminaster. Next base: position 4,140 of record JAZRXZ010000042.1, on the reverse strand, counting down.
CATGACAACCGACTGCTTCTCGTAGAATGACGCAAAAATATGATAGACATGAGCAAAAACCGTGCAGAGGAGAATTACGCTCAGCGAGGCGCTTACTACCTTCTTGCCTGCAAATAATGTGATACGCGAAGTTCTATGGGTGCAGAACCACCAGCAACCTGCAAAGATTGTCCCGATCAGTAACAGTAAAAATATAACTTTAAGATAGAGTATCAGATCAAAGTTAAAGATTTCGCTGGCTGCTGGACCTGTAATCATGTTGAGTACAAATCCGTTGATATGGAAACGATAGAGCTGGTATACTTGTCCATTGATCACGAGGATAAGACTGATCAAAGACGCAAGAATACAACTAATGATGGCTCCAGCTTTAGGCGTTCTAACCAGAATGAAAAGACAATGGAGAACAAACGGAATTAGAGCAAAGCAAGCAGCATGTGATATGCAGGAAGTCACATAAAAGATCCAGCCGCCGAAATCCATCAAAGTGAGGACCTGGCTGCTTAAGAGATAAATCAGAAACTGTATTGCATAGATCAGTGTGGCTGATAAATAGCAATAGAAAGCTTGTTTTATTTCTTGGATCATTCTATAGGGTTACTTAATTTTATCAAATCCTTCACCGAATACACCGTGGCAGAACTGCTGGCTCACCATAGCGTTAGGGTCTATGCTCTTGATGAGGTTGAAGACATACTGACTCTCGTATTTTCGGCAGAGAACCATCACCACCTCAACGTCCTGCTTAGAGTACCAACCTTGTCCTTTGAGGATGGTCACGCCACGATGCATCTGATGATTGATAGCGTCGGCAATGATCTCGTATCGTTTTGAGATGATCAGGAACTGTACCGTCTGTCGGTTACCATTGAGCACATAGTCCATCGTGATGCTGGCAATGAGCGTGTAGACGACACCATAGACAATGACCTCAAAAGAGTGGAACAACAGGTACGAACTTGAGATGATACAGATATCCACCAACTGCATAGCACGACCCATACTCATGTTTGAATACTTATTGATCAATGCTACGATGATATCGGTTCCTCCTGTCGATCCATTATGTGTAAAGACCAAAGCCAGGCCTGCACCTCCTAACATGGCTCCGATGAGCACGTGCATGAACTTGTCTTCGCCAGGGGTGATCAGTGCATACTCAGCAAAGACCGGTTGGAAAAGTCCGATGAAGAGTGAGAGCAGTGACACTCCGATGAGGGTGCGGATGACAAAGATCTTGGACAATGCACGGAATGCGAGCAGCAAAAGTCCGATGTTAAGCACCCAGATTGTGATAGCAGGCGATATCTTCATCGCATAATAAAGCAGAGACGAAATACCTGCCACGCCACCTTGTACCAACTGTTCTGGCAGAATAAATGCATCGTATCCTATCGCATAGAGTGCGATGCCGCAAGTAATAAAGAAATAGTCCTTCAGCATCTGCTTCTGACTACGGGCTTCAATGAGCTTTGATAATTGGCTCTTCATATTTTTTCGTGGGGCGTAACTCTTAACTTTTAACTTTTCACTTTATCGTCACCTGTGTTGCACCGAATCCATATTGCTGGAACGAAGCATCCTGCCAGTCACACTTGGCGTATCTGAGTTTGAGTTCGTCGATGATAGCCTTGCGCAGTACACCCTCACCCTTGCCGTGGATGAAGACGATCTTTTGGCCCTTGGCATTCTTGTACGACTGCATAGTCTGTCGGAAGATTCCCATCTGATGCTCCAGCATGGCCGCGTTATTCATGCCAGCGGAAGTCTCAAGGAGCGCGTTGATGTGCAGGTCCACCTCGATGATTCCGTTACGAAGTACCTCGTGCGGATTGCTTTTGATGGTGTTTGCCACGCCCTTCTTGATATTTTCTTTGGTTCCGAACTGAGCGCGAAGCAGAGCAAGCTTCAAGTCGCTCATCTCAGCCTTGAGTGCATGTATCTCTTCTTTGAGCTGACGGTTCTCTTCTTTCAGTTTGTCCAATTCGGTCATCGCCTGACGTGCAGCCATCTGTGCACGGGTCAGTGGAGCCTGATGCACAGGAGCATGGCCTGCCTGACGCTGGTCTTCCTCCTCGCTGACCACGACACACTGTGAAGCGATGGTCGGAATTTCGAATCCATCCTCGTCTTCTACCAGCACGAGTCCTTTGCTGTCGAACCCTTTCACAATGCCGCCTCCTTGAGCGTCAAGGAATCTTACTTTATCTCCGATTTTCATATTCTATTTTATTTTTGCGCGTGCAAAGTTATCAAATTTTATCCTTTTCGCAAAATAAATTTTGACAAAAGGATATTTTTAACTACCTTTGCACGCGTATTTTTATTAAAATAGTATGTAAGATGGCAAAAATAGACCCTAGAAATATAGAAATTAAGAACTACGACTACCCTTTGCCTGACGAGCGGATTGCCAAATATCCCCTTGCTCAGCGTGATCAGTCGAAGCTCCTCGTGTGGCATCCAGCCTCGTCTGATGGAGTAGGAGAAGGGACGATCGACGAGCATCATTTCTTCGAATTGCCTGACCAGATTCCTGCAGGTTCGATGATCGTGTTCAACAATACACGCGTCATTCAGGCTCGTCTGCATTTCCGCAAGCCAACCGGAGGCGTTGTCGAAGTTTTCTGTCTCGAACCTGAGGCACCGAAGGATTATCAGCAGAACTTTGCTTCAGAGAAAGAGTGCACCTGGACGTGTCTCGTCGGCAATAGCAAGAAGTGGAAAGAGGGAAGCCTCTCCATCTCCGTCGAACTCAAGGACGGCAGAAAGACTACGCTTTATTGCGAGCGAGCAGGAGAACTCGGACCAAGCCAGAAGATCCGTTTCTACTGGGATAGTGGGGATGGTCAGCCAATTTCTTTTGCTCAGTTGCTCGATGCAATGGGGGAGTTGCCAATACCTCCATATCTTAATCGTGACACCGAGGAGAAGGACAAGGAGACCTATCAGACCGTCTATTCCAAGATCAAAGGTAGCGTCGCAGCTCCTACTGCCGGCCTTCACTATACACCTGAGGTGCTCGACAAGTTACAGCAGAAAGACTGCTCCTTGCAGTACCTGACGCTTCATGTCGGAGCCGGAACCTTCAAGCCTGTTAAGAGCGAGACTATTGAGGGTCACGACATGCATACAGAGTTTATCTCTGTTCCGAAGCAAGTGATCGAATCTATATACAATTTTAAACAGAATCAGTCTTCTGAGAAGGATTCTATTCTTGTCGCAACCGGCACCACTAGCGTCCGAACTCTGGAGAGCCTATATTATATAGGAGAAAAGCTTGCATCCATTCGTGCGTGTCAAGGAGCTGACTGGACCTCTGTCGTTCATCCCGAGGATCTCGTTGTCCATCAGTGGGAACCCTACGACTTGGATCACACGATGATCCTGACTGATTCGCTGCGTCAGATTCTCGACTATCTGGAAGCTTCTCAGCAGGATACGCTGGTCACTGCTACGCAGATTCTCATTGCTCCAGGATTCCAGTATCGTCTCATCGATGCCATCGTCACCAATTTCCACATGCCACAGAGCACCTTGCTCTTGTTAGTCAGCGCTTTGGTCGATGGAGATAGCCTGGTAGGAGAGAACTGGCATCGTATCTACCGATATGCACTCGACCATGGATTCAGATTCCTGAGTTATGGCGATTCGAGCATCCTTTTCAGACATTGAATTGTCTTATTCTTTTGAGAAATAGTAAAGTCTATTTGGCAAACGTCCGTCAAATAGACTTTTTTTATGACTATTTTATCTCAAAAAGTGCAAATTATTTATATTTATAGTATCTTTGCGCTGTCTAAGGACAAAAATTAGTGTTTTAACCCATTTTATATAAACAATCAAAATCATTTTACTAAGATGACAAAAGTAGCTATTAATGGTTTCGGCCGCATCGGTCGTCTCGCATTCCGTCAGATGTTTGAGGCTGAGGGTTATGAGGTAGTTGCAATCAACGACCTTACTTCTCCAGCAATGCTCGCTCACCTCCTCAAGTACGATACCGCTCAGGGTGGTTTCGCTGGCAAGTTCGGTGAGGGCAAGCACACTGTAGAGTCAACTGAGAACTCTATCATCGTTGACGGTAAGGAGATCAAGATCTCTGCTGAGAAGGACGCTGCTAACTGCCCATGGGCTGCT
>JAZRXZ010000041.1:0-7413 GCA_045600445.1 Bacteroidales bacterium | reverse complement strand
TGGTGGTCATGGCCTGAAGTACATGACGCAACTGTGGACCTGCCATTTTCTGCAGGCTTTCGCTCATGGCCTTCATACCGTACATCAGGAGGGCAAGGGATCCGATGAGCTTAAAGATAACCCAGATAGACATATTTGGTTAGAGTAAATATAAGGTACCCGCAAAGAGGTACTTGGACGTATTATCCGAGCACAAATATACACACAATTATTAAAAAACGCAATAAAAGATTACATTTTTCTTACAGTGATGTTACAAAATTGTTACAAAAAGATTAATTTTTTCTTTTTGAAAACCCTTTTTTCGTCACTTTTGTCCCAGCCGCACGCTTTCTGTCCCTATTATTTGGTCACTTGCGCAAAAGGCGCTATCTTTGCATCATGAAACTGAATCTACGTCTACGTGCCCGTCTCCGTCTGCTGAGCATCCTGCAGGTCAATGGCCTCCGCTCGCACTTTGTCACCAGCAAGAAGCTCCTGACCGACGACGTCGTCTGCAAGAATTGCAATACCCATTACCAGGGCAACTTCTGTCCCGTCTGCGGTCAGAGCCGCAAGATCCGCCGACTCTCATTCCTCAATATGGTCGATGATCTGATTTCCATCTTTATCAACCTCGACAGCGGCTTCCTGCGCACCGCCAGCGAGCTATTCTGGCGTCCAGGCCACATGATCCGCGACTATATCGAGGGCCATCGCAAAGGCTATATGAAGCCATTGGGCATGCTCTTCTGCCTCGGCACGATCTATTACCTCACGTTCTGGCTCATAGCCAAAGACGCGTTGCCAGACCTCCAGATGGACGATAATGAGGTGGTGCTCGGGGAGGGCATGGAGAAGATCCGGCCCTTTCTGATCATTGCACAGGATTACGTCAACGAGATACTGAAGAATCCCGGACTCCTGACCCTCTGCTTTATCGTGCCCATGACCCCGGCAGCCCACCTCTGCTTTCACTTCACCCGCTATGGCAAGGTGCTCAATCTCATGGAGCACCTGCACATATTGATGTTCATAGGCTGTCAGCTGCTTATTATCATCCAGTGCACGACGCTGTTTCATGGCTTAGTCGACCATCGCATGGAGTTTATGAATGTCAGCTTTCTCTATAACATCATCTTCATGGCATGGGATTATAGCCAGCTCTTAGGCATCGGGTGGAAGCGTAGTTTCAAGCTCGTCATCCTCAGCTCCGTGCTCGCCTTCATCTTCTTTATACTCCTCATCGTCACAGCCTGCGGCATTCTCTACATGGTTTACGCGTGAGGCAATCAATACTTGGTCGAATTCATCGAATTATATTTCTCGAAGAGCTCAAGGCAAGCCTCCCTATCTATCTGAGTCATGTAATCAGTCAGCTTGTCGCGTCCGCCAAAGATGCTGTCGAAGTAGTTGTCGCGAAAACCGATGATCTCATTGTCGCGTATCGTACATCCATAATATATCTTGCTGATATTGGCCCACATGCAGGCGCAAAGACACATGTGGCAAGGTTCGCCAGTCGTATATAGCTCGCAGCCGCTGAGGTCAAACGTCCCCAGCTTCTCGCAAGCCTTATGTATAGCATCCATCTCACCGTGGCACGTAGGGTCATTGTTAGCCACCACCCGGTTATGCCCCGAAGCTATCACTACACCATCCTTGACGATGGCCGAACCGAAAGGCCCACCATGACCATGTGTTATACCATCCATTGCCTCCTGTATGGCAATTTGCATAAAAGGGTTTTGTGCGTTCATAGTTATATTTAATAAATGTAAGTTATCTTGACTTGGCCCATCTTGCCGCTTGACTACCAGCTATCTTTCCAAATACTACGATATCTGCAACGCCATTGCCACCCAGTCTATTGCCGCCATGGACGCCACCAGTAACCTCGCCTGCGGCAAACAATCCAGGGATAGGGTTGCCTGTTTTGTCCAGCGCATTACACTCGGCATTGATGTGTATGCCGCCCATCGTGTGATGTATGGCAGGTTTCACCTCTATACAATAGTAAGGAGCAATGGAGAGAGAGCGAGGCATTTCCGAGGCTTTGCGTCCGAAATCCGGGTCGTTCTGGTCTTGCTGATACTGATTATATTTCGAGATACTGAGTTCCAGCGTCTTCTCATCTATCCCAGCTTTTCTGGCCAATTCCGCCACGGTCTCACCCTCAGTGAGAAGTTGCTGGCTAGCGTATGTCTCGATGGCAGAGAGCGACTGTCTGACGCCCGTGTCGAAGATAATAAAGGCCGAAGCACCATCCTGAGCCAGGATGGCCGCAGAGAGCACATCGCGCGTCGAGAGCTCATTGGCAAAGCGCTGTCCACTACGGTTTACGAGGATGGCGCCATTGCCACGTACGGCCTCGGTGATGAGTAGCGTGTTACGAGCATCGACCGTAGGGTGTATCTGAATCTGCTCCATCTGATAGAGCTGTGCGTCGAACTTCTCCACCCAGGCAAAAGCATCTCCTGTAGCGCCTTTATGGTTCACGGTAGAGAAGCCGGCAAGCTCTTTCTTATACGACTTCACCATATCCAGGTTGGCGCCGAAACCACCAGTAGCCAGTACCACAGCCTTGGCGTGTATGGTGTAGGTCTTGCCGCTTTCTGTCTTAACGGTTACACCGCTGGTCGAGCCATCATCTGCACGCAGCACGTCAGTCACAGTATTGCCGGTGCGGATGTCTATATTCATGTCATGAGCATTGTTAGCGAGCACTTTCATCAGATGAGGACCGATGGCTGTGCCACCTTTCGGACGGTGAGTGCGAGCTATGCTGCTGCCCGCCATCATGCCTACATCTGTAAGGTCAGCGCCAAGGCCAGCAAGCCAGTCAAGGGTAGTAGGAGCATTTTCGACGAGGGTGTGTACCAGTACCGGATCGTTCAGGTTATGTCCGCCTGTCATGATGTCATTATAAAACAAATCTTTTGAGTCTACGATGTTGAGTGCCTGCTGAAAACGTGTCACGGCAGCATTGATACCCCCCGTTGAACTATTGGTATTACCACCCAGATAGTTACGCTTCTCAAGTACGATGACACTAGCACCGTCATTCACAGCCTGAATAGCAGTGGCAAGGCCAGCACCACCGCCACCTACTACCACTACGTCGCACGAAGTGTCAGCGTAGTCAGGCTCCTTTACTTTTTTGCCGTAAGCTGCATCTATAGCCATCGTCATTGCACCAATCACGCCTGTAGAAGTGAGTGTAGCGCCGGTCACTACATCCACGTCCTGTGTGGTTTGAGCCTTGAGTATGCGATCAATCATTTCCTGAAGGCTTTCCTGAGCGAATTTCGATTCCGACTGAGTCAGAACCTTAGCGCTAGTGATTGCATGATTCTCTACCGTAATGGCAATCTTGATCATGCCGCTACGTCCTTCGCCTATGCCTTCATAAGTACCGTCGGCCATCACATTTTGTGGCTCGATAGGAGTATCGTCATTGCTACATGACGATACTAAGACTGAAAGCAGAATTGTCAATAAATAAAGTAGTTTCCTATACATATTTTATATTTAGATGTTTTATAATGCCATGTGATGAGCAAGCAAATTGCTGCCCAAAACAAATACCACTATGGCCGCGTATCCTTGTAATTTTTATCCATTAAATCTACACGAACAGAACACGTCTCATTGTCGTCAAATTTCCTTTGCAAGTTAGAACGCGACAATAAACGGAATGTATAATCAAGCCACACTCCAATGTGTCTGCTATGATGTGAGAAATCATCGAAGTTCCCTTGGAGTCAAGACCAAATCGTTCGCGCATCGTCTGGTTGGTTACTGCCACCTTATCTTCGTATAGAAGGCAGGTGTGCTGATAACAAGCTTGTATGCGTTCTTCCTTTGTCATCTCCTTAACATCTTTCTTGGGTAAGTATCATGATTTAGAGCAGTTTTTCTAAAGGTCAGCATATGACGCTGCAAATATATGTATAATACTTCTATTTTCCAAATATATCTGTCTTTTTTCTATACAATTATGTTGTATAACATAAAACCATTAAAACAAAATTAGCCAGCCCATCCTCCCGGACAGCCTGGCCGTAACTAAACACTACCGTCAGAAAAACGACTGTAACACTGTAACATTGTAACGCGTCAGGAGGCTTTTTTCTTGTTGATATACCTCTGGGCGATCTCGTCCCACACGATATATCCGCGTGACACCCACACCCTCAGCGTCGAGTCACCCTTGCCCTGCTTGCCATAGCGGCTGCGCAGCTGGTAGTATTCTTCGCGGGTGAATTCGGCAGGGAGGGAGAGGAGCAGGTTATTCGGGCCGCCCTGAGTCTGGATGGTCTTCTCCGCCATCAGCTCTTCCTCCAGCTGCTGCCCGAAGTAGAGCATCTTGCACCACATATTATATTGCAATGACCAGCGCACGAAGTCGGCGATTTCGGGCGTCCACTTATAACCTTGCGCGATGTAGAGCACCAGCCCCTTGAGCCACGCTATCACCACCCCGCGATAAGACAGGACGCGATAGGCCTCGCTCTCCATCTGCTGCGCCAGCTCCTGACTCTCCTGCACCAGCTCCAGCGCCAGCTTCTTGGCCTGTGGGCACTCGATGAGTCCGCTGGCACACTCCAGATGGTCAATGTAGCCCTTCAATTCCTGCGCGAACCCCTCGTCGTAGATACCCAGCACGGGCATTTCCGCCGAGGCGTTCTCCTCCTTGAAGATCGAGCACACATCCAGACGGCTCACCGTGCCGTCATTCACCGCACGGCTGAAGAACTTGCGCGCGTTGGGCGGCGTAGTCGAGGCATTCCAGTTCCAGCGCAATGGGGCAATACCGCTCACCGAGTCCGCGCCCACGCGCTCCTGGCCATGCAGCGAGTTGTCGAACGCCTTGCGGATCAGGAGCGTCACCTCATCCACCGTGCCGCGTGACGTGACTTTTTTCAACGCTTCTACCTCATCCACACACGTATAGATGAAGCGCTCGCCATTGTTATTCGCATCCACCACACGCTGGTTGAATACCGCATCCGTCAGATTGTCAATGAGCATCTGTATGCAGATGTCCTGCGGACGCGGGTCCTTGGCCTTGGTCTTGCCCGATGGGTTCTGGCGCTTCCACTCCGCTTCACGGCGGCGGTTCGGTTCGTCGCGCTTGCGGATGTCCTCCATGATATAGTCAATCGGCTTCTTGATGCAGCCCTTGCCCACGCTCTGGCAGCCCACCAGCAGATTCATAAACGTAGCCTCATGCTCCACATTATCGGCGTACCTGAACCTCACGCCATGCAGATGCACGCCCAATGCCGGAAACACCGCACTCGCCACTGCTGGGCGGTAATACTCCGGCACATTCTTGGTCAATAGCCGTATCAGCCCCGGCAGCCGCTTCGGCATAGGAGGTGGCGAGGTCATCGTGCCGCCCGTCAGCTCTATCTTCTTCACCTCCTTCAGGGCCGCCAGCACCTGGCGCAGGCGCGACGGCATTCCACGCCGAGGCTCCTTCAAGGCATTGCTAATCGTCATACGCCACTCCTCCACAGGCAAGCCATCATACTGAGGGATAACACTTTCTAGCATTTCTTGCGAGTAGTCACAGATAGCACGAAGCGCCATAGCCAGCTCAAAGGTCAAAGCATTGCGGTTACCCGAACACGGCTCCTTACCGTCATTGAAGAGTTCCCAGTACTTGGAAATTATTTGGTCATATTCTATGCCCAAATAATTTAGTGAGGAGTGAGGAGTTAGGAGTGAGGAATTGTTAGCCTGCTGGTCGTTTTTGCTTTCGCGTGGAGTGGGTGTCAATTCCTCTGCATTTTGCGAGGCAAAAGCCCTCACTCCTAACTCCTCACTAACGAAGAGCTTTTGGTCAACGAACAAAAGGTCTTCCTTCGAGTCCGTAGTCGTAAAGAACACGCGGGTTATATCCTTCGCACCCTCATCAAACTTCACCCCGAGCAAGTCACTTGCCCACCGCAGATTCTCCTCCTGCGAGAGCTCCGCCCTGCGCCGAAACACGATATGGAAGCCCTTGCGTGCCGAGCGTTCCAGCATCAGCAATCCGAGCTCGTCCTTCTTTGAGAGCACCAGCTCCGGCACAGCCTTCATCTTCTGCTCATACTCCGGATCAGTCGGGTCAAAGTCCACATCCATACCCACCGAGTTACTCGGCGTCTTGCATCCTTTGAGCAACTTATCTTCTCCTGGCACACACGAGTAACACATCTGCACCAGCTTGTGCTTCTCGCCCGTGATGCGATAGTATTTTTGTTTCTCAGTTGAACGAATTTTGCGATACTCATCCTCTGAGAGAACAGGGCGCATCATCTTCGCCCCGTTCTCATAATATATTGTATAACAACTCATCAGAGAAACAGCGTGATATCATTATACACCCTGTCACCATTCACCCTCGTCGAGAACTCCACGTTGCCCGTGATGGTGTCACCCACCTTCATCTCCAGCTCTTCGAAGCGTTCCACGCCCTTGCCGTAGAGCGTCACCATGAGCAGCTGCTCACGATTAGAACTCACTGAGTCAGCGTTCTCTTCCCATCCGAGGATGATCTGCTGGCGCTTCCACTCGTTGCCACTGGTGCGGCTGATGCCGCTCTGCTTGTCGTTTACGACCTTGATTGTTGCAGTAATTTGCATAATAGTAAAGAATTATAGTTTAGTAAAATTTGTAGTAAATCCTTACGCCGCCATCTGCAGACCCAAGAACTTCTCCACGAAGTACTCCTGCCCCTTGGCCGTGATCATCGGCGCCGCCTCGTAGGTATACCCGCGACTGTGGAAAGCCTTCTTATAGATCTTCACCACGAAAAGCCCCTGATCGATCCACTGCTGATGAGGCGTGTTCCAGTGGTGGCGGCTGCGGCAGAGGTACTGATGTTCGCGCATCCACTCGCAGAGGCGGTTCTGCCCGATCGGCACACCCGCGTTGCAGATCAGCTTGGCCAGTTCGGCCAGCGTACAGAGATCGGTGTCGGCGCCCACCGTATTGGCGAACGCCACCTTCGGGCGCTGAGCATCGATGATCTCATCCTTCAGTTCACACGAGCGCTCCAGCACCTGCACCGCCTTGCGGAGCAGCAAGATCGTCTGATTCTCATCCTGCCCGTCGGCCGACGAGTAACTACCCGTCATGCGGATCTGTGGCAGCACCACGCTCGTCACCCAGCGCTTGAACTCCCTGGCCTGAGGCAGCTTGCTCGAGAGGATCAGCGCGTAAAGACCCGACTCCGAAATAGCAATGACCTTCGTCTTGTAGTTCGAACCACTCGAACAAATCGTTATAGTGGTTTTTTCGTCATCATCCACATGATCGTTTATAGCCTTGCTACTATTCTTATAGCCCAAGACCTCTGTGATATCTACGGCCACAAAACCTGCCTGACCATCAGGCATCTCTACGGTGCGGATTGCACCGAAAATCTCATGATTAAAAGTT
>JAZRXZ010000040.1:0-1869 GCA_045600445.1 Bacteroidales bacterium | reverse complement strand
AGTGAATGTGGCGAGTGTAGTAAAGACTGAATAATAACAAATACAATGATCAAGCATTATATAACCTTAGCCTTCCGCAACCTGCAGCGTAACAAGTTCCAGTCGCTGTTCTCCATTGTCGGCCTTGCCGTGGCGTTCTTCTGCTTCGGCATCTGCATGTACTTCGTGCATGGATTGTCGAACATGGACACCTACTACGATAATCATGATCGCGTGCTGGAACTTCGCATGGACCACAATATCCATAGCGTACCACTGACTGCATTCGAGGGCTTGGAGGAGAAACTTCCTGAGATGGAGGCCTACTTCCGTCACGTCCGCGAATCGGCCACCTATCACAACGAGACGCTCGACCAGAACTTTGAACTCACCACCATTGAGTGCGACACCACCCTGCGCCACATCTACAATCCGCGCCTTCTGGCGGGTAGCTGGCATGCAGCCGAGCATTCGGACAACAGCTTCGTGATGACCGAATCGTGGGCGCGCAAGCTCTTCGGAAGTGCAGAGAAAGCCATTGGTGAGCAGTTCACCTCGATGGGTGGCAGGCGGTATTCGGCCGATGTCTTTGCTACACCGACCTATACCGTTCAAGCCGTGGTGGAGGACATGCCTTATAACAACACCATCAATCCCTTCGGCTCGCACGCTGCTTGGGTGATGAACGACACCGATGGCACACTCCACATGATGGAAACAGAACAGGCGCAGCAAATCTTCTGCTTTGAACCTCGCATCCTGCTGCGCAAAGGAACCGACCTTGCCAAGTTCATGGCCAAAGTAGAGGCTGCACATATTGTAGGTTATATAAATGTCAGCTCTAATTATTATGATGCCCATGAAAGAGCAGAAATATACCTCACTGCCGACAAGGTGTTCGATGTCGAGCGAGTATATGATAGCTATGGAGTCTTCTTCCTCATCCTCCTCATCATCTTGCTGCCAGGTTTGCTCATCCTGCTTTCGGCTTTGAGCAACTTCTTCCACCTGCTCATCAGCAGCATCATGATGCGCCGTCGCGAATACACCCTGCGTCGTGCACATGGAGCTCACACCCGCGACCTCTGGGCGATGGTCAGCACACAGGTCATTGTCACGCTGCTCATCGTGGGTATCGTCACACTGGTTGTCGTCGAGCTCTGTGCTCCGCTTTTCGATTTGCGCATTGATGGTGAGCACTTTGTGTTCGATACCACCGAGATGCTTCGCCAAACAGCCATGCATCTGGGTGTATTGCTCCTCATCGGATTTGTGGTGGCATGGCTGGCCGTGGCTCGCATCCGCAAGGATTCGCTGCAGGAGACGATGAAGAGCACCACAGGTCGCCGTCCTGGTCGTCACATCGGCCGCAATATATTGATGGGGTGGCAGATGCTGATTGGCTTCATCTTCATCACCTTGCTGGGTGCTTTGATCATGCAGATCCGCACCAACGAGAAGGCGCAGCTCCCTTGGCTCACCCAGCAGGAAAAAGAGGAGATACTGATGTTGCCCTCGTATTTCGATGGACAGGAAATGCGCGCTGAATTTGAATCAGAATTACGCGCTCTTCCTTCGGTCAAAGATCTGGCGCCCGTAGATTCTTATACACATGGTTTTGAGTTACGTGCCTGGAATGGGATGAGGGTGCTCAATGCACAGGGCGATACGCTCGAGGTTAGTCAAACATCGGTCGAAAAGGATGTCCTCAAGTTCCTCAACGTGCCACTACTGCGAGGCCGCTTTGCAGAGCAAGCCGATGAGATTCTTGTTGATCAGATCTTTGTAGATCGTTGGCATCTTGACGTAGGTGATCAGCTCGATCTGTTACCTTTCGTTAATCTTTCTCGTTTCTATGATCCGAGCAAAGAATTCGATCCAGAAAGTCCT
>JAZRXZ010000039.1:0-1413 GCA_045600445.1 Bacteroidales bacterium | reverse complement strand
ATTCTATGGCAACAACCGTGCTGACTTCTCATTCATCCCTGGCAACGTGGCTCCTGGCATCCTCTTCCGTCATCCTGACCACTTCGAGAACTATGACCAGTGGCCATTCCTCTGGGGTCAGAACGAGGGTACCATCGCAGGTAACTGTGCTTATCTGATCTTTGCACAGGCGTTCAAGAATGGCGTAAAGCAGTAATACATGGATAACGGTTGTTACAAACTCAGCTGGCGTGAGCGCATCAGTTTCTGTTCGGGCGACGTTGCGCAAAACATCATCTACCAGACGGTAAGTATCTGGCTCCTATTCTTTTATACCAACGTATATGGATTGGCGCCAAGTACGGCTGCGGTGATGTTCCTCGTGGTGCGTGTCATCGACGTGGTGTGGGATCCGATGGTCGGAGCCTTCATCGATAAGTCGAATCCGCGCTGGGGTAAATATCGCTCGTGGCTCATCTTGAGTGGTGTGCCGCTGGCTGGGTTTGCTATGCTTTGTTTCTGGAATGGGTTCAGCGGTTCGCTCCTTTACGCGTACATTACTTATATTGGTCTGAGTATGTGCAATACGCTGATCAATGTGCCGTATGGCGCGCTGAATTCATCCCTTACACGCGACACGGAGGAGATCACGATTCTCACCAGCGTGCGTATGCTGTTTAATAACTTCGCGGCGCTGCTGGTCAAGACGTTGCCGTTGGTCATCGCCATCTTTGCCCCTAAGGTTTTGAATCCTGAGACGGGCGAGATGGAGGCGCAGTATAACACGCCAGAGGCAGGTTCGGCATGGTTTATCACCATGAGTATCTTTGCGTTGGTGGGTTTGTCGCTGCTCATCTGGTGTTTCTTCGAGACGAAAGAGCGCGTGGTGATGAATGCCGAGCGTTCGCACGACGTGAAGGTGAGCGATGTGTGGATGGAGTTTGTCCGCAACAAGCCGCTGCGCATCCTGGCATTCTTCTTCATCATCTCGTTTACGCTGATGAGTGTGAGCAATGCGGCCGACTCGTATTTTATGACCTATAACATTGGCGCAGATACGTTTATGACCACCGCGTTTATGTGGCTGGGTACGATTCCTGCGTTTATCTTCATGCCGATGTTGCCGGCCATCAAGCGCTGGGTAGGCAAGAAGGGTATGTTTAGCATCTTCATCGGGATTTCCATTGTGGGTATGATCCTGATGTACGTCTTCGTGACCATCCCTTCGTTGCGCGAACAGTTCTGGATGCTCTGCATCGCACAGTTCGTCAAGAGTTCTGGTTTGCTCGTAGCTACCGGTTATATGTGGGCTCTCGTCCCAGAGGTTGTGACATACGGTGAGTATACCACTGGTCGCCGCATCGCCGCTATCGTCAATGCTATCACTTGCCTCTTCCTCAAAGCCGGTATGGCACTGGGTGGTGTCATCCCTGG
>JAZRXZ010000038.1:0-3545 GCA_045600445.1 Bacteroidales bacterium | reverse complement strand
GAGACTAATGCTTCAGCAGAATCACTCAACTCCAAAATCAAAGCTTTCCGTGCTCAACTGCATGGTGTAGTCGATGTCAAGTTCTTCTTATATCGACTCTTTACGATTTGGGGTTAAACACAGGGTTTTGCAGATGCGCCAAAATAAGTGGGGATATATAAAAATAGGAGGCAAGACCTTGGGTCTCGTCTCCATTCGGGGTTTGATTAAACCGTTTGTCTGAAATTACTCAGCAGCCTTGCAGCAAGAATCAGCGCAGCAAGAGTCTGCCTGGCAGCAAGAATCAGCAGCAGCGCAGCAAGAATCAGCTACAGCCTCAACTACCTCCTCAACAACTGCCTCAGCCTCAGCTGGAGCCTCAGCCTTGTTACCACCACATGATGCGAAGCAAACAGCAACCATAACACCTGCGAAAAGAACCAAATTCTTCATTGTAATAAAAATTAAAATTGTTTATAAAAATTACCTTAAATATTTCATAACCTCTGGCGGGAGAATCCGCCTTTTGCAATATAGGGGGAAAGCAAAATTTTCGTTTTTGCACTGCAAAGTTAAATCGTTTTTTGTTTGTGTATACTTATATAATAAAAATATTCCTCAAAATCAACTGAAAATAATGCATTTTTGTGGCGATTGTAATGTGCAGATTTAAAAATTAATGTTTTAAAACAATAGATTACACAAATTCCGACGAAAATGTCAATAAGTGTTAAGACTCGAGGTGAATATGTGAATAAATGCACAAACAATAAACCCGACAGGATCTCGTTATATCTTTAAATATATATTGCAGAATTGATGATGACAGAAAAATGAAAGATATAAAATACATACTTGCTACGCTGGTGGTGATGCTGTCTCTGACTAGCTCCGCATGGGCGCAGAAGCAGAAGATCAGGAACCTCCCCTACTACGATCAGCGCCTGCTGCACTGGGGATTCTGCCTAGGTGCGGACATGACAGATATGATCATCACTCACTCAGGAAATGCAGGAGGCGAGGGTTGGTGGGCCACGTGTCCGGACGTCAATCCTGCGTTTATGGTGGGACTGATGGGAGATGTGGCCATCACGGAGCATCTGAACCTGAGGGTCTCACCAAGCATCCATTTCCAGGAGCGCAAGGTCAGCTTCCGCCGCGAAATAGACGGGAAGGAAGAGACATTAAACCAGCAGCTGAAGAGCAACTACATCGAGCTGCCTGTGAGCCTGAAAGTCAGCACACGACGCATCAACAACTACCGCCCGTATCTGGTAGCCGGTGTGCAAGGAGCCTTCGACCTGATGCACGAAAAAGAGGCGCCGCTCACATTGCAACGCCTCGATTTCGGTATTCACATCGGCATAGGATGTGACTTATATCTGCCTTTCTTCAAGCTGGCACCTGAGCTGCGCTTCAACCTGGGACTCATTGACATGATTGACCATGAGCGCAAGGGACTGAAGGATCAGTCGATGATGCCGTATACGAAGGCTATTGCTTCTGCTCGGAATTCTGGGATGTCTCTGATTTTTTGGTTTGAGTAACCTCCTGAATCTCGTATCCAATCTTCTTAAAGCCGGCCTTGTAAGACTCAAGGTTGGCTTTTTCTGCGTCGTAAGTGATGGTAATCTCCTGAGTCTTGAGGTTGGTCTCGATCTTGGTGGTTCCCTTGACGAAGCGGATGTTGGTCTTGATCTTCTTCTCGCAGTTTTGACAAGTCATCTTAGGAGTTGGGGTGACTACGAGGGTCTTAATATCTTTGGCATAGAGGCTCAGGGAGAGAAGAGCCATGGCTGAAAGAGCAAAAAACTTCTTCATATAACTTTAACCTTTAACTATTAATTTATAAACTTACAGGAAATGCTTGGTTGGCTGGCCGAGGATAGCTGAGAGGAGGTTATTGGCCGCGCTGGAAGCTCCGATGCGATAGAGATCCTTGGTGAGCCACTCCTCGCCGAGGACAGCTTTGACAATAGAATAATACTTGACGGCGTCTTCTGGGGTACGGACACCGCCAGCTACCTTGAAGCCGACCTTGTTACCGGTCTGGTCATAGTATTGCTTGATCATCTTGCACATAACGAGTGCGGCTTCTGGAGTAGCAGCCACGTCAATCTTGCCAGTAGAAGTCTTGATGAAATCAGCACCAGAATACATGGCGAGGACGGAAGCCTTGGCGATGAGCGAGGCCTTCTTCAAAGCACCAGTCTCAAGGATGACTTTGAAAATAGCGTCACGAGAGGCAGCCTTGCACTCCTCAATGGTGTCGCACATCTCCTCGTACTGACCAGCGAGCATCTGGCCGACGTTGATGACAATGTCCACCTCATCTGCACCAGCAGCAACGGCCAATGAGCACTCTGCAATCTTGATTTCGTCGAAAGTCTGGCTGCTTGGGAAGCCGGCAGCAACGACGGTGGTGTGTACCTCGGTGACGTCGAGATTGGTGCTGACTACCTCTGCGAAGTTAGGATAGACACAGATAGAAGCCACGTTGTCGAGGTCAGGATACTGCTCCTCGAAGTCATTGACGCGGCGGGTGAAGTCGGTGATTCGCTCCTCATTATCAGTCGGATTGAGGCTGGTCAGGTCAATACAGCCGAGGCTGAACTTGAGGACTTCAGGGGTATTGTTAGCGTCGAAGTTGTCAGCGATGATCTGCTGCACTTCCTGGGCGATCTCCTCGTCGTTGAGGTTCACGTCGTACTTATTGATAGCGTCTTCGTATTTCATATTATTCCTTATTTTTAGAGTCAATACAGATGGTTACGGGGCCGTCGTTGAGCAATTCACACTTCATATCAGCACCGAACTCTCCTGTGCCGACGGGCTTGCCAAGGCCAGCCTCGACCTGACGGATGAACTCCTCGTAGAGCGGTACGGCAATATCGTGACCAGCGGCACGGATGTAGCTTGGGCGATTGCCCTTGGCCGTAAGTGCATGGAGGGTGAACTGGCTGACGATGAGGATCTCTCCCTGCACGTCGAGTACCGAGCGATTCATGACATGGTTCTCGTCGTCGAAGATACGGAGGCCAAGGACCTTGCGAGTGATCCACTGCACATCCTCGACGGTATCTGCAGCCTCAAATCCCACCAGGATGAAAAGTCCGAGACCTATTTTTGACTTAAGCTGGCCCTCGATGGTCACTGACGCATGCTGAGCCCTTTGGATAACTACTCTCATGCTGCAAAGGTACGAAGAAAGCCACGGATAAGCAAATTTTGGCACTTAAAATGTACAAAAATGAATCTATTTTGCCAAATTGCTATCTTTTTTAGGTAGAAAATGCAAAAAACCGAGAGAAAAATTTGGAAATCACAACAGAAAACGCTATCTTTGCACCCGCTAAATGATACTTAGCATACATGGTGCCTGTAGTTCAGTTGGTTAGAGCGTCAGATTGTGGTTCTGAATGTCGTGGGTTCGAGCCCCACCAGGCACCCCAACTAAAAGTTAACAATTAACAGCTAACAACTAACGGCGCTTTCATCTAGCGGTTAGGATACCGGCCTCTCACGCCGGGTACACGGGTTCGAGTCCCGTAGGCGCTACCAACAAC
>JAZRXZ010000037.1:0-1317 GCA_045600445.1 Bacteroidales bacterium | reverse complement strand
CAACTGAGAACTCTATCATCGTTGACGGTAAGGAGATCAAGATCTCTGCTGAGAAGGACGCTGCTAACTGCCCATGGGCTGCTAACGACGTAGACGTAGTTCTCGAGTGCACCGGTTTCTATACTTCTAAGGAGAAGGCTTCTGCTCACCTCGCTGCTGGTGCTAAGAAGGTAGTTATCTCTGCTCCTGCAGGTAAGGACCTCCCAACCATCGTTTACAACGTTAACCACAAGACCCTCACCGCTGAGGATAAGGTTATCTCTGCTGCATCTTGTACTACCAACTGCCTCGCTCCAATGGCTAAGGCTCTTAACGAGTACGCTCCAATCGCTTCTGGTATCATGTCAACCATCCACGCTTACACTGGCGATCAGATGATCCTTGACGGCCCACAGCGTAAGGGTGACCTCCGTCGTTCACGTGCAGGTGCTCAGAACATCGTTCCTAACTCAACTGGTGCTGCTAAGGCTATCGGCCTCGTTATCCCAGAGCTCAACGGTAAGCTCATCGGTTCAGCTCAGCGTATCCCAACCCCAACTGGTTCTACCACCATCCTCGTTGCTGTAGTTAAGGGCAAGGACGTTACTGTTGAGGGTATCAACGCTGCTATGAAGGCTGCTCAGACCGAGTCTTACGGCTACACTGAGGATCAGATCGTTTCTAGCGACATCATCGGTATGAAGTTCGGTTCTCTCTTCGACGCTACGCAGACCATGGTTAGCAAGATCGACGAGGATACCTATCAGGTACAGGTTGTTTCTTGGTACGACAACGAGAACTCATACACCTCACAGATGGTTCGCACTATCAAGTACTTCTCAGAGATCTAATTGATAGTTCGTCAATCGAATATGTCGTCCGCCATTCCTTCGGGAGTGGCGGATTTTTTTTGTCTATAAATGTTATGTCTAACTACCAAAAGGTCGTGTCGTGTCTTAATTTAGCTGCAAATAATCGTAATTAGTAATTTGTAATTTGTAATTGTTATAAATTTTTCATAACTTTGCGCCCGATTGTGTCACTAGCGGCACATCCAATATTTATTTTATGTCTAACAATTTAAAGAACACCGCTATCGAAGACTTCGATTGGGAAGCTTACGAGAACGGCGAGACCCTTACCTCGAAGAGTAAGGAGGAGCAGACTGCTTCATACGAGCAGACCTTGAGCTCTATCAATGCAAACGAAGTAGTTAAAGGTACTGTAACCGGCATCAACAAGCGTGAGGTTATCGTAAACGTTGGCTACAAGAGCGAGGGCGTCATCCCAGCATCTGAGTTCCGTTACAACCCAGATCTTAAGATTGGTGATGAGGTT
>JAZRXZ010000036.1:0-11639 GCA_045600445.1 Bacteroidales bacterium | reverse complement strand
AGCAGCAGAAACTTGAAACGAAGCAAACCGAGTTGCAGACCATCATAGACAAGGTGAATCGATATGATGTGGCTTATGTCCGCTTTGATGTACCCAAGAATGACTTTAAGGCTCCAAAGATTATTGAGCGTCCTCCTCGCTTTGGAAATATCGATGAATGGATGAAGACTCAAAACTCCATATCAAAGAATACTTCGATAAGGCATTTGATACCTATGGAGATAGAGTCATGAAAACTGCCCAGAACTGCATCGTTAGCGAGCGTAAACTATATCTGAAGCAGCAGAATGATATGAGTAAGCTCGGAGATAATCTTCGTCGCGAAAAATATCTCCGTCAGCAACAGTCATCAGATGTTGCAGGTCTGCTTAGTCTCTTTGAGAAACCTGATACCGCCAAACTTGTTCGTGAGGTGGCAATCGCTCTCATGGGTGGTCACTATGTCAGCATCCCTTGTGCAGGCGGTGGTTCCGTCAGCAGCGAGACAGGCTGGGATGGACGAAAGAAGGATGAGGAGGACGAGAACTTCCGACTCCGTTGCTGGCTACACGCTGCAAAGACAATCAGAACTTCTCGTAGCATTCTGAAAAGACACAAGGGATATAGAGCATAACTCGTGCTTCATAAAAAGAAATACTGGCTAACAGCCATTTCTATTGCTTTACGATGATAATCTCTTGCAAGAGTATAATTCCCATTGCGAAAAAGAATCTGTCGTTGTGAAGTAAAAGGGGGCATGTCAGCTACTTTGACACGCCCCCTTGTGTTACTTGTTCTTTATAATGTTACCTCTTATATGCTTTCCAACCAGTTCCCATGTATTGGGATCATAGAGGTCGCAATCATAACTATCTTCTGTATAGAAAGCACCCACATACTCGGTGCCTTCAAGTTCCCATTTCCATATCATACCATATTTCAGGGGAATGAGTATTGTACCGTCATCGGCGACCACACCCCAATTGAAAGGTTTGTACTGGACTTCCCACATGCCATCACGAGCATAAATTTTAGGATAACTGAACAGTGTCTTTCCGTTCTTGTCAATCACCTTATCGCCAGAGGGCGTATGCATGAGCACATGGTAGAGCTGTATCTTCATACTATTTTCCTGGAAAGGGATAACGCACTCTCCATTATAGTGGAACAATCCATATTGTGCCCCCTCTTTTTCCAGTACCAGAAGATCGTTGGTGGCTGTGAAGCCACGAAGTAGATATTTCTGTGGGAATATCTCCTGATTAAACAGATTGATAACGCCCCATGTGTAATCGTTTGGTTTGCCGTTAGTCACGCAAGCCATTCCCTTTCCCATACCCCTTACCTCACGATAGTACCTGCCTCCTACTGCATAGCGGCACAGTTCCTTGACGAGGGACTCAGGATCTTCTGGCATCTTGAGTTCTGATGCAGAAAACTGATTCTTTACGGGGTTTTCACGACTTTTCTTCTGTTCTTCGGTCACAGCATCCTTGGTTTCACCAAACATCTTCTCATTTTCTGCTTTATACTTGGCAAAATCCTCTGCAGAAATCATTCCCTGTTTCTTTGCCTGCTGAAGGTCGGCAATAATTGAGTTGAGTTTATCGTCCACATCTGCCCCAAAGTCGTGAGCATTAAGTCTTTCTTGTATCCTGATGCCAATATTTTTTGCGGCGCACAACTCACACTTTTTCACACGCGATAGCAGTTCCTGCCCACGTTCGCTGTTGGCAAAACTCTCCGATACAGCCACCTGATACGTCAGGCTATCATCATTTACGTACTGCATAATATTGGTTATGTCAACAACCGTCATACGCTGTGCATAAAGCGATGTTGTACACAGAACGGATAGTAAAAGGAAAAACTTTTTCATTCGTCTTGCTTTTGTTCCATAGGTTCATTTTCAGCTTCTTCTGCATTAAGCCACTTGCCTTCCTTCATCACCCATGTTTCCCATCTGTTCAATGGATGATTGCCAGGCACCACCTCGCGGTAGAGCCTTATGACAGGCCTGCCTTCGATGGTGTCGTTCTTTATCTGGGTGTAGTTCTGCGGAGTCTCTGCCTTACCTGTCTTCACGTTCCAGATGCCTCCCTTGGCAGAGCGTGACTCTGTTAGGTCGAAGGCAAAGACGTATGTACTATCAATGCGAGTCTTGATAGTCAGATCCATTGGCTTCTGCGCATGCAAAGCAAAAGGAATGATAAAGAATAGTGCTATAACAGCAATAAGGAGATTCTTCAATATATTTTCTATTTATAATCGTCATACCTGTCGATAAGTTCTGCCTGAGCCATATATTCTTCGGCAATTTCTGCAGGAAGCTTTGAAAGAGCATCAAACTGAGAATCGCCCGTCAGTTTATATAACTCAGCATAGGTATCTCTCAACTCTTTATCAACAGGAGGAATCTCAGTCGTAATTACATTCAGACTTGCTATGATGGCATTTCGCCAGAGAGGAATATATTTGCTGTTATATTCCTTTATATATATATCCCACTGCTTCTGCTTTATTTCCACTTTTCTGTTGTGTTCCTTATCAATATTCATCTCATCATATCCCCCCAGGGCTTCAAGTTCCTTCTCAAGAGTCTCAACACGTTGCTTGTATGAGCGGTTCCAAAGGTCTATTCCTGCGGTTCGTGCTTCAAGGCGTAGGTTGTGCGTCTTCTCACCGATTTCATTCAGTCTTCTCGTCAGTCTACCAACCTTATCTAGAAGAGGACCAACCTTAGCCATCACTGCGGCATCTTTCTTTCCTTTATCAGCTGCAGCCTGTACACCTTCGCTGATACCTGCCATTTGCATGAACTGGGCTATCTCTTCTGGCGACATGTTGTTTTTATCAATAAACTCCACATCGCTAACGGTAAGACCTCCAGTAGCCTTTGCCATCATCTTGTTTGCAAGTTCCTTTTCTGTCATCTTGCCACTCTGTACAGCTTCAATGTCAGCCATGCTGACGCCAAGATTACCGAGACGACCTTTCACAGCCTGCTTAGCCATTGCCTCTAACTGAGCATCTGACATATTGTCAAGCTGTCCTACGGTGACATTAGTGCCTTCAATCTTCCTTTTGCTGGCGGCCTCCTCTGCCTTACGATTAGGATGGGTCTTAGCCTTCATCTCCACATATTTCTCCCTAACCTTGTTCATAGCTTCATGAAATTTTTCATAGTAAGGTTCTAAACCTATACCTGGTCTACCTGCCCAATCTATCATATCCTGTTCACTTGGAAGTTCAGGGCACATT
Source organism: Bacteroidales bacterium (assembly GCA_045600445.1). GTDB lineage: Bacteria > Bacteroidota > Bacteroidia > Bacteroidales > UBA3663 > Liminaster. Next base: position 8,399 of record JAZRXZ010000036.1, on the reverse strand, counting down.
GCGATTACTGCATCTTGTGTCAGCTGAGCATAAACATTGAAATAGCTTACTGCAGCCAATGCTAAAGCGATGATTATCTTTTTCATAATATTCTATATTGATTTGTTTAATATTCCCCCTCCTTGTTCCTTGTGAAAAGAATGAGGAGAGGGAAAGAAAATCGTATTTATTTACTTCTTGATGAACTCAACACGGCGGTTCTTAGCACGACCTTCCTCTGTCTTGTTGTCAGCAACAGGTTCGTGACTACCCTTACCTACAGCGCGGAGGTTCCACTCGTCAACACCGAGCTTCACGAGAGCAGCAACGACTGCCTCTGCACGTGACTGTGAGAGAGGATCGTTGACCTTGTCGGAACCCTGGTTGTCGCAGTGACCCTGTACCTCGAAGCGTACGGTCTTGTTCTTGAGCATATAGTTTGCAACCTTCTGGATTTCCTCCATGGATTCTGGAAGGAGAGTAGCCTTACCAGTCTCGAAGTTGATGTTGTTGGTTACGAACTTACCGGTTTCAGCCATTGCCTTTGCTACAGCATCAGTAGTGTTCTGGTCGTAGAGAGCTACAGCACCCTGAGCGATGCGGAAATTCTTGAACTGAGTACCCTTCTTGTTCTGAATGCCATTGCCCAGATAGCGCGAAATAGACCAAAGGCTTATACTGTTGGCAGGTTTGGCATTAGGGATGTTGGCAATGCGATAATCATTGACATAAACCTTCAGTGCACGCTTGTTGAACGAGAGAGCAAAATGGTTCCAGGCATTTTTCTTCAGATTGTATGAAGCGTCAACTTCACTATTATTATCAGTCACAGCATTCTTGAAGAAAATGCGTGAGGTGCCTTGGAACTTAGGATCGTCTTCACAATTTAGACAAACTTGGAAGACTTTATCGCCTCCCTTCTCCCCCGTACGACCGTAGAGGTTGACTGAATTGCAGTCGTCCTGCTTGGCATAGACATACCAGTCGAATTCGATAGTATATTCCTCTGGCAGATAGTTGTAGATGTTCTTCATCAATGGCTGGATCTGACTATCCACAGACTCGTCCTGAGAAGTAGCAGGTGGTAAGCTGATAACGGTCTCACCGCCGAGCTTGCTCACTTCGCAGTTACCCTCCATCAGGTTCCACTTGCTTGGGAATTCGCCTACTTGCTCGCCAGTGAGTTTGTCTTCGAACAAGGTCACTGCACCTGGCACGAAGTCGCTCTTCTTCTGCTCGCCAGCAGCTTCTGAGGTTACATCTTCCGCAGCTTTACCAGAAGTAGTTACCTCAGGTTCATCGTCATCATCATTATTTTTCTTGGCACCTTTCTTAGCGCCATCAATAGCACCCTCAATTACATCGGATGTCTTCTGTACAGCTTTACTTTCTGCTACATTTTCAGCAGTTCGTTTAACTGCTTCACCAATACGCTTGAACAAACTCTGCGCAGAAACGCATTCGGTACCCGCCATCAGAATAGCTACTGAGGCAACTAGAATCTGAAACTTTTTCATAATATGTGATTTATTAAATAACAATTCTTTTTCTGTTTTTATTATGATATTTGGCGGCAAAGATATACCTTATATATAATATACACAATCCCCCAAATGGGGGTTTCTATTTCAAGGAGCTATTCAGACAAAAAAATTCGGTGCAATTCCGACGATTTATCTATCGAAATTGTACCGAAAAAAACTCCAAAACAAAGATGCTATCTCTTATCCAGATCATCAAACAGATGCTGCAGATAAGCCCTACCCCATCGCTGAGCCTTGCCTTCTGGATCGTAGCTCCACTTAAGCGGCACTCCATCCTGCTCATTGTCCTGCACATACTGACAAGAATCAGTGATCAAACCGAAGCCATCAGGAAAGTCATAGAAGGCGAAGGGGCGATGATCGTTGGCAAACAGGTCATGGCTGAAGTTGAACTCGCTATGATCAATGTCGAGCTGAGCAAGGAGCGTAGCTGCCAAGTCGGTCTGCTGACCTAAGACTTCGATCTTACGAGGTTCTGAAATAGCGCCACCGAGCCACAGCATCGGTATGTGATAGCGCTGTGGATCCTGCATTTCGAGATCTGGATATTGACAACAATGGTCTGGCAAAGCAATCACGAGGAGATTCTCCCATAAATTCTCATCAGCCTTCAAACGGTCAATGAAGTCACCTAAGCAGGAATCAGCATAAGCCAAGGAATTGGCAAACTCATGCTCAGGAATGCGAAGGAAGTTCGGCACGTCGAAAGGCTCATGACTGCTCAAGGTGAGTGCGATCTTCATCCAAGGAGAAGAGGTCTGCTGCTTGATCTCGTCATAGAGGAAATTGTACATAAACTCATCTGGCACACCCCATTTCTGAATCTGCTGTTCCAAAGGGAAATCCGTATTACCATAGATACGGTCAATAGCACCAGCTCGCAGGAATCCCTGCATATTGGTAAAATTGACATCTCCTCCATAGATAAATTCCAGGTCATAGCCTTCCTCTGCCATACTCTTAGTGATGTATTGCAGATGGTTACACTTGGCTTGCTCCTTCATCACTGTCGTCTTCGGCTGAGCAGGATAAGCCGCAAGGATAGAAGCGACGCCACGATCGGTACGCCAGGAGTTAGCATAGAACCGCGTGAAAAAGACACCTTCATTGCTCAGACGCGTGAGATTTGGCATGACGCGAGGATCGGCTTCATCGGGATATAAAGCGCTCAACGCCTTGCCAGAAAAGCCTTCAAGGATTAGCAATAAAACATTAGGGTGCGACGTGACTAACAACCCCTCACTCCTCTCTCCCAAATCCTCACAGGAAGATTCGAGTTCCTGCATCGCAAGTTCGCACTCTTCACTACTCATAAACCGATACATCTGCCCATAGTTCTTTCTGCGCGATACAGAATAGACAAATGAGAAGGTTGGATTGACCGCCGCCTGATTGAGCATCATCTCATTGCTGAAATAAGCGCGACCGATGTTCATCGTTGATTCGGTTACTCCACCTCGGATGGCAAGAAAGCAGAGACCTGCTAACAGCACACCTCCACAGGTATAGACGATGCGTCTACGCAATGCCAGAGGTTTCTTGGCGGCAGCTTCACGCCAAAGATGGCTATAGGTCTTAGGTTGAGCAGGGAAGAGCTTTCTGAGACCAATATTGACCAACCAGACAATAGCTACCAGCGCCATAATCAGCAGGAGATACTGCCACCAGCTCGCCTGTTCAAGAGTCTCTCCTGGGGAGTCGAGCAGATAGATCAGCGGAGTGGCATCGAGACGGAAGCCCCAGTAACCGAACAGCACGAGATCCACCATCCAGAGTAAGGCCAGGGGTAGACTCATAATCGTGAAGAACCACACGCAAAACGTGCGATACCACCCACCTGGCAACCAATAATGCACCAGTTTCAATACCAGCGGAAGAGCCACGACATAACCAGCCACAGTAAGGTCATGTGGCAAGCTGTGCCATAGCACCTGCAACCAGTCGTTTCCGCCGAACACTCGATAGACGTCCTGATGATAAAGCATGAATAGGAGTGTCTCCAGCAGAAACACTCCTATCATACAGATATATACGACGATAATTTTTCGCATATTATTTTAGTGGACGTAATGAAATCCCTTATTTCTGATCCTTGATATTGTCACGACACTGATTGATCACAGCGAGCAAGCGCTCCGAGTCATGCTTCTTGATGATATCCGAGAGCTCTGCCAGATGTTCACGTATCAGGTCAATCTGCTCTGCAGTATTCGGATTGAAAAGGATTCCCGTAAGCAAGAAATCATCCTCGCTCAGCAAACCGCGCGCAATGGCCATGTGACGCTTGAAGGTAGTACCCGGTGCATCCTGAGGCTTCATTACTCCCGTGAAGGCCAGCGTTGAGACAAAAGGAATACTCAGCGAATACGCTGTCGCCTTATCATGCTCCTCGAATGTATAGTCGTAGATATTAAGCTTGAGTGAAGCATAAACCTCACGGAAGAACTCCTTTCCTGCAGGATCCGACTCCTTGATAATGACCGTATAATTCTGACTCAAGTCGCTGAGATTCGCGAAGGTAGGGCCGAACATCGGATGTGTAGAGACGAATGGATGGCCGCAAGTAGCGTAAAACTCAGGTAAACCAGTCTTGACCGACGCAATGTCCGACAACATACACTTCGGACTCAGGTAAGGCAACACCTGCTCAAAGGCCGAGAATGTATTTTTGATGGTCACTGCATTGATCAACAGATCCGGGTCGAACTCCTTGATCTCGTCCATCGTAGAGAATCGACGGACATTCAAGCAATAACGGAGCTTCTCAGGATGGCGCGCATAGACGGCTACGTCATGATCCATACACAGCGTGTCGGCCATGAACAGGCCCATCTTGCCGGCGCCTAAGATGACGATTTTCATATTAACTCCACTTATTAATCAACTGCATCTGATGACGAACCGACTCTCCGTGAATCGCCTCAAATACCTCCTTCACAAACTCCTCGCTCATGCCAAGCTGCGCACCCTGCTGTGAACGCTGTGTCAGGATCTCGTCATAACGACCCGCCTGAAGGACTGGCATGTTATGCTCCTTCTTATACTCTGCGATCTCCTTACTGATACGCATACGCTTAGAGAGAATCTCGATGATCTTGTCGTCGATCTCATCGATCTGCTGACGGAGGTCTGAGAGGCTCTCGGTATGGATGGTCTCGTCACGGATGATGAGCGAATCGAGCATCTCTTTCAAGGTCTCTGGTGTGATCTGCTGCTTAGCATCACTCCAAGCAGTATCAGGAGTGCAGTGGCTCTCGATGATCAAACCGTCGAAACCGAGGTCCATGGCCTGCTGAGAGAGAGGCTTGATGAGATCGCGGCGACCAGCGATGTGCGATGGATCGCAGATGATTGGGAGGTTAGGATAGCGACGGCGCAACTCGATGGCAATGTGCCACTGTGGCCCGTTGCGATAGATGGTCTTGTCGGCCGAAGAGAAGCCGCGATGGATAACACCGATGCGGTGAATACCAGCACGATAGATACGCTCAATGCCACCGATCCAGAGCTCTACGTCCGGATTGACAGGATTCTTGATCAACACAGGGATGTCCTTGCCCAGCAGCGCGTCAGCGAGCTCCTGCATAGCGAAAGGATTAGCCGTTGTACGCGCACCGATCCAGAGCAGATCCACTCCGAAAGCCAGTGCAGCATCGACGTGAGCCTTGGTAGCAACCTCCACACCGACGAGCATACCCGTCTCCTGCTTCAGTTTCTGCAACCATGGCAGACCGATGACACCAACACCCTCGAAACCTCCTGGCTTGGTACGTGGTTTCCAGATACCTGCACGGAAGATCTTCACTCCCATGGCTGCCAGAGCACGGCCGGTAGCAAGCACTTGTTCTTCACTCTCTGCACTACAAGGGCCAGAGATCACCAGTGGTCGCTTGCAGTCAAGCTGCGGAAGCAGCGGTTCAAAAATCATATCCATCTTTTTCTATCTTTATAATCTAATTCTTTAGAAGCCTGCTTTGCGAATACGCAACAAGGCTTCCTGCATTTTCTCAAAAGGAGCACACAAACTTATGCGGACGAAACGCTCTCCATTCTTTCCGAAGATAAATCCCGGTGTCATAAACACTCTCGCCTTGTGCAGTATCGGCTCGGTAAGCTCCTCACAATTAGCAAAATGATCAGGAATTCTTCCCCAAAGGAAAAGACCTCGCTGCTTCGGATCAAACTCGCATCCTAGATACTCCATGATACGCTCTGCAGCGATACGACGTACGCGATAAGCCTCGTTGAGTTCCTGGAAGTAGTTCGCAGGATTGTTGAGCGCCGTGATCGCCGCCTTCATCATCGGACGGAACATACCACTGTCGACATTCGACTTGACACGCATCACCCACTCGATAAACTCCTTCTTGCCGACTACGATACCCTGTCGCCATCCGGCCATCGAGTGGCTCTTTGACATCGAGTTGAACTCCAGACAAATGTCCTTGGCGCCTTCGATCTGCATGATCGAGAGAGGCTCATCATTTAATATAAAGGAGTAAGGATTATCGTTGATGATGACGATGTTGTGGCGCTTGCCGAAGTCGACGATCTTCTTCAAGAGCTCGCGTGAAGCACAGTGTCCTGTCGGCATGTGAGGATAGTTGACCCACATGATCTTCACCTCATCGATGTCTGGCATGGCCTCAAGTGCTTCGAAATCAGGTTCCCAGTCGTTTTCGTACGTGAGGTCGTACTTGATGATCTCTGCTCCGACGAGCTTGCTGACCGACGTGTAGGTCGGATAGCCAGGATCCGGCACCAGCACCTTGTCGCCAGGATTGAGGAACGCCATGCTGACGTGCATGATACCTTCCTTCGAGCCGATGAGTGGCAGCATCTCGGTCTTCGCATCGATGTCCACATCGTACCAGCGCTTATAGAATCCGCTCCACGCCTCACGCAAAGCTGGCAGGCCAGCATAGTTCTGATAAGAGTGTGCATCTGGCTGCATGGCGTCCTGCATCAGGGACATAATGGTGGAGTTCGACGGCATGAAGTCCGGTCCACCGATACCAAGGCTGATCACCGGTTTACCACCGTCAGCATTCATCTGCGCCACCTCCTTGAGCTTGCGACTGAAGTAGTATTCCTCTACGTGACTGATTCGCTCAGCGGGCTTAATCTCTTTCATTATTACTGTGCAAAGTTTAGTTTAGTCGATCTGATTCTCAACGTATTCGCCTAAGATCATGAAGTCGGTTGTGAATGGCATGATAGCATCCAAGGCCTTGCGATAACGCAGATAGTCATCGAAAGTCAGGTCAACGAAGAAGCGGTATTCCCACTCTCGTCCGATGATTGGCATTGACTGAATCTTGGTGAGATTCATGTCATAGAACGAGAGCATGGTGAGCACCTTACTGAGGCTACCCTGCTGGTGGCGCACGCAGAACTCGATGCTGGCCTTATTGATCTTCACACGCTCTGGAGTCACCAGATCAGCGTATTTATCCTGCAGAATCAGGAAGCGGGTAAAGTTACGCTTGTTCGTCTCGATGCTACGAGCCAGAATCTCCATGCCATAGAGATTAGCGGCAAACTCAGAGCAGATAGCTGCATGACCCAGCATATTGTTCTCCTTGATAATCTTGGCAGAACCTGCAGTATCGGCCATCTCCACCACCTTGGCATTCGGCAAAGTGTTATCGAGGAAGACGCGGCACTGGAGCAATGCAATCGGGTGACTATTGACCTCCACAATGTCCTCCAGCTTCTGACCTGGGACGGCACAAAGCACGTGGCTGATATGCAGTCGCTGCTCACCCACCACCTGTCGCTGGCTCTGACGGAGCAACTCATGATTGCCCAGGAGGTTACCTGCTATCGTATTCTCAATGGCCATGATACCCAGTAGATCAGGATCTGCAGCCATCGCGTCAAATTCGGTCTGGAAGTTCTTACTTGGGACGATCTCCACGTCATAATCCTTGAAGTACTCACGCGCAGCTATCTCATGATAGCAGCCTTTCTGGCCCTGAATAACGACTCTGATTTTCTGACTCATATATATAATAAATGTATATCAATAATCCATGATGATCAGGGGATGTCTATATAACAAAAAAGCCCAACCTCAAGCGGTCGGGATCATCATGTTTCTTGTTTGTTCTCTTAATTTGCTTTGCATAAACATCTGCACACGCTTACCCGACCTTACAATCTGCAAAGTAATAATAGTAATAATAAAATCGACCAAACAAATTGTTCATATCACAGATGCACTATTAGAAATGCGGCGCAAAGATACGGTGTTTTTTCAATATCTCCAAACTTTTGCACCACTTTTTTGCTTTTTAGCACGTTTTTTTGTCGTTTTTGTCTCGCAGGAAGTCGCGTGATACCTTCATTGAACGAAGAAGGTCTCGCAGTAAATCCTGGAGTACCTTCCGACGTGCAGGAAGTGCTTGCTCGAATCACTGTGAACCCTTCCGACATGCAGGAAGGTATCGCACGAATCACTGCGATCCCTTCCGACCTGCGGGAAGGTACCGCACGAATCATTGGGATACCTTCCCGCATGCTGGCTCTACTTATTATCACGCGCAATTTGCAAAATGTGGCTTTTTGTGGAAAAGTGCCATGATTTTGCACTGATAATTGCGCAACTTTCCTCAAAAAATAGTATATTTGCACCGTTGTAAAGAACACATCGTTTTCGGATACGACAATATTCACACAATAACAACTTAAAAAGTTAATCAAATTATGGTAAGCTACAAAGAACTCGGCCTGGTAAACACCCGTGAGATGTTTAAGAAGGCTGTTGCTGGCGGCTACGCTATCCCTGCTTTCAACTTCAACACCATGGAGCAGATGCAGGCTATCGTTATGGCTGCTGTTGAGACCAAGTCTCCAGTTATCATGCAGGTATCA
>JAZRXZ010000035.1:0-4984 GCA_045600445.1 Bacteroidales bacterium | reverse complement strand
GATAAGGAGGTGGCCATGGTCGATAGGTTCGTGAAAGAGAACTTCCCTAACGGCTACCTTATGGAGGTCGATTGGGATAAAAGCAATGACTTCAATCTCTTTCCTGCCTTTGGTGAGCGTAGCCAGTATGCCAGTCCTATACGAGGAGAGTCACCTTTCCTTGCCGTCAAGACCTATCAGGTCAACTTCCTTGATCCTATCGAGAGAGAACAGGTTGTGTCGCGTATGGCTGCGCCTTCGAAGCATCCTTCCTCAGATGAGCTGGGTGTCATCGAGCATCCTAATGATGCGATGTGGTCGGTGCGTCTGGTAGGGGACTATGACACGAGTGATCTTGCAGAGTTGAGACTACGAGCTCGTACCATGGGTGGAGTGCCGAGTGGTGCTGACCCTCATGTCTTTTATTTCCTGAAGGAGGCGAATGCCGTTCAGTTCAATACCTTCAGGGGTGCGTTTCAGGCTATCGACGTTGATCTGGACACAGCCAAGGAAAAGGTGCATCAGATGGCAGAAAAGGCAGAAGACCGTCAGGAGAAGGATGAAGCCAGAAAGCAGGAAGAGGCACGTCGTAAGGCAGAGGAACAGAAACGCCGTGAGGAAGAGCGTAAGAAGAAGGAGGAGAAAGGTCCGACTTTGATAGACGCTGCCGTTGCGGCTATCGGAATAGGTCTCGTCGCACGTCTATCGGAGCTCTCCATCGAACTAAGAGGTGAGAGCCGTACACCGTGGATCAGCGGCAAGGTGGATGGTGAACCCGTCCTTGCCGAGAGGGTTTCCATGCAGGAGTACAATGACTACCGAAGTGGCAGACTTTCTATCGAAAAGATAGGTCTGGATCATTTCCAGGACTATCTGAATATGGAGCCTGAGCAGGATGTCAGTCAGGGAATGCACCGTTAAACTGGGTGGGAGCAGAGTCTTTCTGTTCCTTCCCTTAAATCCAAATACAATGAAAGCAGAAAAAAGCCTTATCGAGGAACTCTGCGCCTTAAAGACGAAGGGTAAGTTTCTCAGTTTCCTGAAGCATGGACTTCAGGCCAAGGAGTACAATGCCTACTCGCTTTCTTTGCCAGAGACCTCGCTTGTACAGCATGTCATCGTCTCTGGTTCTGACCTTGTCCTGATAAAGATAGGTCAGGAGCATAGAGGAGAGCAGGTCATAGCCAATGACTATGGTTACTTCTATCGAGGAGAGGAATATGTCTATGGCGCTGGTGATGAAGTTTGGAAATCTCCAATCCTCGAAATGTACACAGCTCGTCTGGCCATCCAGCATGTAGCAGACGCTCTGATGTTAGGTGTCCGTCGTTGCTTGTGTATCTATCTCACACAAGAGAAGATCATCAACGAGTTGGAGCAGTTTCACTTCTGGGAGATGTGTGGTATCAGGGTTGTTGGAACTTTTCGCCATCATGGGCGCACGATGGTAGGAGAGTGCAAGTCTCTTAAGCTAAAGGAAACTGAAATAGAGGGTTGGATTGAGACCTCTATGAAGAATCCTGAATACGAGCAAGAAGCAAAGGACTTCTTTGACGATACTCGTTACGCCATCAGTCATCGTTACTTCTGTCTTGAACGTAACTACAAAGTCCAGGTTGAATGGAATGAGATCAAGTTTCGCTATGCACAGAAACAGGGGGGCAAAGTACAGACCCATCTGGTTCTCGAAGATGTCAAGCCTGAGCCTGAGATCGACGAAGATGAAAAACATCCAGTTTACAAGCAGCAGGAGATTGAATTTCCTGCCGATCCAGAACCGTTGGAGGAGGTTCCAAAGGACTTTATGTGCGATACCTCTGAGGAAGAGTTTGGAGAGATGCTCAAAGCAAAGTTCTTTGAAGAGCCAGAACCATCACCTGAAGAACCACCGACCACAGAAATCCAGGAAGAGGTAATCATGGATCCTGTTTTTGTGAGATTCGACCCTCAGTCGGAGGCATTTGTAGAGTGTGATGTAGTAGAACAGGAGGAAGTTGTAGGGGAGCCAGAGAAGTCCGAGACAAAGGACTTGTCCACTTTTCGACGCTACCTCAGACGTTTCGGAAATGAGGTCTTAAAGAGAATAATGCCAGATGAAACAGGAGTGGTATGAAGCCAAGGTCAAGTACGTGAAGACGCTTGATGATGGCACAGAGAAGAAGGTGACTGAGAACTATCTCGTCCGTGGTGTAACGGTATCTGCGGTAGAGTCTCGTGTCATCAAGGAACTGAAGTCGGTAATCAGTGGAGAGTTCTCCGTTGAAGCTGTCAAGAGAGCCTCTTTCAAGGAGTTTTTCTGTGTGGACGGGGAGAAGTTCTTCAACTGCAAGGTAGCCTTCGTGTCTATCACTGAAGATGGCACGGAGAAGCGCCAGAAGAGTACGATGCTTGTACAGGCGGACACCTTCCAGGATGCTCTTGATATGTTGGAAGAGGGCATGAAGGGAACGATGTCGGACTGGGAGATATGCTCGATGTCAGAAACGGCCTATAAGGACGTTTTCAACTGATTTGAAATGAGTATGCCCCATCTTGCTTAAATAAACGTAAATAGACTCGTCAAATAACACATTGACGAGTCTATTTATTTTCGAAATATGATTGATGTCTTTATAAATTTTGAGATGAGTCTAGTATTCCATCTCCATTTATATCTAGTTTTTCATCAGACTTCTTGAATGTCATTGTATTTGGTAAATCTATGGTTTCATTACTGTTACGCCATTTGTATAGTTTTCCAAGAGGGTTAGCCTGGAATGAACTGCCAGAAAATATTACAGACAAAGACCAAGGTTCATCTTTGTTATAGGCTGGGCTGTAGGAGTAAGTGAAATTGGGATATGTTCCTGAGGTTTCGAAACTGCCACCTCCCATAAAGCCATCCCCAGCCTGAAAACAAGCTGTATTGTCGGAGAAAATTGTCACACCATAACATTTCTCATTTCTAATGACAATACTGACGGCAGTAGATCCACTTTTGTAGATATAAGAACCATCCTTAACAGTACTGTCTTCAATATTCGTATCACTGGAACAAGCATTACACAGTACCAGGAATGACATTAAAATGGATAGCATCTTTTTCATATTCGAAGTGTATTTGCGTTTATTCATACCTATTTCTTGGGTGCAAAGATAGGTATTATCTCTCGAATATGAAAGAGTTTGAGCTAAACTATATTGCATTTTAACATTTTTAGCCCAAACTTTCGCACATTTGCATGCATTCTTCTGATATGGGTAAGATTTGCTGTATTTTTGTCACATCTAAAAAAATACCGAGCGTCTCACGACGACCGGTATTCCTGGCTATTCCTGCAAGGTTCCCAAGTTTGCAGGTGATAGCTCTGCTGTCATAGATCTGTTTATCCTAAACCTTTTAAAGAAATGGATCAAAAGTATAGTTCTACACGAGTGAGACGGTTTGTCTCGTTCTCGCTATAGTGGTCTGTGCCGCCGATGGCCATTGTCTCGATCTTGTCGGGGCTGACGCCATCTTTGACCAGGTTCTCTTGGATGAACTGGGCACGGCGTTCAGATAGACTGTTGTTGATTGCCTCAGTGCCTGTAGCGCTGTCAGCGGCTCCTATGACACGGATACGCAAGTCGTAACGCTTGGCGATGTTGGCGAGCTCATGCAGGTTCTCCATCTGGGAGTTGGTGATGAGCGATGAGGAGCCGAGACGGAAGAAGAAGAGGATAGGAGTGCCGATGCAGATATTTCCTGAAGCCATCTGTCTGAAGTATTCGCTTCGTCCGGACAGGCTGTCGTTGTCTGCTGCATTCATGCTTCCTGAGTCCAGGTCATACTTGCCGAAGTCCGCCATGAGACTGTCCGGCAAGAAGACTTCTGAGGGTCTGAGGTATCTGTCGAAGAACTGGCTTTTACCCATTCTATAGACGAAAGCCTTGAACCCATCGTAGTTGTTATGACCGTTCTTGCGGTATCGGCTGTAGTCCTCTTTCGGCTTACCGTTCTTACTGTTCCCTTGATTGCAGTTACCTGCGCAGGAACTGTCTGTTGAGCCTCCGTAGCAGCCGTAGTATCGGTACCCGTCACGAAGCTGATCCTTGTATCTGTCGAGCAGTCCTTCCAGACGTAGGATGTTGCGGTATTGCTCGATGGCAATGGCATCATCCTCGATGACCTGTTGCTGGAAGAAGTTCTCTGTTCGTAGCTCCTTGTTCTCGTTGATCAGGTATTTGTTCTGTTCCATATAAGGGATAGCATCGTACACCTTACATCTACGAGTCTTCCCGAAACGGACGCTGATACCAGCTGTCAAAGACCAGAGCTGATCTCCGAACTTGTCCTTGTCACCGTAACCATCGAAGGACTGGAATGTGTTGAAGCTTCCTATCTCCATATTAAGAGATACGTGGCTTCCCATTCTGTAGCTTCCTATGATACCGTAGTGAAGTGTGAAGGGATGATCCATCTTTTTGTTATGGATGATTCCGCTTCCGATATACGGTGTGACGGTCCAGTGTGGCTCGTCTGAGCCTTTCCAGAACATCGATATAGGATCGAAGAGCATGTCGAGTGCAGCAGCCTGAAAGGTCTGTCTTTCGAGCATACAGTTCTTGATCTGACCCCATTGGTATCCGGCTCGTAAGCCGAAGCCTGGGACAATCCATTTGCCGATGCTGCCCTGTACGGTTCCTTCCGTACGGTCGAAGAGGTCGGAGCAACCAACGGGCTTGCCAATGAAGCTTGTCATGCCTCCCTGGACGTTGATGAACCATCCGTACTTCCAGAAGCCATCGCTTCGATAGGCATTGAGGTAGGTTGGACGGAGCTCCTCGTTTGGATCCTGCATATTATAATAATGTACAGGTTCCTGATTCATTTCCTCGTTGATGGTCTCTGCTACCGGATCGAAGTCCGCTACCGAAAGAGACCACCCTGATTCCAAACCAATGTCTTGGTCTGACTGTGCAAATGCCGTCAAGCCAACGAACATAGCACAAAGAGTCAGTAGTTTCTTTTTCATGCTAAACTTTT
>JAZRXZ010000034.1:0-15643 GCA_045600445.1 Bacteroidales bacterium | reverse complement strand
TTGATCTTGCAATCCTTCATGCACTGTGGGCATGTGTTACCGCAGTGGAAGCCCATGTAGAGGTCCTTGAGGTCTGCACCAGCGAGGTTAGCACCAGCAGGGATAACGTCGGCAGGAACAGGGTTGTTGATATCGAGGAGAGTAGCAGGCTTCTCAGTAGCGCACTCAGCCATGAACTCAGAGAGAGCACCGTAGAGGTCAACCTCACAAGCTACAGGAATGCCACGACCGGTGAGGCGTGAGTTAACGTAGCAAGGCTCGAACTCGAAGATAGGCTGCCATGCTGGCCAGCACTTGTTAGCGAATACAGCGTACTTAGAACCACCCTTGTTGCCCTCGTACCAATCCATGAGGGTAACCTCAAGCTGAGCCATCTTGTTGATGATCTCTGGATAGGTGTTACGTGAAGCACCAAGTTCAGCCTCCATATCCTTAGCAACAGCTGCGATCTCCTCAGCCTTACCTGGCTTAGCAGTGATCTCGTCAAATGCCTTCTTGAGGTCGAGCTCTGAGTTCTCCTGTACCTCGATACCCATGTCGTACATTGGCTGGATAGGAGCGTTACAAGCGAGGAAGTCCCAAGGACGTGGACCGAAGCCGATAACCTTCAAGTTGCGAACACCGATAACAACGCGAGCGATGTTGCGGAAGTCAGCGAGCTCCTTAACAGCCTCTGCAGGAGTTACGTTAGGATACTCTGGGATATATACCTTGAGGCGACGGAGACCTACTGAGTAAGAGAAGTTGAGGACACCACAAAGAGCGTCACCACGGTCAGAAGCAAGATTAGCCTTGCCTTCCTCCTTAGCAGCGAGAACCATGCAAGGACCACCGAACTTCTGGCAGAAGAGAGTAGTAGGACCCTCAGGACCAAAGTTGCCGAGGAACATACATACAGCGTTGATGCCATTCTCCTTAGCCCAGTCAAGAGCCTTATAGGTATCTACGTCATTCTCGATTGTTACAGGACAATCATAAACTTCTGGAAGACCAGCTGCCTTAACCTCTGCCATAACAGCAGCAAGACGAGCCTGGGTAAGGGTAATTGGGAAGCAGTCGCGGCTTACGCCTACGATACCAAGCTTCACGGTAGGTTGGTTGATCATGTGAATGAATTTTTAATTGTTGGTAATGTATATTAATAGTTAATATAGAATCTCTTTGATTCGGTCGCAAATATAGTGCATTTTTTTATTGATTGCAAATTTTTAGACTAAATTTTATACTTTTATAACGTTGCTTTTAAAGTTGTCTTGTTTTTGAAGTCAAAAATGACAATTTTACCTACTTTTGAGTATACATATTGGACGTTTGACAATAAGTGTCGTCATACTCTGAATCGTATGTTTTTCTTATATAGTGCAAAGGCAATTAACCAATGGAACAATACAAAAAGAAGTGCGTAAATGAGCGACGCCATCTCTGCACTGACATACTGAGCAAACAAACTATATACCTGCCAGGTGATCCCCCACTGACCAAAGAGATGAGCAGTAATCCATGATATAATATATAATAGGAGAGGATTTCGGCCGAAGATGATAAAGAACTTGCTCCACGTACCTGTCCATTTCTTGATGTCAACCAGCCACATCAGTCCATTTAGAAGCAACAGAGAAATAGAGATTGTAATGAGAACAAAGCTCGTACTCCATACTTTCTTGGAGATTGGGAATGTCTCTATCTGGTCAAGGAATGTTATGAGAAACGATGTGATAATAAAGGCAACTGTAGTTTTAACGAAGGTCTTGAAGAGATTAGTCTCTGCCGTTTCGTTCTGTGGCGACTGTTCACTCTTAAGCTGTAAGAATGTCATTGCAAAAGCTGCTGCCAACATTACATGTGCGATGGATGGCAGAGTGCTGAGAATACCTTCCGGATCTAGTCGTATCCCATTATCTACATATAGATGATTTGCACCAAGGAGAAAATGGTCTACTCGTGCACAGATATTAGCCTCGCTGAATTCAAATCCTTGATTAAGATATAGTAAAATGCTATAGATGACCAGAATTATGACAGCTATGCTACTCATAGCTTTCTGTTTGATGAATAGACAGAGAACGGCCACAACACCATAGCAGATGGCCAGTCGTTGTAAGACGCCAGGGATACGAAGATTCGACCATTCACACCAGCCACTCGACATCCACTGCAGGAAAACTCCAATTCCAAAGATTATCAATGTTCGCAACAAGATGCGTCTGATAAATGACCATGATGATTTGAAACCAGTCTTCTGCAACGACAAGGGGATGCAGAAACCCATGACGAACATAAAGGTAGGGAAAACAAGGTCGGTAGGAGTGAGCCCGATAAAAGGAGCGTGCTCCAAAGGTGCATAGATATGTCCCCAGTCGCCTGGATTATTGACCAGCAGCATGCCGGCTAAAGCAATGCCACGGAGTATGTCGATAGATGTGAGTCGTTTCATGTAATCAGAATTTCCTGTGCAAAGATAGCTTATAATTATCAATTTTACAAATAATATGGGTGTTTATTGGCAAAAATAATGTTTTTTTGATAGAAAAACTACTTTTCGTTTAAACTTTCTTTTACTTGTTATGTCATATAGTCAGTATTAGTACGGGATTAATCTCGACTTTCTTAATAATATTATCTGAATATGATCATTTTTTACGCGCCGGACATATCTACCACACAGGAGCTTCCGGAGGAGGAATCTGGACATGCCATTCGCGTTCTAAGACATCAGGAAGGCGATGAGATTGAGGTTGTCGATGGACAAGGAACCTGGTTCCATTGTCGCATTACGATGGCTCACCCTAAGCATTGTGGAGTAGAGATTCTCTCTTCGACGCCTGATAAGCATTGGAACTACGGAGTGGAAATGGTGGTAGCACCCACAAAGAATCTTGACCGTATGGAGTGGTTCCTTGAGAAAGCTACAGAAATGGGACTGGATCGTTTGATTCCAATTAAATCCAGGTTCAGCGAGCGTAAGGAACTCAAGGTGGAGCGTATGAAGAAGATCGCTGTCTCTGCCATGAAGCAGAGCCTGAAGGCGACTTTACCAGTCATTGAAGAGATGACCGATATTAAGAAAGTACTGGAAGAACCCTTTGACGGGCAGAAGTTCATTGCACATTGCATGGAGAACGAACCACGTCAGTTGCTATCTCACTTGGTAAAACCTGGTTCGAATGTGAGAATCTTGATTGGTCCTGAAGGAGACTTTAGTCCCGACGAAGTCAAGCTTGCTATTACTAACAATTATATACCCATATCATTAGGCGAACAAAGACTACGAACTGAAACTGCTGCTTTGGCATCAGTACACACAATTCACGTTATTAACGAATTGCCCCTTTGATAATCCCCTTTATGTCAAATTCGATTAATTAACTATCCTCGTGCGTTATAAAATTTCATTAGAGGTGCTTGCCGAGAAGAATGGCACCGTACTCCCTATCAGCTATCAGTATGAATTAGTTTCAGCCGTCAGCAAGCTTCTGATGGCAGATCAAGTACTTTATGAGAATTGGTTGAGACAGAATGGCTTTGGCAATGATCCTTCGTTGGTCTCGAAGGTCTATAGTGTCAGCAACCTATATATTCCGAAGATTTTTGTCGATGGCGACCGACTGCATATCAATGTGCCTCGTATCCAATTTTGGATCTCTTTATTACCAACTGTAGGTACAGAGCAGATGCTTGCAGCTACATTGCTTCAAAAAGAGATAACGATAGGCGATAGGAAGTCATCTGTTAGCTTCATTATTTCTGATATTCAGACCGTATCTCCAGTAGTTTTCCGACCAGTAATGGAGTATCAGACACTCTCTCCTATGGTGATCGTTGGCCTGCGCCCGAATAAGAGTATTGAGTATCTTAGTCCTCGCAGTCTCTATTTTTCGAAGTTCATGGTTGATGAGTTGATCGAAAGATATGAAATGATCTATAACCAGCCATATTTAGGTGACCGTCGTTACACTTTAGAGCTGATCATGCCAGAACGTCGTAAAGCAGTGACCGTATTTACCGACACTCCACAGCAGCAGAAAGTGGTCGGTTATATGATGAAGTTCCGTCTGATCATGGATCCGGAATTGCAAGAACTTGCCTATTCCTTAGGCCTCGGCGATAAGATAGATTTAGGCTTTGGCTATATTGAATTGCTCAAAAAATAGTCTTTTATAGCCTTGTTTTTGACACAAAAATGCAGTTTTTCTACTTCGAAACTTAGTTTTTGAGATAAAATTGCTTTTGTGTCAATTTTTTTTTGTATCTTTGCGCACTTTAATTTTTATAATTATGACAGAAAATCTTGACAATACACAGGCTGAGGAAACTATCCTCGCTGAGAAGAAAGTCTACACCAGTCGTGAGGATATTCTTGAGCGTTTAGCAGAAATCGCAGGCGAAGCTACTGATTCGGCTAAGGGAGAGATTAATTACCTGAAACTGATATATTATAAGCTCCGTCAGCAGGAGACTGATGCCGAAATGCAGGCATTTATCGACGGCGATGGTGACCCTATGAGCTATGTTGCTAAGGCTGACGAGCTCGAGCCACGTCTTAAGGAATTGCTCAACGTGCAGAAGGAGGCTCGTGCCAAGATGGTACAGGAGCGAGAGCAGGAATATGCTAGTAACCTTGCTCAAAAAGAAGAGATTCTGTCAAAGATGGAGGCTATCGCTAACGATGCAGAAGGCGTTGGTCAGAAGTACAATGAGTTCCAGGAGCTTCAGAAGGCCTTCAAAGAGGTCGGTGCAGTAGATATGCAGGAAGTGAGCCGTCTCTGGAAGTCATATACTCAGATCAATGAGACCTTCTACGATGCATTGAAGATCAACAAGGAGCTCCGTGACTATGATTTCAAGAAGAACCTTGAAGCTAAGGAGGCTCTCTGTGTCGAGGCTGAGAAGTTGGTAGACATGGCCGATATCGTGGCTGCAAACCGTCGCTTGCAAGAATTGCATGATGAGTGGCGTGCCGTTGGTCCTGTCGCTCCATCACAGCGTGAGGTTATCTGGGCTCGTTTCAAGGAGGCCAGCACTATAGTCAATAAGCGTCATCAGGAACATTTCCTCTCAATTAAGGAGCAGGAGACACAGAACGAAGAAAGCAAGACCGCTATCTGTGACAAACTCGAGGCTATCGATCTCTCACAGATCACTACAATCCAGGGTTGGGACGATGCTACCAAGGTAGTCCTTGCTTTCCAGGAGGAGTGGCGTAAGATTGGTTTTGCCAATAGAAAGAATAACAACGCCCTCTTCGACCGTTTCCGTCAGCTTTGCGATAAGTTCTTCAAGACCAAGTCTGAGTTCTTCAACGGTATGCATGAGGAGCAGTCTGAGAACCTTAAGAAGAAAATCGCTCTCTGCGAGAAAGCTGAATCTCTCAAGGATAATACCGAGTGGCGCAAGACTACCGATATCCTTGTCAACCTCCAGAACGAGTGGAAGACCATCGGCCCTGTAGGCAACCGTCAGAATAATCAGGTCTGGAATCGCTTCAAGTCTGCTTGTGATGCTTTCTTCAAGGCAAAGGAAGAGGCTGTAGGTGGTGAGCGTGCTCAGGAGCGTGCTAACTTCGAAGCAAAGCAGGAGATCCTCAATAAGATGTATGAGCTGCGTGATAACATTGAGACTGCTACCGTAGCTGCTGTCAAGGAACTCCAGCAGAAGTGGGCTGAGATAGGTCATGTGCCATTCAAGGAGAAGGATAAGCTTCAGGCTCTCTATAAGGAGGTCAACGATGTGTTCTATGCTAAGCTCGACATGCGTGGTCAGAAGCGTCGCCTCGAAAATATTAAGGAGCGTGTAAGTAAGATTAGTGACGGCAATGCCCTTCAGCGTAAGCTTGAGCGTCTGCAGGCTGATCTCAAGAATTATGAGAATAACCTCGGCTTCCTCACCAGCAAGAGCAAAAGTGGCAACGGTATGGTTGCTCTCATGCAGAGTAAGATGAATGATCTCAAGGCTGAGATTGAGGAGTTGAAGAAGAAAATGGCTGAATAATAATAAACTATATCATCCTGGGCATCAAGCTTAGGATGATATTTTGAAAATACAATTATAATCCAATGGAATTAGCAAGTAAATACAATCCCGCTGAAGTAGAAGACAAGTGGTATCAGTATTGGTTAGATAATAAGGCTTTCAGTTCGAAGCCAGACGGCCGTGTGGCTTATACAGTAGTTATTCCTCCACCAAACGTAACGGGTGTGCTCCACATGGGCCACGTATTGAACGAGACCATCCAGGATATCCTCGTACGTCGTGCTCGTATGGAAGGCAAGAATGCTTGTTGGGTACCTGGTACCGACCATGCTTCTATCGCTACTGAGGCTAAAGTCATCAAGCGTCTCAAGGAGCAGGGAATCCAGAAGAGCGATCTTACCCGTGAAGAGTTCCTAAAGCATGCATGGGCTTGGACCGACGAGCATGGTGGAATCATCCTCAAGCAGCTCCGTAAGCTCGGTTGCTCTTGCGATTGGGATCGTACCGCCTTCACCATGGATGAGACCCGTAGCAAGGCCGTTATCAAGGTCTTCTGCGATCTCTACGACAAGGGTCTTATCTATCGTGGACTCCGCATGGTCAACTGGGATCCTGAGCGTCAGACCGCTCTCTCAGACGAGGAGGTTATCTATCACGATGAGCACTCTAAACTCTATTACATGAAGTATTATGTAGATGAGCCAGCTGGCTGCACCGATGGTGAGGAGCCAGGCGCTATCTATATTAATAATAATGATGTGCCATTCGATCCAACCGTCAAGGTGCAGGTTATCCATCGTGATTCACAGGGTCGTCGCTATGCTGTCGTAGCTTCTACACGTCCTGAGACCATCATGGGCGATGTTGCTATGTGCATCAACCCTAAGGATCCTAAGAACACCTGGTTGAAAGGTAAGAAGGTTATCGTTCCTTTGGTCAACCGTGTCATCCCAGTCATCGAGGACCGTTACGTTGAGATTGAGTTCGGTACTGGTTGTTTGAAGGTGACTCCTGCACACGACGTTAACGACTACATGCTCGGTCAGAAGTACGACCTCGAGGTAATCGACGTATTCAATCCAGATGGAACCCTCTCTGAGGCAGCTGGCATGTATATCGGCATGGATCGTTTCGATTGCCGTAAGCAGATTGCCATTGACATGGCAAACGCAGGTCTCCTGGAGAAGGAGGAGGACTACGATAACAAGGTCGGCTACTCTGAGCGTACCAATGTACCTATCGAGCCACGTCTCTCACTCCAGTGGTTCATCAGCATGCAGCACTTTGCTGACATCGCTTTGCCACCTGTAATGAACGATGACATCCAGTTCTATCCAGCTAAGTATAAGTCAACTTATCGTAACTGGCTCGAGAACATTAAGGACTGGTGTATCTCACGTCAGCTCTGGTGGGGACATCGCATTCCAGCTTACTTCCTCCCAGGTCAGGAGGGCGTGAAGGACGAGGATCGTAAGTATGTCGTTGCTCCAACCGCAGAGGAGGCTCTCGTTAAAGCTCAGGCCATCGATCCTTCTATTAAGAGCGTCGATGACCTTATTCAGGACGAAGGTGCACTCGATACCTGGTTCTCTTCATGGCTCTGGCCAATCTCATTGTTCGATGGTATTGAGAATCCTAACAACGAGGAGATCAACTACTACTATCCAACCGCAGACCTCGTAACAGGTCCTGATATCATCTTCTTCTGGGTAGCACGTATGATCATGGCTGGCTACGAGTATAAGGGCGACATGCCATTCAAGCACGTATACTTCACCGGTATCGTACGCGATAAGCTTGGTCGCAAGATGTCTAAGTCTCTTGGTAACTCACCTGATCCACTCGATCTCATCGCTCGTTTTGGTGCCGATGGCGTTCGTATGGGTATGATGCTTTCTGCACCTGCAGGCAATGATATTCTTTTTGATGATAGTCTTTGCGAGCAGGGTCGTAACTTCAACAACAAGATCTGGAACTCATTCCGTCTCGTACAGGGTTGGGAGGTTTCTGCTGACATCGCACAGCCAGAGGCAGCAAAGAAGGCTTGTGAGTGGTTCGATGCAAAGATCAAGGCTGTAGGCTTCGAGTTACAGGATCTCTTCTCTAAGTATCGTCTTTCTGAGGCGCTCATGTTGGTTTACAAGCTCTTCTGGGACGACTTCTCAGCTTGGTATCTCGAGCTCATCAAGCCAGCTTACGGAAGTCCTATCGACAAGGTTTCCTTCGACAAGACCATCGGTTACTTCGATACCCTCCTCAAGATGCTCCACCCATTCATGCCATTCATCACTGAGGCTTTGTGGCAGAGCATCACCGAGCGCAAGGAGAGCGAGAGCATCATGTTCGAGACCCTACCTAAGTACACCGAGCCAACCGCTGAGGAGCAGCAGCTCATCGCAGACTTCCAGACCGCTACTGAGGTCATCGCAGGTATCCGTACCGTACGCGCTCAGAAGCAGATGTCTCCAAAGGTAGAGGTAGAGCTCAACATCGTTGGTCAGAACCCAATCGCAGCGCTCAATGCTGTCATCGCTAAGGCTGCCAACACTTCGGCTATTAACACTGTCACTGAGAAGCAGGGTGTATGTGCAAGCTTCATGGTTGGCACTACCGAGTTCGCCATCCCAATGGGTGACAATGTCAACGTAGAGGAGGAGCTCGCTAAGCTTGAGGCTGATCTCAAGTACAACGAAGGCTTCCTCAACAGCGTTATGAAGAAGCTTAGCAACGAGAAGTTTGTCAATGGTGCTCCTGCACAGGTTGTTGCCAACGAGCGTAAAAAGCAGGCTGATGCTGAGCAGAAGATTAAGGCTATTAAGGAAGCAATTGCTGCTTTGAAGGCTTAAATACATGCTTAAATAGCAAATATAATAATAGAAAAATGCGGTATTCTTAGTAATATCGCATTTTTTTGTTATTTTTTTATTTCATTATTTGGCAGTTTGCAAAAAACTCCGTATATTTGCATCGCAAAAAATCAAGAAATTAGTAATATTTACAAGATAATGACAATGCATCACCACCATCATCATCATGGTACCCCATCTGTAAGGTGAGCAAATTCGTCATGTACATATTATAATATATATGAGCTTACCTTACGAAATAGGTAAGCTCTTTTTTTGATATAAATAATAAATACATATAATCATGTTGAGAATCGCAATTCAATCGAAAGGCCGTCTCTTCGAAGACTGCATGGACCTGCTCAAAGAAGCCGGCATCAAGTTAAGTAACGCTAAGCGCACCTTGCTCATCCCATCAAGCAACTTCCCACTGGAGGTACTTTATCTCCGCGATGACGATATTCCTGAGTGTGTAGCTAATGGTGTTGCAGATGTAGGTATCGTAGGCCTCAACGAGTTCAAGGAGCGTCAGAAGGATGCTAAGATCGTCAAGGGTCTTGGCTTCAGTAAGTGTCGTCTCTCTTTAGCTATTCCACAGCTCATCGACTATCCAGGCATTGAATGGTTCAATGGCAAGAAGATCGCTACCAGCTATCCTGGCATCCTTCGTGAGTGGCTCGACGAGAACAAGATCAACGCCGACATCCACGTCATCACCGGTTCGGTAGAGATCAGTCCTAACATTGGCCTTGGCGATGCAATCTTCGATATCGTCAGCTCTGGTTCAACACTTGTCAGCAACCGCCTCAAGGAGGTAGAAATTGTCATGAAGAGCGAAGCAGTCATCATTGCTAACAACCAGCTTGATGCAGAGAAACAGGAAATCCTTGACGAACTCATGTTCCGCTTCGAAGCTGTACGCTCAGCAGAAGATAAGAAGTACGTCATGATGAACGTACCTAACGAGTCGCTCGATGCTGTTCTCGCCATGCTTCCTTCTACCAAGGCTCCAACCGTCATCGAGCTCGCTACTCCAGGTTGGCACGCCGTTCATTCGGTCATCTCTGAGAAACTCTATTGGGAGCTCGTCGGTAAGCTCAAAGCTGCAGGAGCAGAGGGTATTTTGGCGTTGAACATCGAAAAGATTGTAATGTAATATGACAACCTATCTTTATCCTACTAAAGATCAGTGGGAAGAAATTATCCAGCGTCCTACCTTCGACAACAGCCAACTGCGTGACCTCGTGAGCGGTCTCTTGCAGCAGATCAAAGAGGGTGGCGATAAGGTCCTCAAGGAGCTCGAAGCTAAGTTCGATCACTGTGAACTTACTGAACTCAAGGTTTCCGATGCCGAGTTGCAGGAAGCTGCTGCTAATATAGATAAGACTTTAGCTGCAGCCATTGAGCAGGCTGCTAAGAACATTGCTAAGTTCCACGAGAGCCAGCGTGGCACTTATCAGAAGGTCGAGACCCAGCCAGGCGTCACCTGCTGGCAGAAGGCCATTGCCATCGATAGGGTAGGCCTCTACATCCCAGGTGGCACAGCGCCTCTCTTCAGCACTGTTCTGATGTTGGCTATCCCTGCACGTATTGCTGGTTGTGTCAAGATCGTCCTCTGTACTCCACCTAATGCACAGGGCAAGGTCAATCCAGCCATCCTCTATGCAGCGAAGGTAGCAGGCGTTACCGAAGTTTATAAGGTCGGTGGCGTACAAGCCATCGGTGCTATGGCTTACGGTTCTGAGTCAGTACCTAAGGTATATAAGATCTTTGGTCCTGGCAATCAGTTCGTACAGATGGCTAAGCAGCTCGTCTCTTTGCGTGACGTAGCTATCGACATGCCTGCAGGTCCTTCGGAGGTTGCTGTCGTTGCCGATGCTAAGGCCAACCTCGAGTATGTAGCCAGCGACTTCCTCTCACAGGCCGAACATGGTGCCGACTCACAGGCCATCCTCTTTACCGACAGCGAGGAGGTAGCCAAGAACTTCGATGCTGTTATGACTCGTCAGCTTGAGAAGCTCTCACGCCAAGAGCTCACTCGTAAGTCCCTTGAGCATTCTAAAGTCGTTGTACTCAAAGATCAGGACGAACTCATGGATATTGTCAACGAATATGCACCTGAGCATCTTATCCTCAACACAGACAACTTTGACGAATTGGCAGAGAAAGTTCGCAATGCTGGTAGTGTCTTCATGGGTCCATATAGTCCTGAAAGTGCAGGCGACTATGCTAGTGGCACTAATCATACACTTCCAACTAATGGTTATGCTAAGGCGTATAATGGTGTAAACCTTGATAGTTATATGCGTAAGGTTACTTTCCAGCATCTCACACAGGAAGGACTTCGATCAATTGGTCCAGTAATTGAAGTGATGGCAGCTAACGAGCAGTTGGATGCACATAAGAATGCAGTCACAGTACGTTTACAAACAATGTAATTATGGATTTATCATCAATTATCCGACCAAATATCTTAGCACTAGCTCCTTACAGCTGTGCACGCGATGAATTTAAGGGAGAAGCAAGCGTGTATGTTGATGCTAATGAAAGTCCCTATAACAATGGTGTCAATCGTTATCCAGAGCCACTTCAGCCAGAGGTAAAATCCTTGCTGGCGCCACTTAAAGGCGTGAGACCCTCCCAGATCTTCTTGGGTAATGGTTCTGATGAAGCCATAGATCTCGTATATCGCATTTTTTGCCAGCCACGATTCGATAATGTTGTGGCCATCAGTCCATCATATGGTATGTATCAGGTCTGTGCAGACATCAATGATGTTGAATATCGTGCAGTAGCATTGACCGAAGACTTCCAAATTAATCGTCAAGCAATCGTAGATAGAATAGATGCACGAACTAAGGTTCTCTGGATTTGTTCTCCAAATAATCCAACAGGCAATGCTTTTGACATTGAAGAGATCGAGTGGTTCCTCCAGAAGTTCTCTAATAAGATCGTTGTTATCGATGAAGCTTATATCGATTTCTCTTCCAAGCCTTCGTTGCTTTCTGTACTTGATAAGTATGAGAATCTTATCGTCCTGCAGACTCTCTCAAAGGCTTGGGGACAAGCTGCTATCCGCTGTGGCATCGCTTATGCTTCAGAGGATATCATCGCTTATTTCAATAATGTCAAGTACCCATACAATGTCAACCTCCTTACACAGCAGCAGGCAGTCAAGGTATTGTCTGATCCTGACAAGCAGCGTAAGCAGGTCGAAGAGATTCTCGCTCAGCGCGATATCCTGAAGCAGTTACTTCTCAGTGTGCCATGTGTGCAACACATCTATCCAAGTGACGCCAACTTCCTGCTTGTCAAAGTGACCGATGCCAACGCCATCTACATTTTCCTCCAGCAGAAGGGTATTATCGTCCGCAATCGCAACAAGGTACAGCTCTGTGGCAACTGTCTACGTATCACAGTGGGTACTCCTGAGGAGAATGCCACACTCTATGAAGCATTGAAAACATTCTAATACATTACCTATATGAAACTTACCAAAACCTTCCTCTGTGGCCTTGCATTAATAGGCCTCACCGCCTGCCAGCAACAGAAACAAGAAGTCGGGACTCCTGATGTCTACGGCTCTGCTAACCCTTACATGCCAGTATGGGAGTTTATCCCTGATGGCGAGCCTTATGTTTTCGAAGATCCTGATCAACCAGGCAAGTATCGTGTCTATGTCTATGGTTCGCACGACGATCTTGTTACCGCTTATTGTGGACGTGATCAGGTAGTATGGTCAGCACCAGTAGAGAACCTTAACGACTGGCGCTTTGATGGCACCATCTTCGAGCTTAAGCAGGATGCAGAAGGCAATAATATCTTCGATGGTACTATCGGAGATGTCCTCTATGCTCCAGACATTGCTGAGAAGATTGAAGACGGCAAGAAAGTGTATTATTTCTATCCTAACGTACAGGGTGAACGTGGCAACGTCGTAGCTAAGTCTGATCGTCCAGACGGACCATTCCAGGTATGTAACTGGGATTCTTCAAACCCACGTCTCGCCGTAGGTCCATTCGGCTTCGATCCTGCAGCCTTTGTCGATGATGATGGCCGTGCATACGGCTACTGGGGCTTCGAGCGCTCATACGCTGCTGAGCTTGATGCTAACACCATGGCTACCGTCAAGGAAGGTACACAGATTATTGAAGATATGATCCCTGGTCGCTATCAGGATGGCGTTGAGCGCTTCTTCGAGGCTTCATCGATCCGTAAGATCAAGGATAAGTATGTCTTCATCTATAGTCGCTGGACACAGGACGGCGAGGAGGGCCTTCCTGAGACCAACTATACACTCGCGTATTGCTACAGCAACAATCCTCTCGGTCCTTGGACCTATGGTGGCACCATTATCGACGGTCGTGGCCGCAAAAAGTTAGCCGATGGTACCGTCATCCCTACCGCCTGTCCTGGTGGCAACACCCACGGTTCGATCTGTGAGATCAATGGTCAGTGGTATGTCTTCTATCATCGTCAGGCAGGTACCTCAGAGTACTCACGTCAGGCCATGGTGGCACCTATCAGCGTAGAAGTGACCGAAGGTGCAAACGGAACTGTTAAGATTTTAGAAGGCGAATATACCTCTGAAGGCTTCAATCTCCAGGGTCTTGATCCTTACCTCCGTTATCCTGCCGGCATTGCTTGCTACTACGTAGGTCCTCAGCCAGCTTATCAGGATTATCCTAACGTAGTTTATAATGGTCCTCACACCGAGATACATCGTTTGAATAGCATCAATGACCTTGATGGCAAGGAGGCATATGACGTAAGCATCAACAAGTGTCCGATCGTCGACAACTTCAGCGGCTCTACCGTTGGTTACAAGTACTTCAACTGTGATAAGTTCCAGGGTAAAAAGTCTATTATCTTCCACCTCAACATGACCGTCTTGACACTCAACAGTAGCATCGACATCTTTGTCGATCAGCCTACAGAAGAGGAGGGAGGCACGAAGCTCGCTACTCTCGAATTTATCCAGCCGGATTTGCTCGATCAGACTCTCGATGTCACAACTTCTCTCAACGCTCTTGCCAACTATACTGGCAAACATGCCCTTTACTTTGTTTTCAAGTCAGAGGCTGAAGGTCAGTCTATTGCTACCCTTCACGATTTCTATTTCACAGCTGAGTAATAACGTTCTGAATTATCTATTACGGAATAAAGATTTTCCTTTTCGGAACAAAAATTCATCGTTTATAATAATACTTAGTATCTTTGCGTCAAAAATATACAATTTTATATATTATGACAAAGCTAAGTATTAATATCAATAAGGTTGCCACCATACGCAATGCGCGTGGTGGCAACACTCCTAATGTAGCGAAGTTTGCGCTAGATTGTGAGCGAATGGGAGCACAGGGTATTACAGTTCATCCACGTCCTGATGAGCGTCATATCCGTTATGCCGATGTATATGAACTTCGTCCACTTCTCACGGAAGAGTTTAATATCGAAGGTAACCCAGTTCCTAAGTTCATAGAGCTGGTTAACGAAGTTCGTCCTGCACAGGTGACCCTTGTACCGGACGCCGAGGATGCCATCACCAGCAATGCCGGTTGGGACACCGTCCGTCATGCAGACTTCCTGCGTCAAGTAGTGGCCGATTTCAAGAGTCATGGCATTCGTGTGTCGCTCTTCGTAGATCCTATTCCTGAGATGATCCGTAAGGCAGCCGAGATAGGAGCTGATCGTGTTGAACTCTATACCGAAGCATTTGCATCTCATTATGCCGAAGATTGTGAGAAAGCCATCGAGCCATACGTAAAGGCTGCAGAGGTAGCTCGTGAGTGTGGTCTTGGACTCAATGCTGGTCACGACTTAAGCCTTGAAAATCTAGCATACTTCCATCAGCAGATCCCATGGTGCGATGAAGTTTCCATCGGTCATGCTCTTATCAGCGACGCCCTCTATCTGGGCATCGAAGAAACCATTCGTCAGTATCTTGCTTGCCTGAAGGATTGATTATGAAGCCGGAACTCATTGTGATGCTCACCCACAACGATCTGACGGTGGAGGATGCATATCAGGTATTCGAGCAGTGCCGCAATACTAAGGCCACATATTGGGGATTCAAGGAGCAGCCGTTGCCGCTTGACGAGATGAAGCGCATCTATGCACGTATGAAAGCATGTGGCAAGCGTACGGTGCTCGAAGTGGTGGCTTACACCGAGGCAGAAGGGCTCGAAGGTGCTCAAATGGCAGCTGCCTGTGGTTGTGATATCCTCATGGGCACCTGCTACAGCCGTTCCATCGCGCAGTTTTGCCAGCAGCATGGTATTGCCTACATGCCCTTTGTCGGTCAGATTAAGGAGCGTCCTTCCATCCTTGAAGGCAGTATAGATGACATGGTGGCTGAAGCTTCAGTCTTGAAGGCAGAAGGAGTCTTTGGTATCGACCTCTTAGGTTATCGCTATTTTGCAGATGCACAGCAACTGATATCAGAACTGGTGACGAAGACCGACCTTCCTGTATGTGTAGCCGGCAGCATCGACAGTTACGAGCGCCTCCAGTTCATCAAGGATGTGCAGCCATGGGCCTTCACCATTGGCAGCGCCTTTTTCGAGCACAGATTCGGAGACTCGATAGCGGAACAGATTAATCGTGTATGCGAATTCATTGCTACGTAAACAGAATAACGTAAATATAAAGTAAGATAGGTACAAACAATTCCGTTTGTACCTATCTTTTTTGGGTTCGCCCAGCATGGGCATGTTCTAACGGGTGTAAGTCCCTAAGCCGCCCTGATAGTGGGAAGGCTACAGCCAAAGACAAGGGTGTCCGTGGCGACGCGGAATTTGAAGGAAGTCGGCGGCAAACATCTGGTC
>JAZRXZ010000033.1:0-9814 GCA_045600445.1 Bacteroidales bacterium | reverse complement strand
GACCACGCACTCGAGAAGAGTGGTAAGGCTGGTCGCTCTCGCTGGTTAGGTCGTCGTCCACACAACCGTGGTGTTGTAATGAACCCAGTTGATCACCCAATGGGTGGTGGTGAAGGTCGTCAGTCTGGTGGTCACCCACGTTCACGTAAGGGTCTCTACGCTAAGGGTCTGAAGACACGTGCACCTAAGAAGCAGTCTTCTAAGTATATCATCGAGAGAGCTAATAAGAAGTAATTTTGAAGTAACACATTATTTAATATAATAATATGAGTCGTTCCTTAAAAAAAGGCCCGTTTATTAGCGTAAAGCTCGAGAAGAAGATCCTTGCCATGAATGAGTCTGGCAAGAAGGCAGTCGTTAAGACTTGGTCTCGTGCTTCTATGATCTCTCCTGATTTCGTAGGTCACACTATCGCTGTTCACAACGGAAACAAGTTCGTTCCAGTTTATGTAACTGAGAATATGGTTGGTCACAAGCTCGGCGAGTTCTCTATGACTCGTACTTTCCGTGGTCACCATGGTAATGGTAAATAATAGGGTCTTACTAAAATAATTCAAGAAAAATGGCTAATAGAAAACAAAACTCTGCCAATAAGCTGAAGGAAGTTCGTAAGAATACCTATTTCGCAAAGTACAACAACATCCCAACCTCTCCACGTAAGATGCGTCTCGTAGCTGATATGGTTCGCGGTATGGAGGCTTTCAAGGCTTTGGGTGTTCTGCATTTCTCTAACAAGGAGGCAGCTGCTCGTGTTGAGCTTCTCCTCAAGTCTGCTATTGCTAACTGGGAGGCTAAGAACGGTCGTAAGGCTGAGGCTGGCGAGCTCAAGATTAGCTCAATCGTAGTAGACGAGGGTGCTACCATCAAGCGTCTTCGCCCTGCTCCACAGGGTCGTGCTTACCGCGTTCGCAAGCGCAGCAACCACGTGACTCTTTATGTAGATTCAATTAACAAAGAAGCTTAATATTCTCTAACATGGGACAGAAAATTTCTCCAATTGCAAACCGTCTCGGCATCATCCGTGGTTGGGATTCTAACTGGTTCTCTTCAAAGAACTGTGGTGATACCATCGTAGAGGATGCTAAGATTCGTAAGTACCTCAACGCTCGTCTTGCAAAGGCAAGCCTTTCACGTATCGTGATTGAGCGTACTCTCAAGCTCGTGACTATTACTATCTGCACCGCTCGTCCAGGTATTATCATCGGTAAGGCTGGCAGCGAGGTTGATAAGCTCAAGGAAGAGCTCAAGGCTGTAACTGATAAGGATGTTCAGATCAACATCTACGAGATCAAGAAGCCTGAGATCGACGCAGCTATCGTAGCTAACAATATCGCCCGTCAGGTCGAGGGTAAGGTTGCTTACCGTCGTGCTGTAAAGATGGCTATCCAGAGCGCTATGCGCATGGGTGCTGAGGGTATTAAGGTTCAGTGCTCAGGTCGTTTGAACGGCGCTGAGATGTCTCGTAAGGAGATGTATAAGGAGGGTCGTACCCCACTTCATACTTTCCGCGCAGATATCGATTATGCATTGGCTGAGGCTATCACAAAGGTAGGTGTCATCGGCATCAAGGTATGGATCTGCCGTGGTGAGGTTTATGGCAAGAAGGATCTTGCTCCTAACTTCGCTAAGCAGAAGGAAACTGGTCGTCCACAGGGCGAGGGCCGCGAGAATCGTGGTGAGCGTCGTGATCGTCGCAATGGTGAGCGTCGTGGCGGTTTCCGTAACAACAAAAAATAATTTACTAACGATTTAGAAGCTTTAATACAATGTTACAGCCGAAAAGAACAAAGTTCCGTCGTCAGCAGCGTAACAACCTCAAGGGCAATGCCCAGCGTGGTAACCAGCTGGCCTTCGGTTCATTCGGAATCAAGACGCTTGAGAACAAATGGATCAATTCGCGTCAGCTTGAAGCCGCTCGTATCGCTATCACCCGTTACATGCAGCGTGAGGGTCAGCTCTGGTGCCGCGTGTTCCCAGACAAGCCTTACACTCGTAAGCCTGCCGATGTCCGAATGGGTAAAGGTAAGGGTGATCCAGATGGCTGGGTAGCAGACTGCAACCCAGGTCGCATCCTCTTTGAGATTGAGGGCGTTCCTTTTGAGATCGCTAAGGAGGCTCTCCGCCTCGGCGCTCAGAAGCTCCCAGTTCAGACTAAGTTTGTCGTACGTCGCGACTATGATCCAGAACTCATCGTTCTCTAATAACAACTACTACAATGAAGACTTCAGAAATTAAGAATCTTACTACTGAGGAATTGCAGGGTCGTATTGCTGAGACGAAAGCACAGTTGGATTCGCTCAAGTTCAACCACACGATTGCTCCACTCGACAATCCAATGGTTATCCGCGCTACCCGTCGTGATGTTGCTCGCATGATGACTGAGCTTAATAATCGTGCAGCTGATGCTCAGGTTGCTGAGTAATCTCCTCACAAAACTCAATTTCATTTAAGAACAGATTTTTTTCAATGGAAACAAGAAATCTTAGAAAAACTAGAATGGGTATCGTCTCTAGCGATAAGATGGACAAGACCATCACCGTTACTGTAAAGTATAAGGAGAAGCACCCAATCTATGGTAAGTTTGTCAATAAGACAAAGAAATACCACGCTCATGACGAAAAGAATGAGGCCCAGGTAGGCGATCGCGTCCTCCTGATGGAGACTCGTCCGCTGAGCAAGACCAAGCGTTGGCGTTTAGTAGAAATCCTCGAAAAGGCTAAGTAAATATTATGATACAGACTGAATCAAGACTTAAGATCGCCGATAACTCAGGCGGTAAGGAGTGCCTCTGCATTCGCGTGCTTGGTGGCACTGGTCGCCGATATGCATCTGTAGGTGATATTATCGTAGTGACTGTTAAGAGTGTTATTCCTTCTAGCGACATGAAGAAGGGTACTGTCAGCAAGGCAATCATCGTACGTACCAAGAAGGAGGTTCGCCGTCCAGATGGTTCTTACATCCGTTTCGATGACAATGCTTGCGTACTTCTCAACAACGCTGGTGAAATGCGTGCTTCACGTATCTTCGGTCCAGTTGCTCGTGAGCTCCGTGCTGTTAATATGAAGATTGTTTCACTTGCACCAGAGGTGCTCTAATAAACGTAAATGCAGATATGAATACATTGAACGTAAAGAAGGGCGATACCGTATACGTAAATTCTGGTGAGAACAAGGGTAAGACCGGTCAGGTCCTCTCTGTTAACATCGAGAAGAAGACTGCAATTGTTGAGGGTATCAACATTGTAAAGAAGAGCACCAAGCCTAATGCTAAGAACCCACAGGGTGGCATCATCGAGAAGGAGGCTCCTATCCATGTTTCTAAGCTTAATAAGGTTGTCGACGGCAAGGCTGTTCGCTCAACTGGTAAGGCTATGAATGTTAAATTTTAATTCGAAGGTCTAAATTATGGCAAATACTGCATCACTTAAGCAATATTACAAGGAGACCATCGTTCCTGCATTGACTAAGCAGTTCGGTTATACCACTGTTATGCAGGTTCCTGTTCTCGAGAAGATTGTCATCAACGAGGGCCTCGGCATGGCTGTAGCTGACAAGAAGATTATTGAGACCGCTATCAACGAGCTTACTGCTATCACTGGCCAGAAGGCTGTTGCAACTCTTTCTAAGAAGGATATTGCTCAGTTTAAGGTTCGTAAGCAGATGCCTATCGGTGTTCGTGTTACTCTCCGTCATCAGATGATGTACGAGTTCCTCGAGCGTTTGATTCGCGTTGCTCTCCCACGTATCCGTGACTTCGGCGGTATCGAGTCTAAGTTCGATGGTCGTGGTAACTATACCCTCGGTATCACCGAGCAGATCATCTTCCCTGAGATCAATATCGACAGCATCCAGCGCATTCTTGGTATGAACATCACTTTCGTGACTACTGCCAAGACTGACGAGGAGGGTTATGCTCTCCTGAAGGAGTTTGGTCTTCCATTCAAGAACGCTAAAAAGTAATTTCCGACAATGGCAAAGATTTCAATGGTAGCCCGTGAGGTTAAGCGTCAGGCTCTTGTTAACAAGTACGCTGCTAAGCGTGCTGAGCTCAAGAAGGCTGCTAACGCTGGTGACTATGAGGCAGCTCAGGCTCTTCAGGCTCTCCCTAAGAACGCATCTCCAGTTCGTCTTCACAATCGTTGCAAGGTAACTGGTCGTCCAAAGGGTTATATGCGTCAGTTCGGTCTTTCTCGTATCCAGTTCCGTGAGATGGCTTCTGCAGGTCTCATCCCTGGTGTTAAGAAGGCTAGCTGGTAATCCAGAACCAAACACTGGACATTCTTAGTACTCAATGCTTGATGAAAGTTATAGCGCTAAGAATTCTCTCTCTGATATGATGAATATCAGCAGGTCAATTATGGCCTGCCGATATTCGCGTATATACATTTTATTAAATATTGTCCGGATGCTCCGGATTAATTTAACAAATCAATCAAATGACTGATCCAATTGCAGATTTTTTGACCCGTCTTCGCAATGCAATCGCAGCTAATCACCGCGTTGTAGAAGTTCCAGCGTCAAACTTGAAGAAGGAGATTTGTAAGATCCTCTTCGAGAAGGGTTACATCATGAACTACAAGTTCATCGAGGATGGCCCACAGGGTACTATCAAGGTTGCCTTGAAGTATGATCCTGTTAACAAAGTGAGTGCTATTAAGAGCCTTACCCGTGTTTCTACTCCAGGTCTTCGTAAGTACGTAGGCTATAAGGATATGCCACGTGTCCTCAATGGACTCGGCATCGCTATCCTTTCTACCTCACGTGGCGTTATGACCGACAAGGAGGCTACCGCTCAGAAGGTAGGTGGTGAGGTATTGTGTTACATCTATTAATTTATAGGAGGTTTTAGATATGTCTAGAATTGGTAAATTGCCTATCTCAATTCCTTCAGGTGTAACAGTCACTGTAAAGGATAATGTAGTTACAGTAAAGGGTAAGAATGGCGAGATGAGCCAGGCTCTCACCGGCGGTATCACCGTAGGTATTGAGGATGGTACTCTCACCGTTAGCCGTCCAAATGACGAGAAGCAGACCCGCGCTCTCCACGGTCTTTATCGTTCACTCATCAATAACATGGTTATTGGTTGTGGTGAGGGTTACAAGAAGGAGTTGGAGCTCGTTGGTGTAGGTTATCGTGCAAGCAACACTGGTAATGTCCTTGAGCTTTCTCTTGGTTATTCACATGCTATCTATATCTCTCTTCCAAAGGAGGTAAAGCTGACCACCAAGACCGAGCGTAACCAGAACCCACTCATCACCCTCGAGTCTTGTGATAAGGCTCTCCTTGGTCTCATTTGCAATAAGATTCGTTCTTTCCGCAAGCCAGAGCCATATAAGGGCAAGGGTGTTCTCTTCGTTGGTGAACAGATTCGTCGCAAGTCAGGTAAGTCTGCCGGTGCTAAATAATTAACTTTTAAAGATTAGACGATTATGATTACTAAGAAAGAAAGAAGAATTAAGATTAAGCACCGTATTCGTAAGAAGGTTCATGGTACCGCTAGCCGTCCACGTTTGTCTGTATTCCGCAGCAACAAGGCTATCTATGCACAGGTTATCAATGACCTTGAGGGCAAGACTATCGTTTCTGCCGCTTCTAAGGGTATTACCGAGGGCAACAAGTCTGAGGTAGCTAAGAAGGTAGGTGAGCTCGTTGCTCAGAAGTGCATTGCAGCTGGTATCACCGAGGTTGTATTTGATCGTAACGGTTATCTCTATCACGGTCGCGTTCAGGCTCTTGCTGAGGGCGCACGTGAGGCAGGTCTCAAGTTCTAAATAAATGACAGATATGAATAAAGTAAAGAATGCCAACGAAATCGAGTTGAAGGACCGTCTGGTTGCTATCAACCGAGTAAGTAAGACTACTAAGGGTGGTCGTACCTTTACTTTCGCTGCTATCGTTGTAGTAGGTGATGGTAATGGTATCATCGGTTATGGTCTTGGTAAGGCTGGTGAAGTTCAGGCTGCCATTGCAAAGGGTGTTGAGTCTGCTAAGAAGAACCTCATCAAGGTTCCAGTTCTTAAGGGAACTATTCCTCACGAGCAGATCGCTAAGTTCGGCGGTTCATCAGTATTTTTGAAGCCTGCATCACAGGGTACCGGTCTTAAGGCTGGTGGTGCTATGCGTGCAGTACTTGAGAGTGTAGGTGTAAAGGATGTCCTTGCTAAGTCTAAGGGCTCTTCTAACCCTCACAACCTCGTAAAGGCTACTATCGCTGCTCTTGCTGAGCTCCG
The DNA here is from genome assembly GCA_045600445.1 of Bacteroidales bacterium. Lineage (GTDB taxonomy): Bacteria > Bacteroidota > Bacteroidia > Bacteroidales > UBA3663 > Liminaster. Next base: position 3,584 of record JAZRXZ010000033.1, on the reverse strand, counting down.
TGATGCTAAGGAGGTAGCTGAGAACCGTGGTGTTTCACTTGATGTTGTATTCAAAGGTTAATAAATTCAAAGTAAATTATGGCAACAATTAAGGTAAAGCAGGTTCGCAGCCGTATTAACTGCCCAAAGACTGAGAAGTTGACCCTTGATGCACTCGGATTGACCCGTATGGGCCTCGTCCGTGAGCTCCCTGACAACGAGTGTACTCGTGGCCAGATTCGCAAGGTGTCTCACCTCGTCGCTCTTGTTGACTAATATAAGACAACACGGATAGGATTGGCGAATATAGGGGAACCAAGTCGGTCCTATCTGATATTACTAACTCAAAAATAACAATTCACAATATGAATTTGAGTAATTTGAAGCCTGCTGAGGGTTCTGTTAAGACTCGTAAGCGTGTCGGCCGTGGTGCTGGTTCAGGTCTCGGTGGTACTTCAACCCGTGGTAACAAGGGTGCTATGCAGCACTCAGGTTACAAGAAGAAGATCGGTTTTGAGGGTGGTCAGATGCCTATTCAGCGTCGCATGCCAAAGTACGGTTTCAAGAATATCAACCGTGTAGAGTATAAGGCTATCAACCTCTCTACTATCGATGCACTTGCAACTGCTAAGTCATTGACCAAGGTTGATTTCCAGACTCTTCGCGAGGCAGGTCTCGTTTCAAAGAACGATCTCGTAAAGATTCTTGGCAATGGTGCTATCACCGTAGCTCTCGAGGTTTCTGCTCATGCTTTCTCTAAGAAGGCTGAGGAGGCTATCGTAGCTGCAGGTGGTTCAGTAGTAAAAGTTAATGCTTAAATCCTATGAGAATCGTTGAGACATTCAAAAACATTTGGAAGATTGAAGAGCTGCGCACACGTATCTTGTGGACTGTAGGCCTCTGTGCAATCTATCGTCTTGGTTCGTTCATCGTTCTGCCAGGTATTGATGCAAATCTCCTGTCAAACCTGCACAATCAGACTCGTGGTGGACTTATGGCTCTCCTGGATATGTTCTCAGGTGGTGCATTCTCGAATGCCTCAATCTTCGCATTGGGTATTATGCCCTACATCTCAGCTTCGATTATCATCCAGCTTCTGACGATGGTTCTTCCTTCGCTTCGTAAGCTTTCGATGGAAGGTGAGAGTGGTCATAACAAGATCAATCAGTACACACGTCTGCTCACTGTAGTCGTTCTCATTTTCCAGAGCTTCGCCTACTTGACCAACCTGCGTTATCAGATTGGTACTGCGATTATCAATAATGACTGGTGGTTTAACTTCAGCAGCATCATTATTCTTACTGCAGGCAGTATGTTTGTAATGTGGCTTGGTGAGCGTATTACTGACAAGGGTATTGGTAACGGTATTTCGTTCCTTATCATGATTGGTATTATCGCTCGTTTCCCAACCGCTATTTCTCAGGAGTATGCTCAGGCAGTTTCCTCTTCTGGTAACTTGATCTTCTTCCTCCTTGAGATTGTCTTCTTGCTGGTTGTTATTGGCATTAGCATTCTCTTGGTACAGGGCACACGTAAGGTTCCTGTGCAGTATCCAAAGCAGATTCGTGGTAACCTTCAGTTCGGTGGTGTTCGTCAGTATATTCCTCTCAAGGTTAATGCTGCTGGTGTAATGCCAATCATCTTCGCTCAGGCGATTATGTTTATCCCAATCGTTCTTGCTAACTTTGGTTCACAGGACACCCAGAGTTTTTGGTCAGGTTTCTTTGATAATACAACTTTTACTTATAATCTTGTATTTGCTATTCTGATCATTATCTTTACCTACTTCTACACCGCCATCACAATGAATCCACAGCAGATGTCGGATGCAATGAAGTCACAGAATGGTTTCATCCCAGGCGTTAAGCCAGGTAAGAAGACTATGGAGTATCTTGACACTATCATGTCTCGTATTACTCTTCCTGGTTCGATCTTCCTTGCTTTTGTGGCAATTCTCCCATGTTTCGCTCGCCTTTTCGGCGTTACTCAGGAGTTCTCACAGTTCTTCGGCGGTACTTCATTGTTGATTCTTGTAGGTGTAGTTCTTGATACCCTTCAGCAGGTTGAGTCTCATTTGATGCTTCACCACTATGAGGGTCTCATGAAGTCAGGTAAGATCAAGGGTCGTACAGGCTCTGTAGCTGCTTATTGATAATTCCACAATGATATTTCTGAAGACAGACGAAGAAATTGAATTGATGCGTCAAGCAAATCAACTGGTTGGACGCACATTAGGCGAAGTGGCCAAGTGGGTCCAACCAGGAATTTCTACAAAACGTCTTGACGAGATCGCAGAACAGTTTATTCGTGACAATGGTGGTGTTCCAGGCTTCAAAGGTTATGAAGGTTTCCCTGGAACTCTCTGCATCGAAGTAAACGATGAAGTGGTCCATGGTTTCCCTTCTGATTATATATTAAAGGAGGGCGATATCGTTGGATGTGACTGTGGAGCAGTCTTGAATGGTTTTAATGGCGATAGTTGTTATACCTTTCCAGTAGGAGACATTGACCCTCAGGTCCTTCGTCTTCTTAAGACTACCAAAGAATCCTTGTATGTCGGTATTGAACAAGCTAAGAATGGCAATCGTACCGGTCATATCGGATTTGCAGTTCAGGACTATTGTGAGAAACGTGGCTACACTGTAGTGCGTGAGCTTACAGGTCACGGTATCGGCAAAGGACTTCATGAAGATCCGGATGTCCCTAATTACGGACGTCGTGGTGTAGGTCCTCTACTTCGACCAGGTATGTGCATCTGTATTGAACCAATGATTAACATGGGATCAAAGAATGTCACTATCGATCGTAATGGTTGGACAGTTCGCACCCGTGATCACAAGTGGTCTGCTCATTATGAACATTGTCTTGCTATCCGTGAAGAGAAAACAGAGATCCTTTCGACCTTCGACTATATTCAGGAAGCATTGGGTGATAGATTTATCTAAATAGTTATTAGTTAATACAAATTAGTTAATGGCAAAACAAGCAGCTATTGAACAAGACGGTACAATCGTCGAAGCTCTTTCAAACGCTATGTTCCGCGTAGAGCTTGAGAACGGACACGAGATTACCGCTCACATTTCTGGCAAGATGCGTATGCACTACATTAAGATCCTGCCAGGAGATAAAGTTCGAGTAGAGATGTCTCCATATGACCTCTCGAAAGGCAGAATTGCTTTCCGCTACAAATAAAAATATTCTTACGATATGAAAGTAAAAGCATCGCTTAAAAAGCGCACTCCAGATTGCAAAATCGTTCGTCGCCACGGCGTTTTGTACGTAATTAACAAGAAAAATCCGAAGTTTAAGCTTCGTCAGGGATAAATTGCGTATATTTGCAGGCATTTTTTCGCAAAAACACATTTTATTTTTAATTAAATATGGCAGTTAGAATTGTAGGCGTAGATCTTCCGCAGAATAAGCGTGGAGAAATCGCGTTGACTTACATCTTTGGTATTGGTCGTAGTGCCGCAAATACCATTTTAACGAATGCTGGTGTCGATAAAGACATCAAGGTAAAAGATTGGACTGATGAACAGGCCGCCGCTATTCGTGAGTATATCGGTGCCAACTACAAGGTAGAGGGCGATCTTCGTTCTGAAGTT
>JAZRXZ010000032.1:0-10554 GCA_045600445.1 Bacteroidales bacterium | reverse complement strand
TACCGGTTATATGTGGGCTCTCGTCCCAGAGGTTGTGACATACGGTGAGTATACCACTGGTCGCCGCATCGCCGCTATCGTCAATGCTATCACTTGCCTCTTCCTCAAAGCCGGTATGGCACTGGGTGGTGTCATCCCTGGCTTCGTCCTCGCGTGGGTAGGCTTCGATGCTGCACTCCCTAAGCAGTCGCTGATGGCAGAGCAGGGTATCCTTTGGCTCGTCACCATCGTTCCTGCTATCTTGCTTCTCCTCGGCTGGTTCGTGATTAGCAAGTATGAGTTGAGCGATGAGAAGATGGATGAGATTAACAATGCTATTGCACTTAGAAATAAGCAATAATACTATGACACTTCATTCGCATTCTGATAAGATAACTCGCGATTTCTTTGATTCGCTTCTCCTTGAGTCAAGATATCTTGATTCCGATCTACCTGCCACTGATATAGAGCTCTTTGGCCATCATTTCTCTACCCCGATTATGACCGCGGCGTTGTCGCACCTCGGAGGTAAGGGCAAGAGTAGCGCCAGCTTCATTGAAGAGAAGGCAGAGAGTGGTATGATCGTCTATGCTGAGGCTACTGCGAAGAGTAATACTTTGCATTGGGTCGGCATGGGTGAAGATCAGGAGCTCGAGGATATCATCGCCACAGGAGCTAAGACCGTCAAGGTCATCAAACCACATGCTGATAATGCAGAGGTCTATCGCAAGATACAGCATGCTGTCAAGGCTGGTTGCGTGGCTGTGGGTATGGACATTGACCACGCCTTCAGTGGCAACGGTGGCTATGACAATATCTTCGGCTTGGAGATGCGCCCTAAGTCGACGGAAGAGATAACTGATTTCGTCAAGGCTGCTGGCGTACCATTCGTCGTGAAAGGTGTGCTGAGCGTCAAGGATGCGGAGAAATGTGCCAAGGCTGGCTGTGCAGGTATCGTTGTGTCTCACCACCATAATATGATGGAGTATTCTGTGCCACCACTGCTCGTACTTGAGGATATCATCAAGGCCGTTGGCAAGGACATGCACGTCTTCGTAGATTGCGGCGTAGTGAGTGGCATGGATGCGTATAAGTGTCTGGCTCTCGGCGCCAAGGCCGTATCCGTCGGCCGTCATCTCATGCCGTTGCTCCGTAAAGGCTCTGATGTAGTGTCTGCACGTATCAATGAGATGACCACAGAACTTTCTGTCGTCATGGCTCGCACAGGTGTCCGTGATTTGAGCGCTATGGATCCTACTGTTATTCACCGTAGAAACTTCTAATATTATGTTACTTGGAATCTCCTCAAGATTAGAACATTCCGATCCGAAAGATTGGACAGCAAAGCATAAGGCCTTAGGTTTGAAGTGTGTCAACTTCCCTGTCGATTATCTGGCAGGAGAGGAGACTTACATGGCGTATAAAGCCGAAGCAGACAAGGCTGGCTTAGTGATAGCCGAGGTAGGTGTGTGGCGCAATACCTTGGCCGCAGATCCTGCTGAGCGCGCCAAGTGGATTGACTATGCCGTGGGTCAGTTGCGTATGGCTGATCAGATCGGTGCCATCTGCTGTGTCAATGTGGTAGGTACACCTTACGGTCCTCGTTGGGATGGTGGCTATCGTGAGAACTTCAGCGAGGAGCTCTGGGACATGGCTGTCAAGATGATCCAGCAGGTCATCGACACGGCTCAGCCGAAGACCACGAAGTTCTGCATTGAATCCATGCCATGGATGATCCCGAGCAATCCTGAAGAGTACGTGCGTCTCATCCAGGCCGTTGACCGTGTGCAGTTTGGCACGCACCTCGATGTGGTCAATATGATCACCTCCCCAGAGAAGTATTTCTTCAATGACCGCTTCCTCGAGGAGTGTTTCGAGAAGCTCGGTTCGACCATCCTCAGCTGCCACCTTAAAGACATCCGACTCAAGGAGGAATACACCTTCCAGTTGCAGGAATGTGCTTGTGGCGAAGGTTCGCTCGACCTGGAGAAATACGCCGAGCTCGCCAATGCTGCCAATCCGGACATGCCGATGATCATCGAGCATCTCGACACCGATGAGGAATATGCCGAGAGCGTGGCTTACGTGCAGAAACGTCTAAGTAAATATATATAATGAAATTCATCAATCTTTCGATGGGGCTGCTTCTTGCAGCGCTCACCGTCACAACTAATGCACTGGCTCAGCGCCGCATGCCAGAGCTGACCGATGAGCAGAAGATGCTCGACGCCATGCATCGTACTATCACATCCGAGAAACTCTTTGGTTACGTCGCACAGCTCTCTGACCCAGCACTCGAAAGTCGTCTGGCTGGCACTAAAGGCATGGAGAAGGCCATCGAGATCGTCGAAGGCTATTATAAGAATTTCGGCCTCGAGCCAGCAGGCGACAACGGAACTTTTTTTCAGTCCTTCAATCAGCCATACATCGAGGTGACTGGCGAGTGTGGCATGGAGATTCTCTTTCCTGTCAAGGGTATCGACAGGAAGGCCAATACCTGGGTACGCAAGTCTTATCCTTGGGCCGATGGCTGGTTCACCGGTGGTTCTACCGCCAGTGGAGACATTGAGGCCGACATTGTCTATTGTGGCTATGGTGTGACCGCTCCAGAGCTCGGCTACGACGATTATAAAGGTATCGACGTGAAGGGAAAGATTGTCCTCATCGAAGGTGAGACCCCTAACCACAGCCAGGATTCTGTCGATATCAAGAAGTGGTATCACCACACCCTCCACGCCGTCAAGATGAAGAACGCTTACGACCACGGCGTAGCAGGCGTCCTCTATAAGTGGGTGCCAGGTCCTGGCGTTCCTTATCAGGAGAACTTCCTCTATTGCAACGTCACCGATACCGTAGTCAGCGACATCTTCAGTGGCACGGGCCGTACCTACAAGGAGAGCATCCAGAAGATCCGCGACACCTACAAGCCACAGTCATTCAATACCGGCAAGCGTGCTCGCATCAAGATGACCACCAACTATAATCCTAATGGCATTGGCAAGAACATCTTCGGTATGGTCAAAGGTTCTGAGCGTCCAGATGAGTACGTCATCGTGGCTGCACACCTCGACCACCTCGGCATGATCCCTTACCACATCGCTGGTGCCAACGATAACAACGCAGCCGTAGCCATCATGCTCGGCGCTGCAGAGGCATTGGCCAAGAGCCCTATCAAGCCAAAGCGTACAGTCGTATTCATGGCTGTCGATGCAGAGGAGACCAACCTCGGTGGCTCAACCTACTACACTGAGCATCCACTCTTCCCTAAGGATAAGGTCAAGGCTGTGCTCAATCTCGAGCAGCCAGGCGTAGGCGAGGTGCTGGTAGGCATGTATAACTACCTCTATCCACAGTTTGAGGAGATCGCTAAGAAGGTCAACGATAAGTACATCCACCGTCAGCTCTTCACCCGTGAGAATCACTTCCTCACCCGTCCTCGTACCGATGGCGCTGTCTTCATGCAGGCAGGTTATCCATGTATGGACCTCCGCGCTTCTGGTGGCAACGGTTACTACCATCATCCAAAAGACGATGTCGACACCATCAATCCTGAGATCCTCCAGTCAGAGGCCGAGTGGCTCTTCTGGATGGCCATGGAGTGGGGCAACCTCGACTAATCGCACCGCATCATCACATTACCCCTTAATACTATCCAAATGAAAAAGAGCATTATCTGTGCTGCTATCGCTCTGCTGCTGAGTAGCTTCGGCCTCTCAGCCAAGGAGTATCACGTAGCAAAGACTGGTTCCGACCAGAACGAAGGAACGGCCGAGTCCCCCTTCCTCACCATCAACAAGGCTGCCATGATTCTCAAGCCAGGCGACGTCGTCACCGTGCATGAGGGTGTCTATCGTGAGTGGGTACAGCCACGCAACTCAGGCGCCGACACTTACAGCCGCATCGTCTATCAGGCCGCTCCAGGCGAGGAAGTCTGGATCAAAGGCTCTGAGGTCGTCACTGGTTGGAAGAAAGAAGGCAAGGGCGATGTCTGGAAGGTGACGCTTCCAAACTCGTTCTTCAAGAGCTTCAATCCTTTTGCCGAACCGCTCGTAGGCGACTGGCTCAGCCAGACCAACGACAAGTTCGTAGTCGGAGAGGTCTACCTTAATAATAAGTCGCTCTTCCAGGCCGTTGACCTGGAGGGTGTCAAGAATCCTGTCGTCTCAGATCGCACCAAGAAGCCAGAAGACGCTAAGCGCACCTGGTATGTAGAGGTCAGCGATACCGAGACCACCCTCTGGGCCAACTTCGGTGCTGGCGTCAATCCTAACAAGGAACTCGTCGAAGTCAACGCACGTCCAGCCGTCTTCTTCCCAGCGCTCCCTGGCGTCAACTTCATCACCGTCCGTGGTTTCCACCTCAGTCAGGCAGCTACCAACTGGGCCCCTCCAACCGCTTTCCAGCAGGGTCTCATCGGTCCTCACTGGAGCAAAGGCTGGGTCATCGAAGACAATGTCATCAGCAACTCTAAGTGCGTAGGTGTCTGCATCGGCAAGGATCGCGCTTCTGGTCAGAACCGTTGGACCATCGAGCGTGAACTTACCGGCTTCAACCGCGAGCTCGAGGCCATCTTCCAGGCCGAGGATATGGGTTGGAAGAAGGAGAACATCGGTAGCCACATCATCCGCAACAACGAGATTTTCGACTGTGAGCAGGCAGGTATCGTCGGCCACCTCGGCTGTGTCTTCTCGCTCATCGAGAACAACTACATCCACGACATCAACGCCAAGCGCCAGTACGCAGGTGCAGAGGTCGGCTGTATCAAGCTCCACGCTGCCATCGACTGCATCATCCGCAACAACATCCTCGAGAATGGCTTCAACGGCCTCTGGCTCGACTGGCAGGCCATCGGTACCCGTGTGTCGAGCAACGTCTTCTTCGACAATGACCACACCGACTACTGGAATGAGGTGACTCACGGTCCTGCCTTGCTCGACAACAACGTCATGCTCTCTACTCAGGCCTTCATGGATTGGGGTCAGGGTGCCGCCTTCGTGCACAACATCATCTCTGGCTACATCAGCTTCCATCCTGTCCTTGAGCGCTATACGCCTTATCACTATCCTCATTCGACCAAGATCGTAGGCGTGATGAACTTCCCTGGCGGCGATGACCGTTACTACAACAACATCTTTACCGTCGTACCGGATTCTCAGCACGAGCTCAAGGAGGCAGGAACTTCTGTCTATGACGAGCGTCCTCCATTCTATCCTGGCATTTATCGCGACATGAATACCCGCAAGACCGACGCTCTGCCAAAGAGCTTCGTCGATCAGATGGCAGCTGGCAACAACCAGACCTCGCGCTTCCAGCTCGCCATGCACGTCGGCAGCAACCTCTATATGAATGGCGTCAAGGGCTATGCATACGAGGAGAATGGTGTCAAGACCAATACCGACGCTAAGGTCTGCATCGAGAAGACCGCAGTGGGTATTAATGTCAAGATCACAGTCGACAATAACTACAACAGCGTCAAGACCGTGCCAGTCAATACTGATATGCTCGGAAAGACCTATTTCTCAAATGGTTATTACGAGAATCCGGATGGTACTCCACTCTGCATCGATAAGGACCTTCTCGGCAACGCTCGCAGCGCCACCGCTCCTAAGGTCGGCCCATTTGAGAACCTCAAGGTTGGCGAGAACACCATCACCGTCTGGAAGTTCAAGAAATAAACTAACAGTTTGCCATCAATGATTCTCCATCATAGAAATCAAAGGAAATCATTTTCTGCCAGCTATTAATTGATTTATTTTGATTTTCTTTGGTGGAGGATAAATAAAGAAAGACAACACATTAATAATTTATTATATGAAGAAAACCCTATTCTTTTTGCTCGGCGCTACCCTCCTGAGCAGCTGCCAGTGCAACTGTAAGCAAGGTGCGACTACCGAAGAGCCAGGCCTCAAGGAGTTCACTGGCAAGTATTTCCATCTCGGCACCGCACTCAACACCGACCACATCATCGGTGCAGACATCGAAGGCGTAGCTACCACCGTCAAGCATTTCGCTGCCATCTCTCCTGAGAACTGTCTCAAACCAGAGGAGGTACACCCATTCGAGGATGTCTATGAGTGGACCATCCCTGACGCATACGTCGAGTTCGGACAGAAGAACAACATGTTCATCCACGGCCACACCCTCGTCTGGCACTCACAGTGTCCTGACTGGTTCTTCTTCGACGAGAAGGGCGACACCGCATCTTACGACCTCCTGAAGCAGCGTCTCGAAGATCACATCGCCACCATCGTCGGCCACTACAAAGGCAAGATCCACAGCTGGGACGTCATCAACGAATCTGTCATCGAAGGTGGCCTCCAGCGCCAGTCAATGTGGTATAAGATCCTGGGCGACGACCTCTATGAGATCGCCTTCTCAGCAGCCGCTAAGGCCGATCCTGACGTAGAGCTCTACCTCAATGACTACAACATGACCGATCCTGGCCGTCGTGAGCGTTACGTCGAGATCATCAAGCGCCTCCAGTCAAAGGGTATCAAGATCGACGGTATGGGCCTCCAGGGCCACTGGGGACTTGATCGTCCAACCATCAGCGAGATTCAGAAGTCTATCGATATGTTTGCCGAGCTCGGCCTCAAGGTCAGCATCTCAGAGCTCGATATGTCGATTCTCCCACGCCGTCAGATGCAGATCACTGCAGCCGTCGACCACACTGAGAACTTCGAGCAGTCTCTCGATCCATACAAGGGCAACTTCCCACAGGAGCCACTCCACGACTGGAACTACCGCATGCAGGAGTACTTCCAGCTCTTCAAGGACAACGCTGACAAGATCGAGCGCGTCACCGTATGGGGTGTTTGCGACAACGACAGCTGGCTCAACAACTGGCCAATCGTAGGTCGTTATGACTACGCTACTCTCATCACCCGTAACCACCGCATCAAGCCAGTGGATTTCTGGATCATGAAGAACTATTGATCTTCTCTATGAAGAAGTTACTTATTCTTTTGTCCCTGATCATGGGAATAACAATTACTGGCGATGCGTAGACTTTGCGCAACGCCAGTAATAATTATCTTGGTAAGGTAGAGCGTGACGGCACCATCCGCAACGCCAGCAATAATCGCATCGGTAAAGCCGAAGGCGTCGCCCGCACCACCCCCGCCGCGTTGTTCTTTATGGATTTCCTAAACCCCTGAAAATGGTCGCATCTACACTCCGTCGTTTCTAATCTTGCTGCACGTTTCAAAAAAAGTCTGGTTTTTCGGTAGCGAAACCAGACTTTTTGTGTTATTATAGCAGAAACGATTCATAAATTTAAAAGGTAACTATATACATGTTTACATGATCCAATAATTACCGAATTGTCCTCCTCCAAAATAAGTGGTTCTTCTTCAATTTAGTTGAAAAACACATCCTCAGCTAAGTACATCTTGACAGCAAGCAGTTTAATTCCTGCACGACCATACATAGTTCTTTTGATTGTTTTGAGTTTGTTCACATGACCTTCTAAAATGCCATTTGAGATAGGATACTTAAGAGCATTCTCTACAGCAGAAATATCATTCTTAAGCCCATATATGAAAGACTTGAGGTATGAAATAGAAGAATTGGCATAATAGTTCATCCATGACCTTAGCTGATTGACATCTGATTTCCGGATAATATCATAAAACTCTCTGGCTGCTGTACAAACCTTAATAAACCAAGGCAGTTTGCGCATGGTAAGAATAAATTCTTTTTCAGACGATTTCAGTTCTTTATCACGTATATATTTGTCAATGATTACAGTCATAACAATAGGAGGGAGCAGAGGTGTCCCGGACTCTTCTATGAATCTCCTTGCGCTACATCTTCCCTTTGATTGGGATATCTTGCGCCTCATCTCTATCAAATACTTGAAATGTTCCCAGAATGGAGTTTCTCCAAACTCTGCACCTTCAAAGACAAGGGTTTCCCAGATACGATGTAATGAGATTCCTTTCTCCAAATATTCGGAACAAACCCTCTGCTCGTAAAGATAGTAGTCGTTTCGCACAGAATGGCTTCTCGGAGGAAGCGTCTCAAACCTAATGTACTTGATGACTGTAGGTATGCTTATCCCTACGCTTTTTGCAATTTTCTTTATTGACAGTCCCTTGGAGCGCAAATCCTTGACAGCATCGAAGGATACCTGTCGCTTATCCACTCTCTTTGAGACAGGCAGTAGCAATGGCTTATCTTCGTCTTCTTTTTCTTCTTCGAGAAGACTCTCTATCTCAGGCCTTATCAGCTTCTTATAGTCCACATATCTCTCATTGACAAGCTTTGAGATCTTCTCAGACAAATTCTTGATCAAATGGAATCTGTCTGCGACTTCTATTATGTCCCTCTGCGTAGATGCAATGGCTGCCGAATAGTCCGTAGATCGGTCTCTGCTTACAATAGCCACATCCGAATGCCGCTCAAGCCATTCCTTGAAGCTGTCCTGCTCTCTGTCTCCCAGCAGGGCCAGGAAAGTCCCACTCTCAAGATTGACAATGATGCTTCCATAAGTAACCCCTTTCCTGAATGCCTAGTCATCAATTCCGATCTTTCGGACTGTGGGAATGTCTGGGACCTTTATCCGATGTAAATCCCTAAGTACTGTACTGCTGCTCAAGGGAATATGCATAGCCCGCAGCAGTTTACAGGCCTTACTTGTCGAACAAGATGAGCTTTGTTGCGCCACTAGTACCTCACACCGTCGGGTCCTGCGCCTATACCTGAATATCTCATTGCCCGGCTGCTCCGCAAAAGTCTTATGTCGGCAGCACTCTCCATTGCAAAAGAATTTCCTGACCAAAAGGTGTATGGTGACTCCTATTCCTAATATGGACAGATCCTTAACCGTACGCAAATATCTGCTATGGACACGACTGCTCCTGGCTCCGCAATACGGACAGATTCCGTACTGATCAGCACCCCGTCCATAAAGATGATACTCACGCTCAATCTTCTCCTCACTTTCAATATGGATGCTGCTACTTTCATACAGTGAAGATAATTGAATTACTGGATCTGATGATTTTTCTTGTCTGAATATTTGGTTATCTCGACAAGAAATGCTATCTTTGCGCTCGTTAGGATATTCAGGCATAATTCTGTTTCGAATGTTAGTAATGATTAAAGTTGGCGCTTCAAAATTACTAATTTTATGCTTAATATCCTAATTTTTAGTTTAATATATTTAAAAGATTTTATATTGCAGCCTTAAGAAAAGTGCGAATAGCCGAACGATATTGTAGGCTCGCCTATTCGCATTATTTTATGCCTTTGTTTCTATAGAATTCTTTTTCGAATATGGGAAACATACGCCTTCTTGCAACAGAATATTCAACTAAATTGAAGAAGAACCACAAATTTTGGGAAAAGACATCCAATGATGGCAGCAAAATCTGCTACGCGTTATAGTGCTACTGTTGATATTATAGTGTCACCCCTGTCGATAACTATCGCGACTTATTAACAATTAAGTAGTTGTTCAAAATTAACTATGCACATTTTGAATAATTGACGAAAAGGCTAAGACCGATTGCAGCTAATGCACGATTCGTACTATAGAATAAAGCATCATTGGACACATAATCCATCGGACGGATCCATTTGCCTTTAAGAATACTCCAAAGAGTTTCAGCAAGATTGAGTTCCGGAGAATATGGAGGCAGATAGAACAGGAATAAGCCTCTTGACTCCCAAATGCTTCTCAATTCTTTGAACTTGGCATTTCGATGCACTGAGGCATTATCAAGAACAATAAAGGTCTTCTTCTTGACTTGAAAAGACATCTTGTCAAGGAAGTCAGAAACCTTATCTGCATTGATAGACTCCTGAGTCATGAATCCTTTGTATTGGTTTCTACGGGTAATCATCCCGAAGATATTCAATCTGGCAGATTTCTCAGAAGGAATGAAGACATCTTCATCCTTGAACTGCCATCCATAGGGCACATAACCAGAGGTGCATACGTGGCTCTCATCTGCATAATAGAGATCTATTTCTCCAGTAGAATCAAGATTTTCAAGTTCTTGCAACTTCTCTTTCTTGTATTTATAGAGTTGCGGCGAGGGACATCCCCTTGGGCGTTTTCTTATTCGCTTATATCTTGCGCCAATGCTGATAAAAAACGCTTGAAGGTTGATTCGCTAGCTTCCTTCCCGACAGCGCTCTGCCAGGCTTCTCTGGCCTTATTCACGCTTTGACGGTCATTTTCGATTGCGTGACGCACTGCTTCCTCATCAGAACACTCCATAATAGGTTTTCGTCCTCGACCTTTGCGGGTTTCCAGTCCGGAAATACCTTCGAGTAAGTAGCGGTTGACCCATTTATTGACAGAGATTTGTGTCATCTCTACTACCTCGCCAATCGCCTTGGATGAATGACCTTCAGACTTAAGAAGTACAGCTTTGCATCTCATACGGAAGCAATGACTCCTTCCTTCTTTGAACCCGAGATTGAGCTTGATACGCTCGCTTTCGCTTAACTCTATTTTTGTAATCTTACCCATAACAGTATCGTTTTATGATAATAACGAAATCGTTATGAGTTTAGTATTTAAAGATCAAAAAATATTATAAACTAATTTTGACTGATTACTTA
>JAZRXZ010000031.1:0-1241 GCA_045600445.1 Bacteroidales bacterium | reverse complement strand
CCGATGCTCATATGCGGCCTGCGGTTGTTGTAGAAGTCAACGGCCACGGCAACAGCAGCGATGACTTCCTGGATGGTCCTGAATACCTTGTCCTTGAGGAGCTCGTTCTTCATCGTATTGTTAATACGCTCGGCCTGAGCGTTGTCCTTCGGGTCTCCGGACTCGGTCATGCTTATGCGAATGCCTTGTTCCTTGAGCAGATTGACATACTCACGGCTAACATACTGGCAGCCACGGTCAGAGTGATGGATAAGGCTGACCACCTTGCCTTCTATGCGCTTCAATGCCATTCTCAAAGCCTCCAGAGGATATGTCGTGTCCAATGTCGGACCGACGCTCCAGCCGACTATCTCCTCCGTATATGCATCAAGTATGAGCGATAGGTAGCAGAAGTGATAATGATAATCGTCATCCATTATCACGATATAGGTTATATCGCTTACCCATAGCTGATTGGGAGCCGTCGGGATGAAGTCTTTGACAAGGTTGGGATATGTCGGAAGGCCGTGTGTGGAGTCCGTAGTTCGCGGCTTGCGTATCTTCAACCGCACCTTGAGACCATGCTCATCAAGTATCCTGCAGAACCTGTCTCGACCAATCGGATAGTCGCAGCCGAACTCGTCGTGGTACATATGCCAGAGCTTCACGCCACCGATCCCGGGATCCAGCGAGCGGATATCCTTGATATACTGAAGGGCAAACTCCTCTCTGGCAGACTTGGCCAAAGCGACGTCCTCATCATACTGATAGTAAGCCTGCTTGCTTTTGCCAAACAGCCCGCAGATGGCCGCCAAGTTGTATTTCTTGGCAGCCTTCGCGTGCAGGTCAGTTACTGTTTGGCGCCAGCTTTTTTTCTTATCGGGATGTTGAACTTCTTCTCCGCGATGTCGATCATCGTATTATAAGCGTCCGCACGCATCTCCTGATACTTAAGCTGTTCCTCCAACTCAGCAACCTTTTTCTTGAGAGCCTCAAGCTCTTCATTGTTGGGTTCTTGATTAGATTTCATAGCATTTCCCGACGATAAACTGTCGTTCCCGGCTTTAAAGTTAGCAATCCAATCGTGTATTGCATGCTCTCCGACTGGAACAATGTTCATTTTTGCTATCCGTCGATGAGAATAGCCGGTTCTCTTGTAGATCTCAATTACCTGATCGTAATATTTCAGGCGTTTTTCTGTCATGTACTGAAACATCGTTTTCTCTTGTTTGTGAGTCAACTTTTTTCAGTTAAAGACATTT
>JAZRXZ010000030.1:0-1047 GCA_045600445.1 Bacteroidales bacterium | reverse complement strand
GCCGTAAAAGGCATTGGAGGTCCGAACGCACATCCGTTGAAAAGGGTGGCGATGAGGTGTGGATAGGGGAGAAATTCCAATCGAACCCGGAGATAGCTGGTTCTCCTCGAAATAGCTTTAGGGCTAGCCTCGGTTTAGTCTGGTGGAGGTAGAGCACTGAATTCCCAAGGGGGCGTCAAAGCTTACTAAGGGATATCAAACTCCGAATGCCATACAGATGATGACCGGGAGTCAGACTACACGAGATAAGTTGGGTGGTCAAAAGGGAAAGAGCCCAGACCTGCAGCTAAGGTCCCAAAGTGCATGTTAAGTGGTAAAGGATGTGGGATTTCGAAGACAACTAGGATGTTGGCTCAGAAGCAGCCATTCATTCAAAGAGTGCGTAACAGCTCACTAGTCGAGAGGTCCTGCGCCGAAAATGTCCGGGGCTGAAACATGACACCGAAGCTCAGGAATGACATATGTCATTGGTAGAGGAGCATTCTTAAAGGGACGAAGCAGTACCGATAAGGAGCTGTGGACTTTTAAGAAGAGAGAATGCCGGAATGAGTAGCGAGATGAAGGTGAGAATCCTTCAGGCCGAATATCCAAGGTTTCCAGGGTAAAGCTGATCTTCCCTGGGTAAGTCGGGACCTAAGGCAAGGCCGAAAGGCGTAGCCGATGGACAACAGGTTGAAATTCCTGTACTGCATTATATGAGAAATGTGGGGACGCAGAAGGATACCATAAACCGGGAATGGAAAGACCGGTGCAAGCGTAGGAGGAGTATGATAGGCAAATCCGTCATGCAATCCAAAGACGTGATGCGTAGTGAAAAATAAGTAACGAAGTATGAGATTCCAGCTGCCGAGAAAAGCCGCTATTTAATATAATGTACCCGTACCGTAAACCGACACAGGTAGATGAGGAGAGAATCCTAAGGCCGGCGGGAGAAGCATTGTTAAGGAACTCGGCAAAATGGCCCCGTAACTTAGGGATAAGGGGTGCCTACGAGAGTAGGCCGCAGAGAATAGGCTCAAGCAACTGTTTAGCAAAAACACAGGTCTA
>JAZRXZ010000029.1:0-1891 GCA_045600445.1 Bacteroidales bacterium | reverse complement strand
GACCAGGGACTCATCCAAACCTCACTAGGATGGTTTGACGGGCGGTGTGTGCAAGGAGCAGGGACGTATTCACCGCGTTATAGTGAAACGCGATTACTACAGATTCCAGATTCATGCGGGTGAGTTGCAACCCGCAATCCTAACTAAGGGTGGGGTTAGGAGATTGACGACACCTTTCGGTGGTGTTACCCATTGTCCCATCCATTGTAGCCCGCGTGTAGCCCGAGTAATTCGGGGCATGCTGACCTACCGTTGCCCATTCCTTCCTCCCCTTTAGCAGAGGCGGTCCCAACAATGTCCCCAGCCATCCGGAGATGCTGCTGGCAATTGTTGGCGTGGGTCTCGCTCGTTGCCTGACTTAACAGGATGCTTCACAGTACGAACTGACGACGGCCATGCACCTCCTCTCAGCTAGTCATGTAAAACCTTCAGATTGACAATCATTCAGCTGTCTTACCCGGTGAGATGTCCGGCGTTGAATCCAATTAAACCGCAGGCTCCACCTGTTGTGGTGCTCCCCCGCCAATTCCTTTAAGTTTCAGCCTTGCGACCATACTTCCCAGGTGGTGCGTTTCACGATTTCTCTGCGGCGCATCAGTAACGCGTGGTTGCCGATACACCTAACGCACATTGTTTACGGCTGGGACTACCGGGGTATCTAATCCCGTTTGCTCCCCCAGCTTTCGTCCCTCACTGTCGAAGCTGTTCTGGTAAACTGCCTTCGCCATAGGTCGTCCCTCGAGGATTACAAGATTTCACTCCTACCCCCGAAGTACGGTTTACCTCTCCCAGTCCCAAGATTGCCGGTATCTCTTAGACGCCTTAAGGTTAAGCCTGAAGATTTCCCAAGAGACCTAACAATCAAGCTACGGACGCTTTAAACCCAGTAATAGTGGCCATCACTCGAGCAGCCGGTATTACCGCGGCGGCTGGCACCGGTCTTGCCCTGCCCTTTCTTCACTAGCAATTTAAACTAATGAACAGCCTGCATCAACAGGCACTCAGGGTTTCCTTATCACGATTGCTCGCATTGTAAAGTTTGCGCGCCTGCTGCGCCCCGTAGGGCCTGGATTCATGTCTCAGAATCCATCTCCGGGATCTTGCTCCCACAACCCGTACTGATGATGGGCTTGGTGGGCCGTTACCCCACCAACTACCTAATCAGACGCAGTCTCATCCTAAGGCGACGGATCTTTCGATGATATGCCATTCCAGGTTATATCATCTATGGAGTATTAGCCCCAGTTTCCCGGGAGTATGCTCCGCCTTAGGGCAGATTAACCACGTGTTACTGAGCAGTATGCCGAGGTCTTTCACCTCTCGACTCGCATGGCTTAGTCAAACCCTGATAGCAATGGCCTCTGGCAGGATCAACCAGAATTACTATTTGTATTTTTACTTAAACAGAAGAGTCTTGATGCACTCTTCAAAATACGCACACTTTAATTAACATCATATGTCATGTATCGATTCTCATACACAAATCAACATAAGACGATAACCAAAATAGCCTGAACTTTTTGGAATCAGCGGTCATTTCAATGAATGTCCGCATCGCCACAATACCAACGTCAGAACCAACACCGCACTGCATCCTACCGCAGCCGGCTCGAGTTGAGTTCTCCACTTAAACAGCCTTACAATATACGCATTCGAGGATATTTATAGCCTTCGAATACTCGGCTTGCTCAATTCACCGGCTCGGAAACCGGTGAACTTTCGAGGTAACAACATTAGATGCAGACTCATATAAACATGACGAAATGTAATTTACACAAAAATTGTTAGACACAATATTGAGTAGATTAACATAGCAGCAAACATTCCTATTACAAAAAATAGGAAAATAGCTAAAATTATCCAGCCAAGTTTCTTTTTTTCACGAATTCGT
>JAZRXZ010000028.1:0-2419 GCA_045600445.1 Bacteroidales bacterium | reverse complement strand
CACGGCATCCTATCAGACATTGGAAGATGAAGATGTCCCGATAGACCTGCATCTTCTTGCTGCACTTCGACAGGTCTGCATTATACACCTTGTCTCGTTCCTCCAGATTGAGATAGAAGGGAGGCCCATAGAGATCCTTTGGCGTCTCAAAGCTGCCAAAAGGGTTATTGAGGGTGTACTTGTTCTTGATGCACCAGTTGATGACGGTTCGCAAGCGCCGGAAGATGGTATTGAGTGTATTCTCTGAACGAGGCCGAGGAAGGCAGTTTGACTTCAAGTCCTTGAAGATCTCAGGATAGGTCTCGACATACTCATGTTCATGAAGGATGTAGTCCTGTAGCTCACGGAGGTCATCAGCCGTCATGGTATCGACATTGAGCGCATAACCACGACGCTTTCGGGCGGTCTTCATATAGAGTTCGAAACGCTTGAGCTTGGAGAGGTTGCACTCATGCTTGACTCTTGCAGCTCTGGTCATCGGATGATACTTTGCATATTGAGCAATACGGTTGACCAGCAGGTTCTCCTTGTCTCGGCTGCGATTGTTTATCTCTGGATGGTGATACTCCTCAATGAGGTTCTTGAGCCAGTCACCATCTGCACCACGGTAATATTTCTGGGAGATGAGGGCGGCAAGCTCACTGACCTGCTTGTCAAAAAGGACACGCTTGGATTCCGCTACAAGAGAAACTCGGGACTTGTAACCCTGACGCTCTGCACTCCAGTGGTTCGGGTTAATGGTTAGCTCGCTCGATGCCTTAATGTCGGTCTTGCCGTCGCGTACTCGGAAATAGACATGTGTCTGGTCTGATGTATTGTTCTTTGCTGAAGTCTGACGGATAAACGCTGTAACTTTCATAATGGTATATTATTATAGATGTGTATTCAGTTGATGAGATTGACAAGATCCTGCTTGATGTCATCGTCGATGTCACGGTAACGCGCAAAGGAGCGGCTTCCGTTGACGTGACCAGTCAGGGCTCCTATGAGTTGCGGATCACGTACCTTCTTATAGAGGTTGCCGATGAAGGTACGTCTTGCCATGTGGCTTGATGCGACTTCGTTGATCGGACGCTGCTCGTCTGCACCTGTTATCGGGTTTCGGACAGTGACCATACGGGTGATGCCGCATATCTTGAAGAGTTTCTTGATACTCTGGTCATAGGCGCACAGATAAGTGGAGACTGTCATTCTTGGAAACAGTCTTCCGTCCTCGCAATGGTAACGTGATAGGATTTCCTTTGCCTTGTCGTTCAATGGTACTTCGACTGCCTTGTCGAGCCTCTTGCGGGTCTTCTGCGGAACGTACTGAAGCACATCATCATGAATGTTGTCCCAGGTAAAACTGAACAGGTCTCCGACTCGGCATCCAATCAGACACTGGAAGACGAACAAATCACGGCATAGCTGGATAGTGGCACACTTTCCTCGCAAGTCTGCCTCAAAGATACGGTTTCGCTCTTCAAGGTCAATGTAGATTGGAGATCCGTAGGCAGGTGTCGGAATCTCGAAGTCATTGCATGAAGCATTCTTGGTTATACCCATCTTCATGCACCAGTGATGCACGGCACGAAGTCTTGATAGGATATGAGACTCGCTGCCTTGGGTGACAGGTCTTGGTGTAAACCTCCCAAGGTTGAACTGCTCATAGAAATCCGGATGCTCCTGATACAGGACATGCTCATTGGTGACATATTCCACAAAGTCATGATAGTCCTCTGCCGTGATTGTCTCAATGTATAGGTGGAAGTTCTCTATTCCTTCTATTTCCTGCTTGTATGCTTCATAGCGATGCAGCTTCTTGATGATAGGGGAATAGAAATTGCCTGTGCTCTTGCTCATGGTATGCTGGGCAAGGTATTCATTGATTCTATCTGTCAAGGTCGGGTTGGCTGTCTCTTCCTTTTGTGACTGAGGTCGCTTGCATCGTGCAATAACAGACTTCACCCATGAAGGAGTGGCGATCTCAGGACAGAACTCTTCAGTCAGGGTAGTGATAATTGACTTGATCAGACCGTTCATCATCTGCAACTGGTCGGAAGGAACTCTTTTAGTTCGCTTATAACAGGAAGAGTCTGCGTCCCAGAACTCGCTGACTATGGTAATCTCCGAACGCACCCTGACATCCGTTCCTTTCTCACGGATTCGGAAGCCGAGGTACGCATCACAATTACACCCTATAATATCTATAAGGTGAGATTCATTGCGCTGGGTATCTTCAATGCCCTTGCGCTTGATTGAAGTAAGATAAGTAGTAATTTTCATTTTCTTTATGCTTTGAAATGATTATTTTTCGCTGCACAAAGATAGGAACTTTTCCCGGGATTGTTCCCACATATCCCAAACAAATCGCTATTCCGTTTAGATTATTTAATACTCGTATCTTTCCGATTTTATCTTGTTTTTCAGTTTGTTACGC
>JAZRXZ010000027.1:0-2534 GCA_045600445.1 Bacteroidales bacterium | reverse complement strand
ATATTCTTTTTCTGCATCGAAGCAAGGACACGCCTTAGCTACTCCTGGCAGATCGCGATGGCCGACGATCCTTGCCTCCGGGAACATCTCATGCAGAGTACTCAGCAGGAAGTGCAGCGTGATCATCTGCTCCGGTGTGCGATTGTCTTCATACTTCCTGTCGAGCGGCGGCTCGTCCTCTCGGTGTCCTCCTTCGTAGCACACGCCTATGCTATTGGCATTGTGTCCTGCTACGTGGCAGCCTTTGAGGCTGAGCGGACGACAGTAGTAGAGCGAGCCGTCACGCCTGATGTAGAAGTGGTACCCTGGGTACTCGCCGAAGCCACGGGCCCTGTGGCTGGCGGCGAGTTTCTGTAGGGTGAAGTTCTGACTCGGACGGGTGTCCGTGCAGTGCAAGACGATCAGATCAATCCTCCGGGAAACCGCCGCTCTTGGCGAGTCCGAACGCAGCCAGGACAGCAGTTCCGACCTTGACAAAGGTCTGGAGGACAGTGGTCCAAAAGTTACGCTTGCACTTGCGCTTGCACTCTTCGCAGCACTCGTGGAACCCACCCCCATCCCCTCCCGTGGAGGGAGGGGCGTAGTTAGTGTAGTTACTGGGAGATTCTGGGATGGTTTCTTTCTTGCTCATAATAATATGTGATTAGGTTAATAATTGTAGTTGGCACGGATGTTATACATATCCGAGAACTTGTCGTTAGCAAGCTTGAGCGCTACCATGTCCTGGTCGATACCCATCTGCGCGAGGTCATCGTCAGTGAAGCGCGTATGCACGTCGAGGTCGAAGCCAGCGAGGTGAGCGCTCTCCTCCTGATAGGCCATCGACTTGATGTCGGTGCTGTACTTGTTGAGGATGTACTTCTCGAGCGGCGCCTTGAAGGCTGCCAGATCGGACTCTGGTGACGCCATGCAGACGGCCTGCATCTTGAGGCGGATCATGCCATAGAGGCGGTCACGCTCCTCGTCGAGCGCCACCATGTCGGCGGTGTACATACTGCCCTGCGCTTTGAGGACGATATCCTGCTCAGCGTTGACGGTGTTCTTAAACTCGGTAAACTTCTCGGTGTTCAGGCCGAGATCTTCTGCGCCGATCTTGCTGAGTGCAAGCACGACGTTGTTGAAGAAGGCCACATGCTCTGCGTTGCGGAGCTGGGTGAAGGGAAGGGTGGAAATGACTAACATTGTTAAGGGTTAAAAAGTTAAGTTTGCCGCGCGGTTGTCTTTTGACGCTGCAAAGATACGAACTCTTTTTGGAGGCTGTCCGTCTTTGTCCGTTTTTGCACAAAAAAAGCAGCCTACCCAGGTAGACTGCTATAATACTTGCTAATTAAGACACGGAATTAAAATGGGTATGGAAAAACTACATACGAAAATATCCTAAACCGAAAAATCTTGCTGATGGCATCAAAGGTGAAATACCGATCATCCATGATCATATAATCCACTCTCTGCGACTTGTATATCTCCAGTGCTACAATTGATATTTTCATTATTTATCGGGCAAATCTAATCATTAATTCCCCAAAAACACCTTGCAAAACGCACATTTGTGAAGTTTTATCTTTGTTTTTCCACAAAATGCAAGGTTTATTTGTTTTTTTTATCAAAATTTCTTATATTTGCAGCGCATATAATACCAGTGAATCATATCACATTACTATAAAAATATCTAATCAATGAAGAAAATTACATTTTTGGCTCTTGCTGCATTGGCTTTTGCGGCATGCACCAATCAAGCCCCTGTTTCTTCCGATCTTGCATTAAACGATCTGGAATATTTCGAAGCTCGCGGTGTCAACGTATTGGTTTACAGCAACACATTCAACGGTGGTTTCAACGATGAGAAGAACTCAGGCCTTGAGATCATCCACCACGGCGTGCGTACCGTGCAGGGTGGTGCTGTGCGACTCAACAAGACCCCTGAGCAGTGGGATCTCGTACCTTTCACCACCGAGCGTAAGGTCGATGCTGAGAACAACACCGTGGAGGTAGGCCTCCGCTATGAGGATTATGACTTCGACTCACGACTGGTCGTAACCGGTAAGGGCGACTCGTTTGAGGTCAGCGTCTATCTCGACAAGCCTGTGCCAGAATTTTTGGCTGGTAAGGCTGGTTTCAACCTCGAGTTCCTCCCTGCAGAATATTGGCAGAAGACTTACCTGATGGATGGTAAGCTTGACCGCCTCTCTCGCTACACCGCTCCTGAGACTCAGGCAGTGCCAAACAGCGAGAAGCCACGTCAGTATAAGGGCTTCAAGACCTACGATGACCGCGGCACTAACGAGTTCGTCGATCCATTGCCATTGGCTACCGGTAAGACCCTCGTCCTGGCTCCTGAATCGCCAGAGCGCACCATCACCGTAACTTCTTCTGACGTCGATCTTGAGCTTTACGATGGCCGCGTGTTGGCACAGAACGGTTGGTACGTGCTCCGCAGCACCCTGCCAGCTGGTAAGACCGGTAAGGTAGTGACCTGGACGGTTAAGCCTCACACCATCCCTAACTGGGTACGTGAGCCAAACATCGGCTTCTGC
>JAZRXZ010000026.1:0-3115 GCA_045600445.1 Bacteroidales bacterium | reverse complement strand
GCCGGGTGGGTAGTTGAGACAGTGCCCAGATCGTTACGCCATTCGTGCGGGTCAGAACTTACCTGACAAGGAATTTCGCTACCTTAGGACCGTTATAGTTACGGCCGCCGTTTACTGGGGCTTCAATTCGGGGCTTGCACTCCTCCTCTTAACCTTCCAGCACCGGGCAGGCGTCACCCCCTATACATCATCTTTCGATTTAGCAGAGAGCTGTGTTTTTGATAAACAGTCGCCTGGGCCTATTCACTGCGGCTCCCACGTGGGGAGCACCCCTTATTCCGAAGTTACGGGGTCAATTTGCCGAGTTCCTTAACTACCCTTCTCCCGTTGGCCTTAGAATTCTCTTCCTGACTACCTGTGTCGGTTTTCAGTACGGGCTCCTTAAATATACACATGGCTTTTCTCGCCTCTCGCTAGGTATGCTTCCCTACTATAAGTTCGGTCCCTTACGCCCGGGGCAACCAACGCCCGGGTCATACCCTTTGAAAGTGTCCCCATGCTTAAATTTTTCGGAGGCTACGGAATCTCCACCGTATGTGCATCGACTACGCCTTTCGGCCTCGCCTTAGCTCCCGGCTAACTAGAAGCGGACGAACCTTCCTTCTAAAACCTTAGTCATTCGGCCTTTATGATTCTCACATAAATCTCGCTACTCATTCCGGCATTCTCACTTGTGTACAGTCCACCGCCGCTTTCGCTACGACTTCACCCCGTACACAACGCTCTCCTACCATCCTAAAAGGATCCTAAGCTTCGGTTTGTACTTTGAGCCCCGTTAAATTTTCGGCGCAGAGTCACTCGACCAGTGAGCTATTACGCACTCTTTGAATGAGTGGCTGCTTCTGAGCCAACATCCTGGTTGTCTGTGCAACTCCACATCCTTTTCCACTTAAGTACAATTTGGGACCTTAGCTGTAGGTCTGGGCTGTTTCCCTTTTGACTACGAAACTTATCTCACGCAGTCTGACTCCCGATCATCATTATCCGGCATTCAGAGTTTGATAGGGTTCAGTAACCTCTCGGCCCCTAGCCCATTCAGTGCTTTACCTCCGGTAATGTCAAATCGAGGCTAGCCCTAAAGCTATTTCGGAGAGAACCAGCTATCTCCGGGTTCGATTGGAATTTCTCCGCTAGCCACACGTCATCCCCTACCATTTCAACGGGGGTGGGTTCGGTCCTCCATGGAGCTTTACCTCCACTTCAACCTGCACATGGCTAGGTCACCCGGTTTCGGGTCGAATACAACTAACTAAAACGCCCTATTCAGACTTGCTCTCGCTACGCCTACAGTCCTAAAGACCTTAAGCTCGCTAGTTACATTCACTCGCCGGACCATTCTACAAAAGGTACCCGATCACCCATTGACGGGCTCTCGGTGCTTGTAAGCACAAGGTTTCAGGTTCTTTTCACTCCCCTCCCGGGGTTCTTTTCACCTTTCCTTCACAGTACTATACGCTATCGGTCACTAGGGAGTATTTAGGCTTGGAGGGTGGTCCCCCCGTATTCCCACCGGGTTTCACGTGTCCAGCGGTACTTAGGATACATCTAGGCCAACTCGCCGTTTCGCTTACGAGACTATCACTCTCTATGGTGGACCGTCCCATGTCCTTCAGCTACAGTTTGTTGATACCACATTGATGTCCATACCCCAGAGATATTACTACCTCTGGTTTAGCCTCCTCCGCGTTCGCTCGCCACTACTAGCGGAATCTCGGTTGATTTCTTTTCCTCGCCCTACTTAGATGTTTCAGTTCAGGCGGTTCCCTACGTATACCTATGGATTCAGTATACGTTGACTGGGTATTGCCCAGCCGGGTTTCCCCATTCGGAAATCCACGGGTCAAAGCCTGCTTTCGGCTCACCGTGGCTTATCGTAGATTGCTACGTCCTTCGTCGGCTCCTAGTGCCAAGGCATCCTCCTTGCGCTCTTTTTAGCTTGACTATTTGAGAATTGCTTGGTTCTTGGTTGTTAATTAACCTCGACGATTTTCATTGTAGTATTAATTACCCTTAACAATTAAAGTTAGACTAAAATCATTAATTTAAAAATCATCATGTTTGCATTTACTTTCAATGTCTTTGTTCAGTTTTCAAGGTACAATTTTGCAGGCAAAATTGTTTTTTCTTTTCAAAAGAAAAGAAAAGTGCAATTGGCTTTCAATTAAGCCACCGACTGTTGTTGCTTAGAAGAAATTTTGCAAGCAAAATTTCTTGAAAAGCGGTCGTTTGCCTGATTCGGATGATTTTGCCTTTTCTCCTGAGCGCCGCGTATACAAATACGCAAACGAAGGAAAAAGTCAAAAGCGCCGAATTTGGTGGGGTTAAGTGGACTCGAACCACCGACCTCCCGCTTATCAGGCGGACGCTCTAACCAGCTGAGCTATAACCCCTCGTGGTGTTGGGTGGTAAAGTCAAAAAAACCCTGGTGGAGATAATCGGGATCGAACCGATGACCCCCTGCTTGCAAAGCAGGTGCTCTCCCAGCTGAGCTATACCCCCATATTGAATTAAAAAGGTACATTAAATGTACCTTCAAAATTAAACAACGACGTGCCAGAGGTTTGGACTTCTGACCTAGGATGTTAAATCAACTATGTTTCAAGTTGATTAGGTCTCCATAGAAAGGAGGTGATCCAGCCGCTCGTTCTCGAACGGCTACCTTGTTACGACTTCACCCCAGTCGCTTATCCCACCTTCGACGGCGTCCTCCTTGCGGTTGGGCTACCGGCTTCGGGTGTTACAAACTCCCATGGTGTGACGGGCGGTGTGTACAAGGCCCGGGAACGTATTCACCGCGGCATGCTGATCCGCGATTACTAGCAATTCCAGCTTCACGCAGGCGGGTTGCAGCCTGCGATCCGAACTGAGACCATTTTTAGGGTTTTGCTCCACCTCGCGATATTGCTTCCCTCTGTTGATGGCCATTGTATTACGTGTGTAGCCCAGGTCATAAGGGGCATGATGATTTGACGTCATCCCCACCTTCCTCCACCTTGTCGGTAGCGGTCCCATTAGAGTGCTCTTGCGTAGCAACTAATGGCAGGGGTTGCGCTCGTTGCGGGACTTAACCCAACATCTCACGACACGAGCTGACGACAACCATGCACCACCTGTC
>JAZRXZ010000025.1:0-9182 GCA_045600445.1 Bacteroidales bacterium | reverse complement strand
CTATCCTATGAACATCTCTGAGGCTAACGCCAAGTATTAATTATAATCAGGAAAATCAACTATGAGCAAATTTAATAAAGGCGAAAAAAGAGGAATGCCTGAATTGAACACCTCATCTCTTCCTGACTTGGTGTTCTCAATCCTGTTCTTCTTCATGTGCGTAACCCACATGCGTGAGGATACTCCAATCGTAAAGGTTAACACTCCACGTGCTGACCAGGTCACCAAGCTGGAGAACAAGTCTCTCGTAACTACCGTACTCATCGGTGTCCCACGTGACTCTAAGTATGGTCGTGAGGAGCGTATCCAGTTCAACGACGACTTCCTTGAGATGGAGAACGTCGTTCCTAAGATGACTCAGGCACGTCAGTCAATGAAGGAGGCTGATCAGCCTAAGATGCAGATTTCTATGAAGATCGATCGCAACTGTAAGATGGGTATTGTGACCGAGCTCAAGAAGGAGCTGCGTAAGGCTCAGTGTCTTAAGATTAGCTATTCTGCCAAGAAGTAATTTGCGGCTTGAATGCTAAAATAATAATAAGGTCGCAATCAAGGTCCTTGAGACTTTCGGTTGCGACCTTTTCTATTTCAAATCAGATGTCTCGAATTAAGACATACTTATCTGGCATCAAAAATCGCACCAAAGATTCTTTAGAGTCTTTTATTAATTGAGAAAACTACACATTATATATATTATATAGTGTTCAAAATATAAATCCAAGTTTAATTATTCTATATTTTCATCATGGCATACAAAAGAATTCTCCTCAAGCTCAGCGGCGAATCGCTGATGGGCAACAAGCAATATGGTATTGACGAGCAGCGTCTGGCAGAATATGCTCAGCAGATCAAAGAGATCGCAGACATGGGCGTACAGATCGGAATCGTCATCGGTGGTGGAAACATCTTCCGTGGACTTACTGGCGCTGGCAAGGGTTTTGACCGCGTCAAGGGTGATCAGATGGGCATGTTGGCCACTACGATCAATGCACTTGGCCTCAGTTCTGCGCTCAATGCAGCTGGTCAGAAGGCTCGCGTACTCACAGCTATCAATATGTTCCCTATCGGCGAGCAATATAGCAAGTGGCATGCAATCGAGGTAATGGAGAAGGGTGAGATCGCCATCCTCGCCGGTGGTACAGGTTGTCCTTACTTCACCACGGATACTGGCTCAGCTCTTCGTGGTATCGAGATCGAGGCCGATGTCATGCTCAAGGGCACTCGTGTCGACGGCATCTATACTGCCGATCCTGAAAAGGATCCAACCGCTACCAAGTTCGACAAGATCACCTACGACGAGATCTATCAGAAGGGACTTAAGGTGATGGATCTTACAGCTACTACCCTCTGCCGTGACAACAAGCTACCAATTATCGTCTTCAACATGGACAAGGTCGGCAATCTCGTCAAGGTCATGAAGGGCGAAGGTATCGGCACTTTGGTTTACGAAGAAGCAAAATAAGGCAAAATGATACGTGATTTCAAGTATTGACCTCACATTATTTGGAAATCTCGAATAAATCAATTATCTTTGCAGCGTGTACTTTAACTTTAAGAGTGCACCACACAAAAAAGAAAGAAATAATCATTAACACCTACAATTATAATGTTAGACGTTAAGCAAACTATCAAGGATGCAGAGGCAAAGATGCAAGCATCTGTTGATCACCTCCAGGAAACCTTCGACCACATCCGTGCTGGTCGTGCTACTGTCAAGTTGCTCGATGGCATCAAGGCTGAGTGCTATGGTACTATGATGGAAATCAGCCAGTGTGCCAACTGCTCTACCCCTGACGCTAAGAGCATCCTCATCCAGCCATGGGACAAGTCTATGCTCCGTGTCATTGAGAAGGCAATCATCGACTCTCCTCTCGGCATCATGCCAGAGAACAATGGTGAGTACATCCGCATCGGTCTCCCTCCTATGACCGAGGATCGTCGTAAGCAACTCTCTAAGCAGGCTAAGGGCGAGGAGGAGAATGCCAAGGTAGCTATCCGCAACATCCGTCGTGATGTTATCGAGGTTCTCAAGAAGGACGTTAAGAACGGTCTCCCTGAGGACGTTGAGAAGGACGCAGAAGCAACCGTACAGAAGGCTCACGATAAGTATATCAAGCTCCTCGAAAGCATCTACGCAGACAAGGAGAAGGAAATTATGAGCGTGTAACGCACAAATGAAGGGTCTTGTAGTTCGCAATACAGGCTTCTGGTATATGGTTCTTCCCGAAGGCAAAAACCTTCGGGAAGAATCTTTACGTTTTGCACAAGCTGGTTTTGATGACGGACATCCGGTAGCAGACGGACTGGTTCCTTGCAAGGTCAAGGGCAACTTCCGACTCAAGGGCATCCGCACCACCAACCCAGTTGCCGTTGGTGATCTTGTCGAATATGAGCTCAACAAGGAAGGGTTTGCCTTCATCAATAAAATCCAGGAACGCCGCAACTACATCATCCGCAAAGCCTCAAACCTTAGCAAGCAGGCGCATATCCTTGCCTGCAACCTCAATCAGGTCGTATTGATTGTGACGGTGGCACATCCACAGACAGCTACCACCTTCATCGACCGCTTCTTAGCGACAGCCGAAGCCTATCGTGTCCCAGCAGTCATCGTCATCAACAAGATGGATATCTACGACGAGGACGAGACACGGTATGCCAACAATCTGGCACTGCTCTACCGACATATTGGCTATCCTGTCTATCAGATATCTGTCGAGACAGGAGACGGCATCGATGCATTCCGCCAGCATCTCTATGGCAAGACAACTCTGCTGGCAGGAAACAGTGGTGTAGGCAAATCGTCGCTGATCAACCTTCTCGTTCCTCAGGCCTCTGCCAAGACGGCAGAAATCAGTGACTCCCACGACCAAGGCATGCATACTACTACCTTCTCAGAAATGTATGAATTGGTAGCCGACGCAGATTCAGACAATGAGACGAACGGACAAAGTGCGTCCTATCTGATCGACACTCCGGGTATTCGAGGCTTTGGTACCATAGAATTTGAGAAGGAAACCGTTGGACATTATTTCAAAGACATCTTTGCCATTTCTTCCGACTGCAGATTTGGCAATTGTACTCATACGCACGAACCAGGTTGCGCAGTTTTGCAAGCCTTATCAGAACATCGCATCAGTCAATCCCGCTATGACAGCTATCTCAGCATACTTGACGATGAGACAGAAGGTAAGTATCGTGAATAAGAAGATACTACTCCTGCTCTTGATGCTGACCATCCCTATGGTGGCCAGTTCTAAAGACTTGGACTCACTTGTTTTTCAAATCAGCCAGCACACCAGTGACTTCCTAAAAGTCCCTGGCTCTTTCAACATCGAAGCCTACGTCTCCGGATATTCCCATTGTGAAGAACAAGGAATCGCAGGCAAGCTTTTTCCTCATCTTTTACCATTCCAAGGCAAGTACGACAAAGACATTGCTTTCGAAGCGATTGTCCAAGCCAGTTATCATTGGCCTGGAGGTATCAAGTTCAGCTGCAAGACGATCAACTCGAACAACAATCGACGCAGTCGTGCTATGCTCAAAGATTACTATCAGACTTTCTTACCAGGATTTGAAATCCGCGATGAGGGCGACGACTCCTCGGGCGAATTCCATGTGCTGCCGTTCTCAAACGAAGGCAGAACTTCCTATAATTACGAGAATATTGAACTGACAGATAGCCTGCGTCAGGTCATTTCTGAGCAGCAAGGTATTCCTATTGAACCGACCTATTGTCTTATTTCTTTTGAACCGATCAGGAAGCATCACACGATGCTTTCTGGTACGCTGATGGTCGATAGCACACGATTTGAGGTCATCGGATTCCAAGCAAAGGGCAGCATTGCCTTCGCAACTTTTGAGACACAGGTTTTGTTCCGACCGGATAGCATTGCCAAACAGATACTTCCGTACACCAATCGCACGCAGATTCATTATAACTATGGTGGCACAGAAGGCACCAATACATTTAATACGCTATATCGGTTCAAAAGTATTGAATCCCTTGACAGCATAAAGAGCATAAAACCTCAGCGTCTCAATCTTACTAGTACCTATGAGACCATTGAGATGAATGAAGCAGACTTTGACACAATACGTCCTATCCTTCTTTCGTCGCTTGTCGATTCTATCCTCTATACGCAAGAGGAAGTCACTGAGCCTCAACGGACACATCATAAGAAACCTGCGGTTTTCACCTTCTCTGAGCACATGGTAGAGGGCAGTCGATTTGGAGATGACAATAATCGACTCAAACTCTATGGGCCACTTGACCCTGCTACATTTGCCTACGACGGACTCAATGGATTCTCACTCAACGAGCGTCTACGCTGGAATGTTGTTTTCCGTGACAAATCCACGCTCAATCTCTCTGCGCAAATAGGCTATGCATTCAAGATCAAGGAATTGCGTTACCGCACGTATATTGACTGGACTTATCTTCCAAAGATCCGGCAAGGCTTGTCTGTCTCTTTTGAGCGAAGCAACTCCGGATTCTCTTCCAAGTATATAGAAACCATCAATGAAGCACTCAAGCAGAAGAAAGACACCATTGATTTCTATGGACTGGGTATTGATTATTTCCAACGCTATGAGCTGAACATAGAACATCACAACGAGATTTTTACAGGTCTTAATCTCTATGCCGGCATCCAATATAACTATCGAAAGCCGGTCAAGCACGGAAAGATGGCCAGCTCGGCAGAACATCGCCAAGAGTTGGCTGGCCAGCATTATTCAGACTTTGCTCCAATTGTCCGCCTTGAGTGGACTCCTCGTCAGCATTTTTATTTTGAGGGACGACGCAAAATCTACATTGATGGATACACTCCAACTTTTATCTTAGAGGCGACCAAAGCCATTAAGGGAGTGTGGGGATCTGTCAGTGACTATGCTCGCGTTGAATTCGACATGACTCAGAACATTCGTGTAGCGCCTAAAAGAATCATCTCCTACCGCTTAGGAACCGGAGCATTTATGAATCAGAAAGGCGAATATTTCATCAACTATCATTATTTCTCACGACGTTACTACCCAGCCAACTGGCAGGACAATCGCGTAGGAGGTATCTTCCAGCTGTTGGACGAGACCTGGTTCAGTTCGTCTCCAAGTTATCTTAGAGGTCATGTAATGTATGAAACTCCATATGGCATCATTCACCGCACTATGAGGTCTCTCAGCAAGTATGTGATCAAGGAGCGAGCCTATCTTAATATCTTAGGAGCTGAGGGCAAGAATTCGTATACAGAATTAGGATATGCTTTTGCAAATAATTACGTAAATATTGGATTCTTTGTCGGATTCAAGGGTTCTGACTTCTATAAGTTTGGCGCTAAATTCCGCTTTGAGCTCGAAAGACATCTATAAATAGTTTAAAAAGAAAAGAAGGGCATCTTGACGGCAAGTCCGTTGGCAGATGCCCTTTTTTATTAAAAAAGAAAAGAAGGGCATCTCCCGACGACCTTCTTCCGTTAACCTTAAATCTAATACCATGAAAAACACGATGCAAAGATAAAGGTTTTCAAATTATTCTACAAATATTTTATGCTAAAAATGTTTTGATAAAACATTTTTTAACAATCTCTATCGTTTTTTAATTACAAATCAATATATTTTTAATTAATTGCTAATAATTTTAACTATCTATTAACAAAGTAATAGCAAACAGATAGCAGAAACGATACGACCCGTTTCAATTCCCTGCTGACGTGCAGAGAATAAAACAGAATCGTTCTGGAAAGTACAGAGTGGAGTACAGTCAATATGGTCGAGTTCCACCCCTGCCTCCAACAGGTCCATGGCATTGCTCTGCCACAAATCAACATGAGGTTTTGCGAAAGAAACAAGTCGACCCTGTGCACTCAAAGTCTGTCGCAAAACGCACTCTGCACGTCCCGCATTGACAAAAGCCTCAGCCACTTCTTCTCCAACCTCAAAAGACTCAGCGCTGATACTTGGTCCGATCATTGCCAGCACATTCTCTGGTTGTACGCCAAGCA
The DNA here is from genome assembly GCA_045600445.1 of Bacteroidales bacterium. Classification (GTDB taxonomy): domain Bacteria; phylum Bacteroidota; class Bacteroidia; order Bacteroidales; family UBA3663; genus Liminaster. Next base: position 3,186 of record JAZRXZ010000025.1, on the reverse strand, counting down.
TCGTCTGCATCTGCTCCACTGTCTTCTTCACGATATGCTTCACGGTGCCACGCCAACCAGCATGGACAGCTGCCACGGTGTGAGTCACCGGATCATAAAGAAGCACGGGCACACAATCGGCAGTCCTCACTCCTATCCAGCGGCCTTTGACCTGCGTGATGACAGCATCAGCATCTACATCCTGCAGTGCTGACGATACATCAAATGGAGTATTCTCCTCCACTAATACAATCTCAGTGCCATGTACCTGACGTGGCATCCACACTCCTGCTCCAGCATCCTCAAAGCCTCGCATAGAGCAATAATGGTCAATCCCAGTCGCTCCAAGGAGCAGCTGGGATTGCAATATAGGTTTTTGTTCAGAATCCTGAAACTTTGTCTGAATCATACGTTTTCGTCCGACAAGAATTATTTAATTCTATCATTTAATCATTTTCACTCATCGTCCCAATCTTCCTCGATCAGGTCCTGACTAGCCACACCTTCAATGATGTAGTCATCATGACCGTATGGATCAGCCTCCTCATAGTCATCCTCGCTACCGCGTGAGAGGTCAAGGTTGCGATGTGTGAAAGTCTGAATGCGGTTTGACTCATCATTGAGCATCGTCCATAGCATATCTTTTAGTTCCTCAAGGCCTTGACCTGCCACCGCACTGATAAAGACGGTCGGCACGCCATCTGGCAACTCACGGCGCATCTGGTCGATGAGTTCATCATCCAACATATCACACTTGGTGATAGCCAGCAGACGCTGCTTGTCCATCATCTCCGGATTATAGGTACGCAACTCATTGAGCAAGATCTCATAGTCCTTCTTAATATCATTCGTATCAGCCGGAATCATGAAGAGCAACGTCGAGTTACGCTCAATGTGACGCAAGAAGCGCAATCCGAGACCCTTACCCTCGCTGGCACCTTCGATGATACCTGGAATGTCGGCCATGACAAACGAGCGGTTATCGCGATAAGGCACCAAACCTAAATTCGGTTCCATCGTCGTAAATGGATAGTCGGCAATCTTTGGCTTAGCTGCACTGATACTACTCAGCAATGTACTCTTACCCGCATTAGGGAAGCCTACCAGACCCACATCGGCCAGCAGCTTAAGTTCAAGAATCACAGCGCGCTCAATGCAAGGTTCTCCTGGCTGAGCATAACGTGGAGCCTGATTGGTAGCCGTACGGAAATGCCAGTTACCCAAACCGCCACGACCACCTTTCAGCAAGACGACCTTCTGATCATGATCGGTCACCTCGCAGATATATTCTCCGGTATCAGCATCATATACGACGGTACCCATCGGCACCTCAATGATAGCATCCTTTCCGTCCTTGCCGAAAGATTTGTTTTCTGCACCAGCCTGGCCATCAGTAGCAAAGATATGACGCTGATAGCGAAGATGAAGCAAGGTCCAGTAATTACGGTTACCGTGCAAGATAACGCTACCACCCTTGCCTCCGTCACCGCCATCAGGACCTCCCTTAGGGATATACTTGGCGCGATGCAGGTGCGAGCACCCCTTACCACCCTTACCAGAGCGGCAATAGATCTTTACATAATCGACAAAATTACTTTCTGCCATATATAATAGGTAGAATTATTCAAACAAAGACTCAAAGAACCAAGTGAGGCCAATGCTTAGATTGCGGTTCTGGAGCAAATCATCTGAAATATTGATGAATCCGTAATCATAAGCGATATGAAGCTGATAGTTCTTAGCGAACATTACGCTTGCCTGCACACCCCAACCAAGGTCAAAACGATTACCGAAAACATTTGATGAGACATCTCCGAGAGGGGTTGGAACACGGTTACGGCCAGACAATCCCAAAGCGACATATGGACCCGTCTCTGCCATCAAAGTAAAATCCTCGTTGATAAACCAAGCATATCCATAATGAATAGGGACCTCAAGATAATGAAGGGTAAGATAGTCTTTGACTGCACCAGCTTCAGCATAAGCACCCTTCATCGAATACTTAGCCTCTACTCGGGCAAAAGTATTAGGAAGGATTTCCGAAGCGTCAAGGATCAGGTTGGCACCTACCTGCAAACCAGCACTTACCTTATAATCTCCAGAAGAACCAGATACCCAAGGCATGTTAAGGCCAACTGTAGCACCGAATTTATATGGAGGCATACCTTCAATTCCCGAAAACTGAGCTTTAGCGTTAAAGGCAAAGGTTGTTACGACAAGCGCCGCGATAATAGCAAAAAACTTTTTCATAACGATACTAATATTAAATATAAATTGTTATCAATATGCTAAAAACTGCTGCAAATGTAGTCATCTTTTGTCAAAAAAACAAATTATCTGCCAGAATAATCATCACAAGTGCTTTTTTTACCAACGAAAATATGTTACGCAACATGTTTTCGCATTTTTTTATGATTTAAATTTGCGCGAAGAGAAAAAATCTGTTATCTTTGCGCAGAAATGTCGTGTTCTCATATTTATGAGTGAGTACGCATAACTTTCTTTCGTTAACCCCTATACACTGAAAACAAATACTTATAACAATTACAATTTTTTATATATCATGGACGAACAGCTTATCAAAGAATGCACCGCCAAGGCTCAGACCTGGCTCGGTGCCGGTTTCGATGAGGAAACCAAGGCCGAAGTAAAGGCTATGCTCGAGAATGAAGACAAGACTCCACTTATTGACGCTTTCTACCAGAACCTCGAGTTCGGTACTGGTGGTCTCCGTGGCATCATGGGTGCTGGCACCAACCGCATGAACAAGTACGTAGTAGGTATGGCTACCCAGGGCTTTGCTAACTATATCAACAAGGCTTTCCCTGGCATGCAGCCAGCAGTAGTCGTAGGTCACGACTGCCGCAACAACGGACGTATGTATGCTGAGACCGTTGCTAACATCTTCTCTGCTAACGGCATCAAGGTTTATCTCTTCGAGAGCCTCCGCCCTACTCCAGAGATTTCATTCGCTATCCGTCAGCTCAAGGCTCAGGCAGGTGTCAACGTCACCGCTTCGCACAACCCTAAGGAGTACAACGGATACAAGGCATACTGGGACGATGGCGCTCAGGTACTTAGCCCACACGACACCGGCATCATCGACGAGGTAAACAAGGTTACTATCGACGACGTTAAGTTCGAGCCAAACAAGGAGCTCATCGAGATCATCGGTGGCGAGATGGACTGGGATTACCTCCAGGCAGT
>JAZRXZ010000024.1:0-1400 GCA_045600445.1 Bacteroidales bacterium | reverse complement strand
TACCTTCCATGTTTCTCGTCACACATACGCCACGATGCTTCTTACATTAGGTGCAGACCTTTACACCGTAAGCAAACTTCTCGGACATACATCCGTCCGTCACACCCAGCGATATGCAAAGATCATCAACAAGACGATAGATGATTCAATAGAACTAATCGACAACAACTTGCAATAGATATGGCACGAAAGACATCCGCAAAGAACACCAAGGAGCCTGTCAGACTCCGAGAGAAAGCACTTGCCAATGGTGTGCGCTCTCTCTATCTCGACATCTATGTGAATGGCAAGCGCAGTTATGAGTTTCTGAAACTCTACCTCATTCCAGAGAACAATGCTCAGGCAAAGGTACAGAATGACAACACCATGCGTGCTGCCAACACCATCAAGCTCAACCGCATTCTTGAAATCACCAACAATAAGGCTGGATTGAAGAATACATCCATAAGAGCCAAGATGTTGCTGAAGGACTGGATGGAAAACTTCCGCAAGGCGCAGGAGCAGAAAGGAGTGAAAGACCAGAAGCTTATACACAATACCATCCATGCACTTACAGCCTACAATATCAATGTTGCCATGAGGGACGTGAACAGAGACTATATTGTAGGACTGACAAACTTCCTTCGCAATGAATACCGATCGCCGCGAGGCAAAAAGCTGAAGGACTATTCCGTCATCAACTATCTCGGATGCTTGCGCAATGCCCTTAATATGGCAGTTCGTGAGGATGTCATCGCAGACAACCCTATCATGAAACTGTCAACGCAGGACAAAGTCAAGGCACCAGAGAGCCAGCGTGAGTTCCTGACTATTGAGGAGGTTCAAAAGCTCGAAGCGACAGACAGCCCATATCCACATATCAAACAGGCTTTTCTCTTTGCGTGCTATACAGGGCTCCGATGCAGCGATGTCAGATCCATCACTTGGGGAAAGATAGTCAAGGATGGCGAAAAGTACAGACTCCATACTGTCATGTTCAAGACGAAGCGACCTTTCTACATTCCATTGTCAAAGAAAGCCATGCAATGGATGCCAGAGAGAGGTGACAAGACCGACAATGACCTGATATTTGAACGAATACCTGTTCAGGTCAACACCAAGCTCTATCTTCAACCATGGCTTGACAAGGCAGGTATAACCAAACCCATCACCTTTCACTGTAGCCGACATACCTTCGGAACAATGATGCTAACCCTTGGAGCAGACATCTATACGACAAGCAAGCTGCTTGGACACACCAAGGTAGAGGTTACGCAGATTTATGCCAAGATCATCAACAAGAAGAAAGATGATGCAGTAAGTCTCATCGACCAGGCTTTTGCCTAAAAATTGCAACAACAAATAAAAAATCACACGATATGGACAATTACATCCAAACCCTCAATGCCGATTTGGCAAGA
>JAZRXZ010000023.1:0-39844 GCA_045600445.1 Bacteroidales bacterium | reverse complement strand
ACTGCTACAGAAGGGTGTCAGCCGCTCTTGGAGTTTCTCTGGACTAGCCACTATCGTCCGAATCATGCTGATGTACTATATTGACGTGCAGGGATTCCTTGAACATCCCGAGAAAGATTGGGAAGATGCCCTAGCTGCATTCGTAGAGAGCCCACCTGATGTCGCTATTGCAGAAAAATAGCCCTCACACATACGCGCATGAGGGCTTGGAATTATGCTTTTCGTTTGAATGCATTGAAAAACAATGGATTCAAACACGCTTGTCATGTTTAGCGGACAACAATAATATTTTTTCTTCAGGATCTTTACTTCTTGTTCAGGATCTGCAGCATGGTCTCTCCGTAACGCTTTCCGATCTGACGGTAGCCTTCTGCATTGAAATGCCATGGGTCACGGCCATTGCCAGGAAGGCCTTCTGCTGAGATGACGTAGGAGTTAGGAATCTCATCCTTGAGCATTGGGAGCGCAGCCTCGTTGTGCAGATAGCATGAACCACCCTGATCCTTGTAGAGCGTCTCACCGGCAAGGAGAGGGGTCTCTGCAGGATTGAGTCCGAGAGCGTAGCAGATGCGGAGATAGACTTTCTTGACCTTTTCTGCCCATGTGTCTTGTCCGTTGTTTGACTCTCCCTGGTGAAGGAGAATACCCTTGATCGTTCCCTTCTGTTGTGCCAACTTACCCATAGCGATGAGTCGACCGAAAGCGTCATTGTCATATTGTTTGCAGAAGTTCTTAAACCAGTCAGCCTCGCCGGCGATGTAGTCATCTTTGAATTCCTCCATGAAGAGCTCGATCTTAGCTCCACCGACAGCTACGTTGATGAGTCCTACAGAGACTTCCTCTGGAAGGTTCTCTACGAGGTAACGGCCAAAGTAGTCGGCAGGGGTGAGGCCACTCGACTCACGGCAGATAGGTGGCACGGCGGTATACCATTCGCCCTGCTTGCGTCCCATCTTAGGGAAGTCTAATGCTGCCATCATCTTGAGGCGTGGGTTGACATTAACGGTGTCCTGTGCTTCGGCACGGGCAGCACCTTCCATGTTCGACTGTCCAAAGCAGAGATAGATGTGGAAGTTAGGATCACCCTGCTGTACGTACTCCCAGGTCTCAGGGATCACAGGTTCTGCTTTGATAACCTCCTTGACTGCACCATTGGCCAACTCAAGGAACTGATTGTACTCTTGTGCCATGCCCGTCAACGAAAAGAACGCTAGCATGGACAGTAAATAAAATTTTTTCATGATTGTGATATAGATAATGTGAAATTTAGTATTCTCTAAAATACAATAAAAGTATCAAAGGAGCGTTATTAGAATAATATTCAATAAATCGAGAAGCCTATGAAGCATTGTTCTACTTCTTCGAAAATCCGTGAGAAGGCGGCTAAGGCGTTGCATCCAAGCGAACAGACGCTGATGGCAATACGACTCTTTGCACGAGCCTTCAATCCTCAGAGCCTCGAATTGTCTTTAGAAAATTGAAGGCTCAACAAACATCCTTTGTCCCGAGAATCCGTCAAGGTCTGTCAGGCTGATCTGGAACTTGGTATGCAACATCTGCAGATCTGAGGTACTGTGTGACTTGACATAGTCACGTAGCTCGGCATGATTTGGCGAGATAAGCATGTAGTTCTCTTCGGCCTCGGGTTCAGGATTCATCTCATCGGTTCCGCTTTCGGTCTTTAACAAAAGATTGAAGGCGGTTTGTTGTTTGATCTCGTATAGGAATCGCGAGAGTCCACCATGACCGTCATAGACAGAGGAGAGACGCTCTGCGATGTTGATCTCGAGAACGGCAGGAAGGGTGCCATCTGCGATACGGTGACGGAGATAGGTATTTATCTCTTCGATGAGTAGAGTACGCATGCGCTGCAAGAGGTCGTCTCCGTCAATGAGCTTGTTGCGGCCATAGAGGAGTTCGACGAGATGCAGGTACTGGCTACGAAGGTAATCCTTGTCGAGTTTGATAGCATCACGAACGTTGAAGATAGGTTCAGCCGGGAATACACCACAAAGAGAAGTAGGGTCGCTTTCTTCAATACTGCGGAAAGTGCTGTGCATAGCATCTCGACAGATGGCAGTCAAGTGATCGACGTCTTCGCACAAGGCTGAGATCTGTGGAATAAGCTCGTTGAGCAGCTTGGTGGCGAATTGGCAGCCTGGTACGACGGTACGTAGCACGTAGTAGCTGCGAAGATCCTGTTCGAAAGCAGTGAGCAGTTCTGTATCTTTACCTCGCATACGGTCAAAGAGACCCATACGGTTCCATCGCTGGTTGTGCTCTTCGAGTGAGGCTTTTAGCTGTTTAATCTGCAAGTTGGCCTGTGTCATAGCCTGGTCTACTTGCAGGACACGCTGCTGCAACTGATTGACAATAGCACGCACGATGTCCTTCTGGGTCTCAGGAGGATATGGGTTAGAGAGCATCGTCTCGGTCAAAGCCTGATGGATACCAGAGAGGAGGACGGTATTATAGTCGGTAATCTTCTTCTGCTCGTAGCTGAAGAAATACTCTACACCGAAGTCGCGGAAGCGACGTTGGAAGAGTACCTCCAGACGTGTCTGGAACTCATGCAGCCAGTCTTCACGCGGAGTATCTTTGATGCCAGTGCGTGCCAGTTCGATAGCATTCTCCCAGTATGCGGCAGGCTCATCCCACTGCTTGGTTTCGTCGGCACTGAGGTTGATGAACTCTGCTTCCTGCAGGCAAAGCTGCTCAAGGGTTAATGGAAGCTTCGAGAGAATACTCATTGCCTGATCGAGACATACTTCCATGCTGACTGGATTGACGTCAGGCTGGCTATAGGCCAAGATAGCATTGAGGAAGAACTGCTGTAAGTGGAAACGAATGTCGTCCTCAGGGTAGTTCAATCCAGTGGCGCTGAAAGTGGAGAAGATAGGAGGGAAGTCACTCTTCTTTTCTTCACCTACAGTATTAGAGTCATTAAACTGCATGACAGGGACTAACTGCTGCACCTCATCATACTGCGTATAGTCGTAGAGGAAATGCGCCAGTGACTTCTGCGTCGGATCTGCATAGAGGAAACAGGTGCGCAGGAAGTTGATGTCCTGATAATCAGTAACTGTATTGTTGATGGTTACCAGGCTCTTCCAAGCGGCATTGCGTTCAGCATCGGTACAGGTCTTAAGGTCAGGCATGAGGCAATAGGCCAACATAGGACTGTCGGCAAACTGTCTGCGGATGAGTGTCAGTGTCTGCGAGACCATGGAACCTGTGTCTGTACGATCGAGCGTAGCACAGATATGGAAGGTCACAGGACTCGGAACGTCTTCTTTACGGCGCAGCATATTGACCTCGTAACTCAATTCACGCTCATCGAGCGGCTTGCTCAGGAATAGGAGCGTAGTGTTACGATTGGCCAGCGGTGCCATGGAGAACTGACGATAAACCGGGTTCTGGATGCGTGACTGACAGTAGTTAAGAAATATGATCAGGTGTTTCATTCTTTGTCTTTCATCATTTCTTCATAACAGCAGCGGCAGAGAGGCATGTAGTCCTGCTTCTCGCCGATGAGCACACGCTCTGAGTTGTCTGTTATTCGATAGGAGAAGTTGGCAAGTCGACCACACTTCACGCAGATGGCGCGTGTCTTATAGACGTCATCAGCAATAGCCATGAGCTCTGGCATAGGGCCGAAAGGCTGTCCGAGATAATCCATGTCGAGACCAGCAATGATGACACGCTTGCCTGCCTTTGCCAGGTTCTGAACAACACTGACGAGTTCCTGATCGAAGAATTGAGCCTCGTCAATGGCAACAACCTCCACATCCTCCTCGACAGAGTTGTAAAGAACCATAGCCGACATAACTGGTATGGCCTCGGTGCTCGACTGATTGTGCGACACGATGTCACCGACACTATAACGATAGTCAATAGTCGGCTTGAAGATGCGGATATTACGATGCGCAATCTTCACACGGTTGATACGACGTATGAGTTCTTCAGTCTTACCTGAGAACATCGAACCACAGATGACTTCTATGCTACCACAGGGTTTCTGTGAATTGTAGGGTAGGTTATTTTCTAGATACATATTTTGATATAATTAATTACTGATTCGCTTCACATGCTGCTGCAATTACATTGATGGCATGGTCTCCGATCTTCTCACATTCGTTGACCAGCATCATGAAATAGGTGCTTTGCATGTATTCAATCTGCTGCAAGTCAATGCTTTCAAGCATGGCGTTACGCAGCTGGTTGCGGTAGTTGTTGATCTCATCCTCGTTGTTGTAAGCCTTGTTAAGGGCGTTTGACGGGATTTCGTCGAGCGTCAGAACGTGGCACATGTGCGAGAGGGATGTGTCTGCCAAAGAGAGCATGAGACGTATATCGGTATTCATCTCCTTGCTGAAGAAGACACGTTGCTCCTGTTTGTTGATGAGCGTAGCAGACATGTGCATGATGGAGTCTGCAATAGACTCAAGCTCATCGACCATCTTATAGAGATTACGACTGATGAGCTCGCCTTGCCATGAGAGTGAGGTGTGAGACACCTGATTGAGGAAGTCTGCAATCTCGACCTCTGCAGTGTCACTATCAGTCTCCATCTGACTGATCTGCTGGTGTAACTGCATCTGACGCTCTGAGCCGAGAGGTTCGTTGATCATCAGCGTGAGCAGCTGATACATCTTATAGACCTGAGTAGCATAGCGTGAGGTCTCTTTCTGCACCTGAATAAGTGCCATCTGGCCAGTCTTCATGACAAGTCCCTTCGAGAGATATTGCAGCTTGAAGGAGTCTTCTGACACAGGTTGCTCTTCATGTTTGTTTCTTGACACGAGCTTAACGATCTGGCTCGTGAAGGGGAGCATGAGCAGGATATTAATAATATTATATATGGTGTAGTAGAGTGCCAGGCCAATGGAGATGTTGGCCAGGTTGTCAGGATTGCCTACGCCGATGAGGATACACATCTGAGAGACGAGATCACAGCACACAAAGATGAGTGCCATGGACCAGAGCGTACCTATTGCATTAAGTACGATAAATCCGCGTGCTGAGCGTTTGGCAAGGATATTGGCCGTACGAGATGCTTGTATCGGTGACAGGCAGCAACCCAGATTAGTACCCAGAAGCATAGCACAGCCCATTTCGAAAGTAACCCAGCCATTTGCACACATCAGGATCGCAATGGCAAATGTGATGCTCGAAGCTTGTACGAGCAATGTCAGTCCTATGCCGATAAGCAGATAAAGTAGCGCAGAACCATAGCCATAGGAGCAACTAGCCTCAAAGATGGCGGCAATGGATGGAAACTGACTTGGTAATGCTACGTTATCTTTGAGTACTTCAAGTCCGAGGAATAGTAAAGAAAAGCCGATCAGAAGTTCTCCCCATGAGTTGCGCTTTGTATTGTTACTCTGGAAGAGTGGCAAAGCCAAGGCGATGATTGGGAATACAAGATAGGCAATGCTGAACTTGAAGCCTAAAGTTGCAATGATCCAAGTAGTAAGCGTGGTACCTAAATTCGCACCCATGGCAACAGCTAAAGACTCTGCCAAGGTGATGAGTCCACCATTGACGAAGCTCACAGTCATCACCATCGTAGACGATGAAGAGAGAACCAATGCCGTGATCAGCACACCTGATAACATTGCTGTGAATCGATTGTGCTTGATGGCGGTATGGATGTTGCGCAGGTTCTCGACTGCAATCTTCTGCAGACCCTCGCTCATCAGCCTCAATCCGTAGAGGAAGAGGCCGATGGAACCAATCAGATAGAAGGGCTGTATCCAATCCATGGGTATTTCAAGGGTGTATTAAAGGTACTTAATGAGTGTGTGAGAGGAGCGACAGGGACGCTTGAACCTCTTCACGATAAGTTTTGCCTATAGGTATCTCCGTTCCTGAAACGAGGCGCAAAGACTGGGTATTGTAGCTCTGCACATGCTTCAGATTCACGATATAGGAGCGCTGTACTCTCTTGAATAGCTGAGTCGGCAACTGCTGCTCCATGCTGGTCAATGTGCCTAAAGTGGTAATTTGCCGACCATCTGTAAGATTGAGGCGAGTATAGTCCTTGAGAGCTTCAAGGCTTTCTATGCTCATCACATCCACAAGTTCGTTACGACCTTCATAACGTACAGTAATTGACGCAGCTATTGTCGTTTCTGTCTCTGTGCTGGTGACACTAGCAGGCATCATACGACGCGCTTTCTGCAAGGCTTGCTTTAAGCGGTCGAGGGTATATGGCTTAAGCAGATAGTCTGTCACACCGAAGTTGAAGCCATCAAGAGCGTACTGATCATAAGCCGTGGTGAGAATGATAGGGAAGTTAAACTCTCCTAATTGCTTGAGCACATCAAGGCCTGTCATATTGGGCATTTGTATGTCCATAAAGAGCAGGTCCGGCTTTGGAGTGGCTGTAAGCGCTGATATGAGTGAACCTCCATCGCTGAAGTGTGAGATGTCCTGACCCTCTCCGAGTTTTTCCAGAAAGAGTTTCAGCTTGGCTGCTGCCAATGGTTCATCTTCAGCGATGTAAATTCTCATAATGATGCAAGTATTCTCTTTACGACTTCTTCCGGCGTGATGTTGTTCATACAGCGATAGTCACCAAACTTACATGGTTTGTTACCATAGATACTGCATGGTCTGCAAGGTAGCTGCTGCTCGATAACGTCTTTCTCCTTCTGGCTATAGCCTAAGAAGCCAGCGTGAATATGTGTAGCACCCCAGATGGAGAGACAACGAAGACCGACTAGTGAGGCAAGGTGCATATTGGCAGAATCCATTGAAATCATGAGCCTGAGTCCAGACATGAGAGCCAAGTCTTCTGCAAAGGTCTGCTTGCCAGCCACATTTGTCACCTGCTCAGGATGTGCATCGGCCCAAGGTTGTAATTGAGCCTGATCTTCCGGTCCTCCAAAGAGATAGATATGAAGGTCAGGTCGTAAATCTACGAGACGGTCAACCACTTCCTGCATCTTAGCTATCGGATAGATCTTGCCCTGATGCTGTGCAAAAGGAGCAATGCCGATGGAGAGAAGCTTTGCCGTGCTGTCCAGACGGTGCTCTGAACCTTGATAGTCGACCTGAAAATCGAAACCAAGATCCGTGAATACTTTCTTATATCGTTCAATGCCGCTGGTCAGCTGGGTATCGATCTTGTGCGAGACAAGTTTCTTCTTGTCTCCACGGCCTTTGTCAATCACCGCAACGGGGAATCCGGCAATTCGGAAGCGCAGCGCTGTCCACTTGGTTCGTAGCACGTCGTGCAGATCGGCAATAGCATCAAAATGATAGGCTCTCATTTCTTTGTAGAGACGATTTGCACCCATCAGGCCACTATAGTCCTTTTTGTTTATAGCTACGATCTGCAGATTGGGCAGATGCAGGACAGCCTTTGTGATGGCAGCACCCGGTTTGCTGGTCAAAAATGTCAGATCCACATCTGGATAGGTGCGGCAGAACGAGTCAATGACCGGCAATGTCATGCAGATGTCACCCAGTGCAGAGAGACGTATGGCAAGGAGTTTCTTGATCATTACTTACCTCCGTAAAGAACAGGGTTCAAGTTAGGGTCGTTGTACATCTTCATCTGCTTATAGACCTTCATATACTTACGGCCGGCAGCAATGTCGTCGAGCAACTGGCTGATAGCCGTAGTAAGGTCCTCATGCTGAGTCTTGAGCACGTTGAGCTTCTGAGCACACTTGTCGTGGTGTTCCTGGCTAACGTCGGTACGATCCACCTCAACCTGCATGTGGTAAATCTTAAGATAGAGAATCGAAAGACGGTCAATGGCCCAAGCTGGAGACTCTGTGTTGATGGTAGCGTCAGCTGCAATCTTGACGTCCTTGTAGGTGTCGAGGAAGTAGCTGTCGATCATCTCTACGAGATCAGTACGGTCCTGGTTAGACTTGTCAATACGACGCTTCAGGACGAGTGCTGCTGATGGGTCAATCTCTGGGTCACGGATGATATCTTCGAAATGCCACTGTACGGTGTCGATCCAGTTCTTGAGATAGAGATAGAACTCGATGGTTCCCTTCTCGTATGGGTTCTGGATCGGGGTATCTACGTTGTCTGTCTTGTGATAATCTGCGATGGACTGCTTAAAGATGCCGTCGCAAAGCTCAGTAAATTTCATATCTTATAAAGTTTTTATTGATTGTTCATGATGCACAAAGTTGGTGCAAAGATACAAAAAATAATTCAAAAGTTGGCAAGTTTAATAAAAAATAATTATCTTTGCGCCGAAATTTATCGTAAAAATGAAAGTTTGTATCGCAGAGAAACCCAGCGTAGCACAAAGTATTGCTCAGATACTCGGCGCCAACCAGCGTCGAGACGGCTATTATGAGGGCAACGGATACCAGGTCACATGGACCTTCGGACACCTGTGTGAGCTAAAAGCTCCAGAGGAATATGATGACCGATGGAAGTCGTGGAGTCTGGTGTGGTTGCCTATCATGCCTCAGCGCTTTGGTATTACGCTCAAAGACGATTCTGGCATCAAGAAACAGTTTGAGATCATCAAATCATTATATGAGAAGGCCGAATGTATCATCAACTGTGGTGATGCCGGCCAGGAGGGTGAGCTCATCCAGCGCTGGGTCATGCAGAAAGCCGGTGCGGTAGAGAAGGAGCGTCTTGGTCAACTGCCTATCTATCGTCTCTGGATCAACTCTATGACCGATGAAGCCATCCGCGAAGGCTTCCAGCACCTCGAGCTTCAACAGAAATACGAACGCCTCTATATGGCAGGCCTGAGTCGTGCTATCGGTGACTGGCTTCTGGGCATGAACGCTACGCGTCTCTACACCATCCGTTACGGTCAGACCGGGCAGCGTCAGGTCATCTCTATCGGCCGTGTGCAGACCCCTACTCTGGCTATGATTGTGAAGCGTCACTTCGAGATTGTCAACTTCCAGCCACAACAGTACTGGGAGCTCAAGACGGTATATCGTGACGTAACTTTCAATTCCACCAAGGGTCGCTATGAAAAGATAGAGGAGGCTAACGAAGCCCTTGCAGCCATACAGGACTCTCTTTTTACAATAAAGGATGTTCAGAAGAAGGAAGGGAAAGAGGTTCCTCGTCGACTGTATGACTTGACTTCGCTTCAGGTCGATTGCAATCGAAAGTTCGGATTCAGTGCCGAGGAGACCTTACGTCACATCCAGTCATTGTATGAGAAGAAGGTTACAACTTATCCTCGTGTCGATACTACTTTTCTGCCAGATGACGTCTATCCGAAGTGTCCTAATATCCTGCGAGGACTTCGAGGTTATGAGCAGTTGACAGCTCCACTTTTGGCTCCAGGTCATAAGCTTAAAAAGTCGAAATTGTTCTTCGATAATAGCAAGGTAACTGATCATCATGCCATCATTCCGACGGGTGTTCCTGCCACGACATTGAGCATGCCAGAGCAGCAAGTTTACGATCTTGTATCGCGTAGATTCATTGCTTCGTTCTATCCTGATTGCCAATTTAGTACGACATCGGTCCTAGGCGATGCAGCGAAGCCTGCTGCTGAGGGCGAAAATAAGCCTCTCAGCGTTGAGTTTAAGGCTACGGGTAAGGTTATCACCAATCCAGGTTGGCGTGCTGTCTATGGCGATCAGAAGCAGGATGACGATGACGAGAAAGACTGCGGTATCCTTCCGGATTTTCAAGTTGGCGAGAGTGGCCCTCACACTCCATCATTATTAGAGAAATGGACTCAGCCTCCTAAACCATACACAGAGGCTACTTTGCTTCGTGCTATGGAGACAGCTGGCAAACAGTGTGAGGACGAAGAGTTGCGCGATGCTATGAAAGAGAACGGTATTGGTCGTCCTTCCACTCGTGCTGCTATTATCGAGACGCTCTATAAGCGCCGTTATATCCGTAAAGAGAAAAAGAATCTTGTAGCTACTCAGACAGGCATTGACGTTATCCAGGTTATTCACGAAGAGTTGCTTAAGAGCCCAGAACTCACAGGTCAGTGGGAGCGTAAACTGCGTATGATAGAGCGTGGTGACTACGATGCTCAGACCTTCATCGGCGAACTCAAGCAGATGGTTATTGATATCATAAAGAGTGTGATGTCCGATAATTCAAATCGTACCGTTGCATACATAGATCTTGAGGCAGAGAAAAAGAAAGCTGCTGCAGAACGAAAAGCAGCTAAGGCGGCTAACTCATCTGAAGAGAAACCAAAGCGTACTCGTAAGAAGAAAGAAACACCGTCTGCCGCTGCTCCAGAAACACCAAATACGGCAACGACTACCACTACAGTTCCTCAAGTATGTCCACTTTGTGGTGGAGCTGTCTTAAAAGGTAAAACTGCCTACGGTTGTGCCAATTGGAAGACGGGTTGTACGTGGAGATTGCCTTTCGCCAATATCGAATAATCTTAAAATACTCTAAAAAGGACGCAAAAAACTAAAAAACGCAGCAAAGGTTTGGAATTGTCATGTTAATTTCTTATCTTTGCCGCGTTTTTTATAGTATATACATGCGTCTGCATACGAAATATAATTTTTTGAAGGGTATCGTTCCTGTTTTGATGGCACTTCTGCTCTTGCCTTGTTGGCTGAGTGGAGGCGCTGTAGCCATGTCCGTGCGTCAGATCATCGCTGACAGCCTTGGATTGAAGGGTCAGAACGTGACTGATAGCCTTGGTCAGGACAGCTTAGGAGTAGCAGATAGTCTGTCTCTGGATAGCTTATTAGGTGCTGACTTTACCCCAGAGGGTGTTTATGAAGAGACAGATAGCCTCGAAGAAGAGGGAGAAAAGAAAGAAGGCGGAGGCCTGACTGCCGTAGTAAACTATGAGGCCAAAGACTCGCTGGTCTTCAGTATGGGCAATCTGGCTTGGCTCTATGGCCAGTCGAAGGTAACATACGCCGACATTAATTTGGACGCTGAGCGTATGCGTCTCTCACTTGACTCTTCGTTAGTTTATGCTAATGGTGTGCCGGATTCCTTAGGTAAGCTGCAAGGTGCGCCAATTTTCAAAGACAATTCGGGAGAGTATAAGACCAAGACAATGTCTTATAACTTCAAGTCGGCCAAGGGTTATATCTGCGACGTTACAACCCAGCAGGGTGACGGCTATGTGACCGGTGGTATCACCAAGAAGATGCCTGACAATGATATCTTCCTGGCCGATGGTAAGTATACTACCTGTGACCAGACCGAATGTCCTCACTTCTACATCCAGCTCACCAAGGCTCGTGTCCGTCCTAACAAGAACATCGTCACGGGTCCTGCCTATCTCGTTGTTGCTGACGTGCCATTGCCTCTGGCCATTCCATTCGGCTTCTTCCCATTCACCAAGAGCTATTCGAGTGGTATCATCATGCCATCGTATGGTGCTGACCAGCAGCGTGGTCTCTATCTTCGTGATGGTGGTTACTACTTTGCGATCAACGATTATGTCGATCTCTCGCTCAAAGGAGAGCTTTATACCAAGGGTTCCTGGGGTGTCTCGGCCGATTCACGTTACTCGGTACGCTATAAGTTCCGTGGCAACTTGTCGTTCAATTACCTCGTGACACAGACCGGCGACAAGGGTATGCCTGATGCTTCGAAAGCTACGAATATGCGTATCCAGTGGAGCCACAGTCAGGATAACCGATTTAATCCGAACATGACGCTCTCAGCCTCAGTCAACTATACAACCTCAGGCTTCGAACGTAACAATACGACCAGTCTCTATAGCACTGAGATGACTCAGTCGACAAAACAGTCTACCGTCAACCTCAGCTATAAAGTACCTAATACCCAGTGGAATATTTCAAGTAGCATGAACATCGCACAGCGTACGAAAGACTCTACGCTGCAGATCTCATTGCCTGATGTCAACTGGTCAATGGGCCGATGGATGCCTTTCAAGCGTAAGGTACGTGTCGGTGCTGAGCGTTGGTATGAGAAGATCACGACTACCTATTCAGGTCGTATGACCAACTCTATCACAGCCAAGCAGGATCAGATATTCAATAAGAGCCTGATCAAGGACTGGACCAACGGTATGCAGCACAATGCCAGTGTCAATGCTACATTCACTGCATTTAACTACATCAACATTACCCCAGGCTTCACATTCACCGATCGAATGTATACCCACAAGACGGAGCAATTCTACGATCCTGCTATGATGAACCGTGACGGTACGTATGGTGGTGTCGCTAAGGATACAGTATACGGATTCTACAACTCATACGACTTCAGTACTTCCATTTCGGCAAATACCAAGCTCTACGGCATGTATCGCCCATTGTGGAAGAACTCTAAGCTCGTGGCTGTACGTCACTTGTTTACACCTTCTATCTCATTCAGCTACCGCCCAGACTTCGGTGATCCGATGTATGGTACCTATGGCTCGTATATGATGCCAGATGAGAAGTCTCCTGGTGGCTACAAGAAAGTGGATTACAACTACTTCGAAGGCTACTCGATGGGTTCTGCTTCACGTGGCCGTAGTGGTAGCATCAACCTCTCGTTAGCCAACAACCTTGAGGCAAAGATCCGTTCAGACAAAGACTCGACGGGATACAAGAAGATCTCACTCATCGATAACCTCACCACTAGCATCAGCTATAACCTGGTAGCCGACTCAATGCGATGGAGTTCTTCTATCCCAGTGAATGCGTCGTTCAAGTTCAGTAAGAACAATACGATCAACCTCAACATGCAGTTCGATACATATCTGTACGACGAGAATGGCCGTCACTATGACAAGCCACGTTGGGAGGTAGGTCGTTTCCCTCGACTGATGAGCACCGGTTACTCTTGGAGCTATCAGCTCAACAATGAGAAGTTGGCTAAGCTCTTTGGCCGTGGAAGCGGAACAGAAGATTCCGACGACGATGATTTAGACGATGACTATAATGATGAGGATGGCTATGTGCAGGAAGACCTCGATCCTACCAGCATCCAGGCCATGCAGATGCAGACCGAAAAGAATGCCAAGAAAGCTCCGAAGCGTCGTAGCAGTTCGGAGGATGGCTATACCATCTGGTCTGTACCTTGGAGCCTGAACTTCTCATACTCGATGCGCTATGGCTATAAAGACTTTAATAAGGAGGAGCGTGAATTCAACCGAGCCATCACACATAGTGCAACGCTGTCGGGTACCATTCAGCCGACCAAGGGTTGGAACTTCTCATTCAATGCTTCGTACGACTTCAACCTGGCTCAGGTGACTTACATGAATATCAACTGTACTCGAGATATGCACTGCTGGGCACTGACGGCTTCGTTGAACCCTATGGGACAATATGCTTCATTTAATGTAAACATCGCCGTCAAGAGTACGATGCTGAAGGACCTCAAGTATGAGAAGACTAGCGTGAGCCGCAGCAATAAGATTGACTGGTATAACGATTAAGATATGAAAGTAGCGATTATCAAATATAATGCAGGCAACATCTACAGCGTCTATTGTGCTGTGACCCGTCTCGGTGCAGAGGCCGTCATTACGGACGATGTAGAGGAAATCAAGTCAGCTGACAAAGTTATCTTCCCGGGTGTAGGTGAGGCTCGTGCAGCGATGGAATACCTCAACGAGAAGGGCCTGAGTGATGTTATCAGAAGCCTCAAGCAGCCTGTGCTGGGTATCTGCATCGGCATGCAGCTGATGTGCAAGCATAGTGAGGAGGGTGATGTGGATTGCCTCGGAATCTTCGATGTGCCTGTAGTGCGCTTCAATCCATCTGATAAGGCCATGAAAGTGCCTCAGGTAGGTTGGAACCAGATTACCGACTTCGACGGTTGTCCGCTTTATAAGGATGTCAAGGAGGGTGATTACGTCTATTACGTACACAGCTACCATGTGCCAGTTTGTCCTTGGTCCATCGCTCAGACAGATTACGTGCATCCTTACAGTGCATCTCTGCATAAGGATAATTTCTGGGCTACCCAGTTCCATCCTGAGAAGAGTGGAAGCGTAGGTGAGCAGATCATCGCCAATTTTTTGAAAATGTAATAAAATAAAAATATGATAGAACTTGTTCCTGCTATTGACATAATCGACGGTAAGTTGGTGCGACTGACCAAAGGCGACTATGATCAGAAGACAGAATACAGCCAGGATCCGCTGGAGGTAGCCAAGAAATTTGAATCCATCGGCATCCATCGTCTGCACGTCGTAGACCTTGATGGTGCTAAGGGTGGTCATATTGTCAACTACAAGACATTGGAGCGTATTGCCAATGGTACCAGCCTCGTGGTGGACTTCGGTGGTGGCATTAAGAGCGATGAGGATATTCATATTGCTTTTGAGAGCGGAGCCCGTATGGTCACGGGTGGTTCCATTGCCATCAAGTACCCACAGCTCTTCTTGTCATGGCTTGAGAAATATGGTTCTGACCGCATCATCCTGGGTTGTGACATCAAGGAAGGTCACGTGGCTGTGCAGGGCTGGCTGGAGTCAAGTGATGCCCGCTGGCAGACGTTCCTGCAGAGCTATGTCTCACGTGGCGTGACACAGGTCATCTCAACCGATATCTCGAAGGATGGCATGTTGTCAGGACCTAACGTAGAGCTCTATAAGGATATGCTCGAGGAGTTCCCTGGCCTCTACGTGACTGCCTCAGGTGGTGTGAGTTGCATGGCAGACGTACAGCAGCTTGATCAGGCTGGTGTACCTGCTGTCATCATGGGCAAGGCAATCTATGAGGGACGTATTACATTCTCAGAATTGGAGAAACATCAGATAGGATAATCAATATGTCATTAGCCAAGCGAATAATTCCTTGCCTCGATGTAAAAGATGGCAAGACTGTGAAGGGCGTTCAGTTCGTCAATTTCCGCGATGCAGGTGATCCTGTAGAGCTCGGTAAGCAATACAGTCTGATGGGTGCTGATGAGCTCGTATATCTCGATATTACGGCCTCACATGAGGGTCGTAGGACGTTTACCGAGCTCGTCCAGCGTATAGCTGCAGAAGTCTCTATCCCATTTACGGTAGGTGGTGGCATTCATGAGCTCTGCGATGTGGAGCGACTGCTTGCAGCTGGTGCTGACAAGGTTTCGGTCAACAGTAGTGCAGTACGTCGGCCAGAACTGATTACAGAGATTGCCAAGCGTTTTGGTAGTCAGGAATGTGTCTGTGCCATCGATGCCCGACTGGAGGAGAATGGAGAGTGGCGCTGCTACCTCAATGGTGGCCGTGTTCCTACAGAACGTATGCTCTTCGAATGGGCGCATGAAGCTCAGGAGCGTGGTGCAGGTGAGATTCTCTTTACCTCGATGAATCATGACGGCTCTAAGCAGGGTTTTGCCAATGAAGCACTTAACCGTCTGCACGAAGAATTGAGCATCCCGATTATCGCCTCTGGTGGTGCAGGTTGCAAGCAGGATTTCTTGGATGTCTTCGAGATAGGACATGCAGATGCGGCTCTCGCAGCTTCTGTATTCCACTTCAATGAGATTCCAATGCGAGAGTTAAAGGACTACTTGCATGAGAATGGAATCTCTGTAAGAAGAGTTTAAGCATACATGAAATCGTGACGGCTGATCCTGCAATCAGGATAAGCACAAACGTAATCTGGACGTCTGATCCTGCTGTAAAGATACGCACAAACGTAATCTGGGCGTCTGATCCTGCAATCAGGATACGTACAAACGAAAT
The DNA here is from genome assembly GCA_045600445.1 of Bacteroidales bacterium. GTDB lineage: Bacteria > Bacteroidota > Bacteroidia > Bacteroidales > UBA3663 > Liminaster. Next base: position 24,255 of record JAZRXZ010000023.1, on the reverse strand, counting down.
CACGACGTCTGATCCTGTCTTCAGGATTGGTATAAACAACTTCACGACGTCACATTTCAAAAATAAGATAAATAATAACGACTACATATATAATTACTTGTGTTATGGAAATCAATTTTGACAAGATGAATGGCCTTGTACCTGCCATCATTCAGGACGCAATCACCAACAAGGTGCTGATGCTTGGCTTCATGAATAAAGAAGCATACGACAAGACCGTTGAGACTGGTCTCGTAACCTTCTGGAGCCGCTCACGCAACTGTCTCTGGACCAAGGGTGAGACTTCGGGCAATGTGCTCAAAGTTAAGGAAATTCTTAACGACTGTGATCAGGATACACTCCTTATCAAGGCTGATCCTGCAGGTCCTGTCTGCCACACCGGTACTGATACCTGCTGGGGTGAAAAGAATGACAACCAGCTCGGTTTCCTCACCGAATTGCAGAACTTCATCGAGAAGCGTCATGAGGAGATGCCAGAGGGTTCTTACACTACCAGCCTCTTCAAGGATGGCTTAAACCGTATGGCACAGAAGGTAGGTGAGGAGGCTCTTGAGCTTGTCATCGAGGCAACCAACGGTACCAATGACCGTCTGATCTATGAGGGTTCGGATATGTTCTATCACCTCATTGTGCTCCTGACCAGCAAGGGCCTGCGTATCGAGGATCTCGCTGCAGAGCTTCGTCTGCGCCACCAGCCAGGTTGGAAGAAGCACTAATCTTTCACTCCTCTTTTTAACTCTTAAATTCCCTTACAAGAATTATGATTACTTACCGCAACATCAGCGTGCATCGCAATGGCAAGACCATCGTACAGAATGCTACTTTCTCTATCGGACAGGGAGAGTTTGTATACCTGCTCGGAAGGGTAGGTAGCGGTAAGTCATCATTGATGAAGAGTTTCTATAAGGAGATGATGATCTCGGGCGACGAAGCTAAGATTTTTGGAGAATTTGATCTGTTGAATATCCCTAATAATAAGATTCCTTATCTTCGTCGCAAAATAGGTATTATCTTCCAGGATTTCCAGTTACTGACCGATCGTACGGTCTATGACAACCTGGATTTTGTGCTTCGTGCAACGGGTTGGAAGAAAGTGGCCGACCGAGCTGATCGCATCGACGAAGTGCTCAAGCTTGTAGAGATGGATGGCTGTGGTAATCGCATGCCTAACACGCTCTCAGGTGGCGAACAGCAACGTATCGTCATCGCTCGTGCATTGCTTAACCATCCTTCGCTAATCCTGGCAGATGAGCCAACTGGTAACCTCGACCCTCTGACCGGACGTAATATCGTGAAGCTTCTCTATGACATCTGTCACGACAAGAATGCTACGGTGATCATGTGTACACACAATATGTCTCACCTGAAACATTATCCGGGCAGAATGTTCCAGATGATCGATGGCGTACTGGAGGAAATCATCAAGGGAGGAGCTGCTCGTAGCGAGGAAGCTCCTGCAGAAACTCAAAGCGCTGCGCCGAACGATTCAGATGACAGCAGTAGTGCTGAAGCCCATTGCTGACAATCAGCCAGTCGACGTTGAGCGTGATATTGTAGCGTGAGATCTGGTCAAAGACCTTCTGCGTGATCGGTACGGTAGGAGCCTTATACTCTACAATCAGGATGGGTTGACCCTCCTTGCCGAATACCACGCTGTCACAGCGCTTCTCCAGCAGTCCTACCTTGATGGCAATCTCATTGCCGATGCATCCTGCTGGGAATCCTTGCTGGGTGATCAGGAAATGCACGAAATGCTGACGTACCCATTCCTCCGGAGTCAGTCGCACCCAACGCTTGCGCTGAGTGTCCCAGATCTCTTCCAGCTCCGTCTTAGGGGAGAGGCGAGTCCTGCAGTCGTAGGGAGGGAGGTTAAGAGGTTCGTGCATGAGGATACTTATTAAAATCTGGTGCAAAGATAACACATATATTTTAAATGGCAAAGAAAACCGATGATTTTTCGCTGATCAAGTCAGATATATTGGCTGGAAACTTCAAGCCCGTATATCTCTTGCATGGTGAGGAGTCATACTATATTGACCAGCTGACTGACCTGTTGCTGGAGCATGTGCTGACCGATGAGGAGAAAGACTTCAACCTCTCGCAGTACTATGGCTCGGATTGCGACATTACGGAAGTGATCTCTGCCTGCCGACGCTATCCGATGATGGCAGAGCGTCAGATGGTCATGCTGCGTGAAGTGCAGGCCGTAGACAAGCATCGCGTGCACCTGGATGATCTTTGCCTATATCTGGACCAGCCTCTTGAAAGCACGATCTTCGTCATTACATGCAAGACACAGACGCTTACAGGAGCAACTAAGCTCATTAAGGACTGTAAGGCCAAGGGTGTTGTCTATCAGAGCGATAAAGTACGAGAGTGGGAGCTTGCTGGTGTGGTAACACAGATGATCTCAGCCAAGGGTTTGAAAGCTGAACCTCAGGCGGTAGATATGCTTTGTAATAGCATTGGATCTGATTTGAGCCGTCTGGATAGTGAGATTGAGAAACTTATGCTCTCACTGCAGGGACGTAGTCAGATCACGCTCGATGATGTCACTCAGCACATCGGTATCTCTCGTGAGTTCAACGTCTGGGAATTGCAATCAGCCATTGCAAAACGTGATGCGTTGAAGGTGGAAATGATAAGACGCTACTTTGAGCGTAATCCGAAGATGGGACCTTCACAGATGGTGATCTCTACACTTTTCGGGTTCTTCTCGAACTTGATGCTTGCACACTATTCACCTGATAAGTCTCAGGCAGGACTGATGAAGCATGTGGGGTGCAGCTTCCCTTCGGCCAAGGATCTGCTCTCCGCACTCAAGATATACAATGGCTGGAAGACGATGCAGAACATCTCCATCCTGCGTGAGTTTGATGCTCGAAGCAAGGGTGGTCGTAGAGGTACAACTCCTGATCCGGAATTGCTGAAAGAACTCTTCTATCAATTGATGCACTGATATCAGCAGCGACTAACACTGATCAAATATCAAGATGACAGAATTCCTTAAGACAGTAGCACTACACTACAAGGAAAAAGCGTTGGCAGAAGCGCGTGAGACAGGTGAACCTGCCTCTATGCCTTTGTCACGCTATGTCTTCTGCTTTCCGAATCATCGTAGTGCATTGTTCTTCTCTCGTCATCTGCATAATGCATTCGGAGGTTCGTGCTGTGTGCCTGCTACGATTACGATCGATGAACTCTTCGGTCTTTTCAGTAATCGCTGCATTGCTGATCGTACTACGCTGCTGTTCCGACTGTTTAACGTATATCGTCAGCTCTCTCAGCGTGCAGACAAGGAGGAGTTTGATCAGTTTGTCTTCTGGGGAGACATGCTGCTCTCTGACTTTGATGATATTGACAAATATCTTGTCCCTACAGAACGTATCTTCAGCAACATCCGTGACCTGAAGGAGATTGAGGCTGCATTCGCTGGCTTCGAACCTGAGGTAGTGGAGGTCATACAGAGTTTTTGGCGCAACTATAAGCCTGCCAATATGAATGGAGATGATGAGAAGCGTGAGGTATTTAGCCAGACGTGGAGCATTCTCAATGATCTCTATAATATATTTAAAAAGGAGTTGGCCAAAGAGAACCTTGCGTATGCCGGCATGATGGAGCGCGAGGTAGTGGAGAAAGAAGATCTGCATCTGGAGCGACTGCCTTATAAGAAAGTTGTCTTTGTAGGCCTTACTGCAATCAGTAAAGCAGACCGTAAGCTGATGTCACGTCTGCTCATGGATCAGCGTGCTGAGTTCTGCTGGGACTATGCAGATCCTTTGGTCAAGGATGCGAAGTCTCCGATGTCCTCTGCTTCCTTCTTTACTTCGGCCAACCTGCATGACTTCCCGAATGAGATATCGGACGAGGAGCTGAACCAGGGACTTGTGCCTGACAGTGAGCGTAAGTATTCGCTCTATGAAGTACCATCTGGTGTAGGTCAGGCTCAGTTGGCCAAACAGATCCTGAAGCAGTGGAAAGAGAAGCTTGGGAAGAACTTCGATCCTATACGTACGGCTGTCGTCCTGCCTGATGAACGATTGCTTATCCCAATGCTGTATGCAGTTCCGTCAGAGCTGGGAATCTTTAACGTCACGATGGGCTATAGCCTCAAGAATACGCCTGTAGCTGCATTTGTGCAGAATCTGGCCAACTTGCAGGATGCTTATCGTTCGCATGAAGATCAGCCGGGAACTTTTTACTTCCGTCAGGTATTGCCTATTCTGCAGCACAACTACATTACTGCCATCACCGGTGCTTCGGCCAGTGCTCTAATCAAGCGTATCACGGATAATAACCTCTATCAGGTGCCTGTCACTGATTTTGAAGAAGATTCGTTGCTTAGCCTGATCTTCCGTCCTTCTGGAACTGCAGAACAGACCATCGATTATCTGCTGGCTATCCTGGAGAGTATCATGGAGCATCATGAGCAATTCTCCGATACGGATTATGAGTTTATCTATCATTACCGTGCTACGGTCAGCAAGCTCGGAGATTCTGTAAGGCTGCAGACCTTCGACTTTACGCCTCGAACACTCTTCATGCTGCTGACGAAACTGGTCAATGGTGTCAGTGTACCATTCTCAGGTGAACCTCTGCAGGGCCTGCAGATCATGGGTGTATTGGAGACTCGTTCATTGGACTTTGATAACATCATCTTTCTCTCTATGAACGAAGGCGTTTTCCCTGCTAAGCCATCGAGCAATACATTCGTGCCGATGTCTTTGCGCAATGCTTTCGGAATGCCTACACAGAAGCACCGTGACGCAGTCTTTGCTTATCATTTCTACCGACTCATCAGTCGCGCTAAGAATGTAGTCATGATCTATGACAGCCGCACAGACGGTGTGCAGATGGGTGAGGAGAGCCGTTATGTGAAGCAGCTCAGGTATCTGCTTAATCACGAGGAGCTGAAGGCTAAGGTGATCAGTAGCAGCATCAGCATGCAGGATCCGACACGTATCGAAGTCGTGAAGACGCCTGAGATGCTTGAACAGCTACGACAGAGCCTCAGTCCTACTGGCGACAGAGCACTCTCTGCTTCTTGCCTGAAGGATTATATCAAGTGCCCGCTCAGATTTTATCTCGGATTTGTCAATAAGCTGAAGGAAGATCAGGATGTCAATGCCGACGTGGATCAGCGTACCTTCGGAGATATCCTGCACAATGCACTCTGCGACCTTTATTCAAAGTGTGAAGGCAAGCGTGTAGATTCAGGATTGCTCAAGCAATATATTGATCATCCAGAAGGAGAGATCACACGAGCCATCCAGGACGGCTTCAAGAAGGTCATGAAGGTCAATCGGGTAGAAGGATACAATCTGCTTGTATCGCGTATCCTGACACAGTATGCCGTTGAGACGCTGCGGCATGACAACGAATTGGGTCCTTTCGACTATCTAGCAGGAGAGAGGCATCTGTACTTCGACTATGAGTCAAAGGATGGACTGAAGGTGAAAGTCATCTGTATCTTTGACCGTATCGATAAACTGCTCACAGACGGAACGCTCAGGATTGTCGACTATAAGACCGGTAGTTCTTCGAAAGGCGGCAAGTTGGTGCTCAAAGAGATTCCGCAGCTGTTCACCTCCGACGGAAAAGGTTCGGCAGAAGCCTTCCAGGTGATGCTATACAGCCTGATGCTGATGCAGGCAAACCCTTACCACCTGAAGCAGTTGCATTTGGCAGAGAAGCCTACAAGCATTGCTCCGCATCTCTACTTTATCCGTGATTTCAAGGAAGGAATCAAGAATAAGACTTGCCTTACCATTTCGAAAGATAAAGAGAAACTGGATGTGACGGACTTTGCACCGTATGCTGAGGAATTCAAAAATAATTTTGATGACCTTCTGGCCGATATCTTTGATCCAGAGAAGACCTTCTCCCAGTGTGAGGATTCTCATCTCTGCAAGTATTGTGCTTTTGCATCCTATTGTCAACGATAAGAATACATTAGAAACTAGTAATTATTTATAAATATGAGTTCACCCAACCTGACCGACGAGCAGATTACTCAGATGCTTAAGGATCCGGAGCAACGAAGGTCTGCCTTCAGTTCTGTGATTCATAAGTATCAGGAACAGCTCTACTGGCAGATCCGTAAGCTGGTGATTGATCATGAAGATACCAGCGATGTATTGCAGAATACACTGCTCAAGGCTTGGCAGGCCCTGGATAACTTCAGAGCTGATTCCAAACTGAGCACGTGGCTCTATACGATTGCCCATAATGAGGCGATCTCTTTCTTGACGAAAAAACAGCAGGAACTCGATATGACCATCGATGACCCCGAAGGCTATGCGATGGATTGTGTCGAGGCTGATAAGTACTTCGATGGAGACGAGGCTCAGCAGCTGCTGCTTCGGGCCATCGCTACTCTGCCTGCCAAGCAGCGCGAGGTCTTCAACTATCGCTACTACGATGAGTTGCCATACGAGGAGATTTCTCTGATTACGGGTACCTCCGTTGGTGCGTTGAAGGCCAGTTATCACTTCGCTGTAGAAAAAATTTCAGATTTTTTAAGAAAAAAAGAAATTTAATTTAAACCATTACGATTAACCTTAGTCAAATAGACATAAAAAATAAATGATATGAGTGAAAATACTATTCATATAGAGAAGGACCCACAGCTTCCAGAGATGTTGCGCGATGCAAAGCGTAACCATGGAGGTCAGACTGTTCCTGGTGATTTCTTTGCTCAGTTTGAGAAGAAGATGAATGCAGTGATCGATGCTGATGTGCTGATGAAAGAAGCTGAGAAGAAGGTAGAAATGCCTCAGATTCAGTGGTATCGCCAGCGTCGCACCTGGATGGGTCTTGCTGCAAGTTTCGTGCTCATCGTTGTTGTCGGTATCGCTATGCATGTTGATCATCTTGGTCATAAGCTACAGCAGCAGGAAGTCTCACAGTTTGCTACAGTGGATGAAACAGAAGATTCCTTTGATCAGGATCTGGAGTTCATGGATACTGTAGAAGATAGCTATCTGGCTTCGACCAATGACTACGAGCTGTACGAGTATTACTGCGAGATTTGATAATAAGAATATTCAGAATGTAAAATACACGACATTATGAAAAGATTATTCTTTTGTTTGCTTCTGTCTTTCCTTACAATAACCTCTTTTGCACAGCGTCAGCGTCCTAGTTTTGAGCAGTTCCAGCAGATGAAGCTTGACTTCATTGTCAAGGAGATGTCTCTTTCGGACGCAGAGGTGCAGAAGTTTGCTCCAATCTATAAAGAACTTATCAATGAGCGTTCTGCTCTCTATCGTAAGTATCGTGCTAACGGTAGAATCAAGAAGGCAATCCGTGATGGTGAGCAGGTAGCAGATACTACCATGCAGCGTATCTCACGTGATGATGCACAGTTGCAGATTGAGGATGCTAAACTCGAGCAGGAATATCAGCAGAAGTTTGAGGCTGTATTGACTCCTCAGCAGGTATGTGCCTGGAGAGAGGCAGAAAAGAAGTTCCGTGGCAATATGATGCGTCGCAAATAATTTCTGGCTTAGACGCAGACATTTGTTCGATAATGTAAATTAAAATGTTCAAAACAGAGCAGAATTTGACTCTAAATTCTGTTTTTCAACATAAAATGATAATTTTTTCGACCCGACATATTGTTTGGGTCGAATTTTTTTTATATCTTTGACACCGAAATTTGATAACCATTTTATCTCTTATACTATTATGATCCTAGATTCTATTGAAAACAGTGCGAAGTACGAGTCACTCAATCCTTATTTTAAGCAGGCTTTTGACTATATCAAGTCAACTGACTGGAGCAAAGTTGAACCAGGTAAAATAATGCTCGATGGCAAGAACTGCTTCATCAACTTTATGGAACAGGCAGGAAAGACCGTCGAAGCTGCTAAATTCGAAACTCATAACGACTATCTCGATATCCAGGTTCCTATCGATGGTACCGAGAAGATGGGTTACATTCCTACTTGTGACCTGAAAGAGCCAGATGCTCCATATAATCCAGAGAAGGATATTACCAAGTATAGCGATAAGGGCGACGTGCTCATTACCGTCAAGCCAATGCAGTTCGCTATTTTCTATCCTTGGGATGGACATCAGCCTTGCATCGGCGAAGGCACCTGGCATAAGCTTGTAGTAAAGATCAAACTTTAATGTTAATATAATAACTATGAAAAAGACATCATTACCTGTATATATGCGTTCATTCACGCCTAAGCATCTGGATGACGTTGTTGCTACTCACGACCCTGTCATCATCAATAACTGGTTGAATGGCCTCAAGGCAAATTCTATGAAGATGCTCCGCGAAAAGGAGTACCTCCAGCCATATAGCGATGCAATCCTCGGCCGATTCAAGTATGCTGCCTGGAAGATGCACGAGATCACCCAGGGCTCAGGCTCTCTCTCTAACCTCGCTACTGGTTATCTGCATTATGGCCTGCATCAGCAGAAGGATGGCTCATGGACGTTCCGTGAGTGGGCTCCTAATGCTACAGCCATGTATATCATCGGCGATATGAATGACTGGAAGGAGCTTCCTGAGTACGCCTGCAAGCGCAATGGCAACGAGTGGGAGATCATCCTTCCTCCTGATGCCATGAAGCATGAGCAGCTCTATAAGCTCTCTATCCACTGGGACGGTGGCCAGGGCGAACGTATCCCATCGTATGCACGTCGTGTCATCCAGGACGAGAAGACCAAGATCTTCTCAGCTCAGGTATGGGCACCTGCTAAGCCTTATCGCTTCAAGACCCGTATGTTCAAGCCATCGGTCGATCCGCTTATGATCTATGAGTGCCACATCGGTATGGGTACGAGCGAGGAGAAGGTAGGTTCGTACGATGAGTTCCGTCGCAATGTCCTCCCACGTGTAGCTCGACTCGGATATACAGCTATCCAGATCATGGCTATCCAGGAGCATCCATACTATGGCAGCTTCGGCTACCATGTCAGCAACTTCTTTGCAGCCAGCTCTCGCTTCGGTACTCCTGATGAGCTCAAGCATCTCATTGACGATGCACACAGCCGTGGCATTGCTGTCATCATGGATATCGTACATAGCCATGCTGTAAAGAATGAGGTCGAGGGTCTTGGCAATTTCTGTGGTGATCCTTGCCAGTACTTCCATGGTGGTGGCCGTCGCGAGCATCCACAGTGGGATAGCCTCTGCTTCGATTATGCACGTCCTGAGGTTATGCACTTCCTCCTGAGCAATTGTAAGTTCTGGCTCGATGAGTATCGCTTCGACGGCTTCCGTTTCGATGGCGTAGGCTCTATGCTCTATCTCGATCATCAGGGTGGCGGCGGCAACTTGGCCGACTACTACGGACCTAACTGCGATGGCGATGCTATCTGCTACCTCACATTGGCCAACAAGCTCATCCATGAGTTCAATCCTAACGCTATCACTATCGGTGAGGAGGTGAGTGGCATGCCTGGCCTTGCTGAACCATTTGAGGATGGTGGTATGGGCTTCAACTACCGCTTGCAGATGAACATCCCTGACTACTGGATCAAGCTCCTCAAGGAGAAGAAGGATGAGGACTGGAACACCACTGACATCATGTGGCAGCTTTGTGACCACGGAGGTAAGACCATCTCTTACGTCGAGAGCCATGACCAGGCCTTGGTAGGCGATAAGACCGTCATCTTCCGTCTCGTCGACTCTGATATGTACTGGCACTTCAAGATCGGCGATGAGAACCTAACCGTACATCGTGGTATAGCCCTGCATAAGATGATCCGTCTCATTACCCTCGCTACCATGAATGGTGGCTACCTCAACTTCATGGGCAATGAGTTCGGTCATCCTGAGTGGATTGACTTCCCACGTGAGGGTAATGGCTGGAGCCACAAGTATGCTCGTCGTCAGTGGGATCTCGTCGACAATGAAGAACTCAACTTCAAGTATCTCAACCGCTGGGATATTGCAGAGAACAACCTCGTGCAGTCAGTCCTCCGCTTCAACGAAGCTCCACTCATCCCAATCTGGGATAACCGTGGCGATCATGTCGTTGCCTTCGAGCGTCGTCGTCTGCTCTTCGTCTTTAACTTCGATGGTGAGCGCAGCTATACCGACTATGGCTTCCTCGTTAAGAAGGGCGAATACAACCTTGTATTGAACTCCGACGATCCTCAGTTCGGCGGCTTTGGCAATGTCAGTGGTGATGCTCCATATCTTACTCAGGACGATCCTGCATACGATGCTGACGGCAAGGGTTGGCTCAAGCTCTATTTGCCAGCTCGTACCGTTCTTGTCTTCAAGCGCAACTCGCACTTATAATTACACATTATTTATATTATATCAGTGTCAGAAGATTTATCCTCTTCTGGCATTGTTTTTTTATATAAACTATTAAAAACGGTCTCTTTTGATTAACAATTCGTCGAATTTAAGTTAATTGAGGGTAAAAAATTAAGATTTTAAGGAAAAAACTTGCCTATCTTAACATTTTAAGTTAAATTTGCAGCGTATTTAACAACAAAAATAATGAAAAAACAGTCTATTTGGTTTATCAGCATTGCGCTGCTCATCGCTTTGATCGGTATCTTAGTGATGCAGTTCACCTATTTAGGCGAAATCATTAGTACAAGAGAGGAGCAGTTTGATGAAGCTGTCCGTCGCTCTCTCTATGCTACCCAGCGAGAGCTTGAGCGACAGGAGACACTCAAATTCCTCAACGAATACTATACACCTGATCAAAGAAAGTTCATTGAGCAGTTGAGCCATAGCTCTTCAACGCCTTTCGGATTTGGTAGTATGTCCGACAGTCTTGCATCTGGTCAGTTCAGCCTCTCTCCAAAGCATGGACATAACTCCATTCGCAATATACAGCGTAATAATCAGGAGATGCTCATGTGGCAGTACATCTACCAGCGTGATTTGCTCGATGATGTCATCCTTCGTATCATCAATCAGACCTCAGACAAGCCTATCATGGAGCGTCTGGATACTGATGAGCTTCGTCAGACGTTCAGCGAAGAGATGGAGAGTCGTGGCTATAATCTTGACTATCGATTCTGCATCATTGATCCTGATGGACTCTGTGCATACAAGTCGGTCGGATATAGTGAAGAGGATGCCGAGAGCATGGGCAACTATCGTCAGATGCTTTTTCCTAAGACCACAGTTGCACCTGGTGTGAACATGCCTTCGCGAGTCAGCAATCTGATCATCTACTTCCCTGGCAGACGTCGCCTCTTGGTCAATTCGGCCCTGCACTTCATGGTTCCGTCCTTCATCTTTACGGGTGTGATGATGTTCTTGTTCATCTTCGTCATCGTGGTCGTCTTCCGTCAGAAGAAACTCTCGGAGATCAAGAATGACTTCATCAATAACATGACGCATGAGTTCAAGACACCGATCTCCAGCATCTCCCTGGCCTCACAGATGCTCAATGACCCAGCTATGACCAAGTCACCGGAGATGATCAAGCATATCACTGGAGTCATTGCTGATGAGACCAAGCGCCTGCGTTTCCAAGTCGAGAAAGTCCTCCAGATGTCCATGTTCGACCGTCAGAAGACCAATCTCAAGCTACAGGATATCCCTGTCAATGCAGTCATTGAGAGTGCATGTAGCACGTTCCGACTCAAAGTAGAGAAAGCAGGAGGTAAGATCGACGAACATCTTGATGCAGAAGACGATATCTGTATGATCGATGAAATGCACTTCGGCAATGTGATCTTCAACCTCATGGACAATGCCTATAAATATTCGCGTGAGGACGTGCCTTTACATCTGACAGTCTCTACACGTAATATAGGGGAGAAGAAACTTGAGATCCGTGTCAAAGACAATGGCATCGGCATTAAGAAAGAAGACCTCAAGCGCATCTTTGAGAAGTTCTACCGCGTCCCTACCGGTAACCTGCATAATGTCAAAGGTTTCGGCTTAGGTCTGGCTTATGTCTGGAAGATCGTCAAGGATCATGGCGGAGACATCAAAGCCGAAAGCGTAGTAGGAGAGGGAACCACCTTTATCATCACCCTCAATCTTCTGGAAGAATAAATTGCTCGACTAGCTGCATACAGCCGTCAGTAGCAAGACATAAATAAAGAATAAACAAATTAAAATATATATAATATGATCACTACACAACCAGACAAACTTCGCATCCTCCTTTGCGAAGACGATGAGAACCTCGGTATGCTTCTTCGTGAGTACGTTCAGGCTAAGGGTTACCTCTGTGACCTCTATGGCGATGGTGACGCAGGCTACAAAGCTTATATGAAAGGCCGTTATGACTTCTGCATCCTTGATGTCATGATGCCAAAGAAAGACGGCTTCACTATGGCACAGGAGATCCGTGCACTCAATGCTGACATCCCTATCATCTTCCTCACCGCTAAGTCTTTGAAAGAAGACATCCTCGAAGGCTTTAAGATCGGTGGTGATGATTATATTACCAAGCCATTCTCTATGGAGGAGCTCCTGTTCCGTATTGAAGCTATCCTCCGTCGTGTCAAGGGCAAGAAGGGCAAGGACGTTGTTGCTTATCGTCTCGGTAGCTTTACGTTCGATATCCAGAAGCAGCTCCTCATCCACGACAGCCTCGAAGGCCAGAAGCAGGCTAAGCTCACCACCAAGGAGAGCGACCTTCTCGGACTCCTCTGCTCACATGCCAATGAGATCCTTGAGCGTAACTTCGCACTCAAGACCATCTGGATCGATGACAACTACTTCAATGCACGTTCGATGGATGTTTATATCACTAAGCTTCGTAAGCATCTCAAGGACGATCCATCGATCGAGATTATAAATATCCACGGAAAGGGTTATAAGCTTATTGCTGAGGACATTGCAGTCGAAACAAAATAAATTTTGACTGTCCGATATTACAAAATATCCACTTTTGTGCAGGTTTTTTGCAGTTTTCTCGCAAAAAACTTGCACATTTTACGTAATGTCCGTACCTTTGCAGTGCAAAATTTTATTAAATATGTTTATTTAAGGTTTAATTTTTATTATTTTATTGTGCTATGAACGCAGAAACTATTGGAACAAATGCAGGTCTTATCTGGAACGCTCTCAATGAGAACAAGTCAATGACCCTTAAGGACCTCAAGAAGGCTACCAAGCTCAAGGAGAAGGAGTCATACCTCGCACTCGGCTGGTTGGCTCGCGAAGGTAAGGTAAGCCTCGAGGAGGCTGAGAAGGACGTAGTTATCACCCTTCTGTAATTCGCAAATTTCCTATCTATAGTATAAAAAGAGGCAAATATTTCGATATTTGTCTCTTTTTCTTGTTTATGTCAAGGAATGTTTGTAAATTTGCAGCAATTCTAATTGGTACCAGCAGTAAATGGTACATGGTAAATGATTAAATAGTAAATGTAATTATGAATAAAGCCATTATCACCGTAGTCGGTAAAGATACAGTAGGTATCATCGCCGCCGTCTGTACTTATCTTGCAGACAAGAACGTCAACATCCTTGACATCAGTCAGACCATCGTTCAGGAGTATTTCAACATGATGATGATCGTTGACATCAAGAACTGCACCTGCGCCTTCGATGAGATGCGTGAGGCTCTCTCTAAGATTGGAGAGAATAAGGGAGTACAGATCAAGTGCCAGAAGGAGGAGATCTTTGATAAGATGCACCGTATCTAATTTTTATTATTATGATCAACATCTCTGAGGTCCTTGAGACCAATAAAATGATAGAGCAGGAGAATCTCGATGTCCGCACCATCACCATGGGCATCTCCCTGCTTGACTGTGCTACCGACAGCGTGCAGCAGACCTGTCAGAACATCTATCAGAAGATCCTTCGTTACGCCAGCAACCTGGTGCGCACCGGTGAGGATATCTCTCGCGAATACGGCATTCCTATCGTCAATAAGCGCATTTCCATCACCCCTGTAGCGATCGTTGGCTCTAGCTGCTGCAAGACCCCACAGGACTTCGTACAGATCGCCAAGACGCTCGATAAGGCTGCACATGAGGTAGGTGTCAACTTCATCGGTGGCTACAGTGCTACTGTGCAGAAGGGTATGACCAAGGCCGACGAACTCCTCATCCGCTCCATCCCACAAGCCATGAAAGAGACTGAGCTCATCTGCTCATCGGTCAACGTAGGCAGCACCAAGACCGGCATCAATATGGATGCAGTGCGTCTCATGGGCGACATCATCAAGCAGACGGCCGAAGCTACTCAGGAGAAGGATTCCTTGGGCTGTGCCAAGCTCGTCGTGCTCTGCAATGCTCCTGACGATAACCCATTCATGGCAGGAGCCTTCCACGGCGTCAGTGAGGCCGAAGCCATCATCAATGTCGGTGTCTCAGGTCCTGGTGTCGTCAAGTACGTTCTTGAGCATCTGCCAGAAGGCACCAACTTCGAGGTTCTCTGTGAGACCATCAAGAAGACCGCCTTCAAGATCACCCGTGTGGGTCAGCTCGTCGCTCAGGAGGCCAGTCGTCGTCTTGGCATCCCATTTGGCATTATCGACCTTTCGTTGGCTCCTACGCCCGCTGTAGGCGATTCTGTGGCCGATATCCTGCAGGCTATCGGTTTGGAGCGTACAGGTGCTCCTGGTACCACTGCAGCGCTTGCTTTGCTCAACGATCAGGTCAAGAAAGGTGGTGTCATGGCCAGCTCTTACGTCGGAGGTCTCTCGGGTGCATTCATCCCAGTATCAGAGGATCAGGGCATGATCGATGCAGTCCTTGACGGCGCCCTCACCATCGAGAAGCTCGAAGCCATGACCTGTGTCTGCTCCGTAGGACTCGATATGATAGCCATCCCAGGCGATACCCCAGCTACGACCATTGCAGGTATTATTGCTGACGAATCTGCTATCGGTATGGTCAATCAGAAGACTACTGCCGTGCGCGTCATCCCTGTCATCGGCAAGAAGGTAGGAGAGAACGTCGAGTTCGGTGGCCTCCTCGGTCACGCACCTATCATGCCAGTCAATAGGTTTGACTGCAGCGTCTTCGTCAATCGTGGTGGCCGCATCCCTGCACCTATTCACTCGTTCAAGAACTAAATAAAACTTCGATAACTAAACAAATTTATTCTAATGGAAACAATTAAAGGAAAGTGGGCTCTAGTAACAGGAGCAAGCCGAGGCATCGGTGCTTTGGTAGCCGATAAGCTCGCAGATTACGGATGTAACCTCGTGTTGCATAGCCGAAGCGTGGCACACCTTGACAAGGTAGCAGAGAAGGCTAAGCAGAAGGGTGTGAAAGTGATGACAGTTGCAGCGAACCTTGAAGATGAGAACGAGGTACGTGCCATGTTGCAGAAGATCGATAACGAGGGTCTCAACATCGAATATGTACTCAATAACGCTGGTATTCAGGTTACTTATCGTTCTGAGATCTTTGATACTCCTGCCATTGATTTCGTTGACAGCTTGAAGGTCAATATCATCGCACCAATGATCATCTGCTACCACTACCTTCCTCGTATGATGAAGGCAGGTTACGGTCGCATCGTCAACACTACAAGTGGTATCAACAAGGAGCCACAGCAGGCAGCTTACTCAGCCAGCAAGGCAGGTCTTGACAAGGTGACAAAGGATCTTGGCACCCTGGTAGAGGGTACCAATGTTATGATCAATTTGATCGATCCAGGATGGTGCCGCACTGATCTGGGTGGACCTAAGGCTCCTAATGCTCCTGAGAGCGCTGTTACAGGTGCTGTGCTTGGAGTATTCTTGTCAGACAAGAAGTCGGGTCGTATCATCAGTGCACAGGACTTCGCAAATATGTCTGTTGAAGACGCTGTCAAGAAGTTCGAGTCAATGTAATCCGTTCATGCCTTCATAGGCGATACGGGCAGCTTCAGGTTGCATATTACAATGTAGTCGATAGAACCTGGCCTCCTGGCTCAGCGCATCGAGCAACTGTAGTACCTGCATTGTCCCAATGGCCGACTGTGGCCGAAACGTCTGCTGCAACAGCACAGGCAGCATCTCAGCCGGTGAGAGTGGTTCGATGTGATTCTCCTCACCGCGCTCCAGATGCACGATCGCCTTGAGTGGCACACAAATATTAGTCGATAGATGGTGCTTGCCGTCCCAGGGAGTGCCAAATACGACCGGGTAGTTCATATTAAGTGAGGAGTGAGGATTTTCACTTCTCACTTTTATTAATGGTTTGTCATCATTCACCATCATCGCTCTCTCTCCAAACAGTTCACGCCAGAGTCTTACATGCGTACTCTTACCCGTACCGCTTTTTGCTGTGAAGAGAAAGCCCTCTTCATCCACAGCAATGACTGAGCCGTGGATGAGCAGTATGCCCTTGGATGTCAGTTCTGTGGCCAGCTTACGATATACAGCTAGCGTCTCCAGATAAGGCGCAGGAAAGTGATATTCCGGTAATCCCTCCTGGTGTCGCTCCTCATCGCTCTTACGCCCCTCGGCTTCAATATCCTCAGCTGTAGTAACGAAGTGTAGCTGTGGCGCATCTGTGGAGCTATATTGGGCACACATCTTATGCACCTCGTCATAGAGCGAGGTGATCAGCACAGGCACATCGGCCAACTTATAGACCCCCTCGTACATCAGCAGAGCACGTTTTCAGCATTGAGTTTCTTGATGAAAGCCTTCACGTCCTGACGCAGGTCTGCCTCAGGTACGTCATACTCGGTCAGCATCTTCTGCACGAGTTCTTCTTCGGTGATGTCTTCGGCCAATAACTTCATCATATCAGCCGCTGTCTCATTGAGGCTGATCACGCCGCTGAACTTGCTTGCACTCTTACCTACAGCCACGGCGCACCATACACCGCAGACCTGATTGACTGAGAATTCGTATTTTAGTTTCACCTTATATTTACTATTTAATCATTTACCATTTACCATTATTCTGTTAACCGTGCTCTTTAGCCCAATAACCTTTAATCTTTTAATCCTTTGTCGAAGGAAAACGATCGGAGCACGCAAGAAATACAGATCACACCACAGATGCACATAGAGCCGATATTTCCAGCTCACATGCGGATGTTCAGGACTAGAGCGCAGTGGGAGAGTCCTGCCATCACGCACCACAGCATCGAGTACACCGATGATATGTTGGTCTGTGATGCCACGCTCCAGATGCCACTGGTTATCACCACACAGTACGTAATCATGCTTTCTGACCCACAGCACACGATGCAGCACATACTGCCCATTGTCACGCTTATACAGCGGCACGTCGAGCCTGCTGAGCCGTCCCTCAGGTTTCGGACAGATGATCAGCACATCACGATGCTGTCGCAGCAGAGGCATCATACTATCGCCCGTGTTGGTATACATCAGCACACCCTGCTGGGCAAGTATTTCTTCGAAGGTGGTCATTCTGCAGTTTTTTTATATATTGCAACCTATTAATAAGGCTGATGTAAAATCTTCGGAATTATTTATACTCCGATGGTGTGCACCCATATTTCTTCTTGAAGAGACGACGGAAGGTGTGGTCATTGTTAAACCCCGCACTATAGGCAATCTCCTGCTGTGGCACCCTGCCCGAGCGGATCAGGCTGACGGCATACTCCAGACGCAGGTCGTTGATATAGTCGCTGAATGTCATGTGCAGCACCTTGTTGAAATAATCCGAGACGTAGTGGCGGTTCGTCGCCAGACGGCTTGCCACCCAGTCCATGTTGACATCCCCGTCCAGATAGAAGCGCTGACGCTCCAGTTCGCGAATCTTCTCACCGAAGTCCATCTTGAAATGGAGGTCTGAGAATATCTCATCCCAGCAGTCCATCACGCCTTCTTCAAAGCAACGGTAAGCCTTGGCCAGCGTCACGATGTTCTGCCTGATCTTCTCTATCGATTCTTCCGGCTCATTATCATAATACGCGCACAGGAATGCATCGAAGTACTCACTCCGCTGCGCCTCCGGCAGGGAGCTGTATAGGCGAGTCACGTCCAGCACAGGATTGCCGAAGCAGATGCTGCTCATGTCTATGACCACCGGCTTCTTACCCCCTTCGCTGAAAGCCACCTTCTGCAAGGAGAAGTTGCCGTGCACAAGCGCCGACCCGTCAGGAATCGTGTTGAGCACCTGGAGCATCTTCTGCACCCTCTCTTCGCCATACTTCGCCACCTTGTCCCTTACCCTCTGCTTCTCTGCCTCCATGGCCGAAGTGATCTGCTCGTCAGGCTCAATGATATGCTGATGGAAACGCTTCATCAGATCGCCGAGAGTCGACGCATCCATGTCTTTCTGCTCCACGCTCTCGAAGACCAGTCCGTAGCAATCGTCCACCCTCACCACCTCGAAGGTCATCACGGTAGGCACGCCCCAGATAAACACCTCTCTCGACAGCTGCATCTCACGCTCTACAGCCGACAGTTCTGTTCCCTGCGGAAAGACCTTCACCATAGTCTCGTCCGACAAGTGGTAGACACCCTCCAAACCCTCCACAGGCTCCAGGATCGCCGTAGAGTAGTGGGGTAAGGACTTCGTCACCGTGATGATCCTCGTGAAGCCTGTCATCTTAAATACTTTATACACCTCTTCACAGCAGTTGATCACACGGATCTCAGGCCAATCCTTCTTCAGTTGAAGTATGCAGCGCAGACCAAGGCTCGAGATGAAGCTCATCTCCTCAGCGTCAAGCACCAGATCAGTGATTTCACCGCGATGTTTTTCTATCGCAGCGTTTATCTCTTCTTGCAGCAACATTGACATGCTGCTGTTTACCTGCCCATTGATGGCTATAGTAAGCGTTCCTTCGCAGACGTTAGAACATGTAATCATATCGCAATTCTGTTTCGTCAATTACCTCTATCTCTGGAATTGCATCCCGGGAATCCGTCCTTGACCAGCTGCTGCAGTTCTGCGATGCTACGCTCCTTTGTCCCACAGTCCCAGAGGGCCACGATGGCATCGCGTGCTATGATATGCGCCTGGAGCGTATCGAGCGATGGGGCATGCTTCAGGGCGTGATACTGGGCGTAGGTGTAGTCGGTAAAGGCCGATGCGGCACTCACGCCACGGCGGTCGAGATACCAGCCATCGCCCAACGGCACGGGGCGGCCGCTCTCGGTGATATCCACCGGGTCAGGATATGACACGATGTTGCCGTCACTACCCAAGGTCACAGGCACGAAGTCGGCATAGTCACCACTCATCTTATACACGATCACCGGACGGAGCGCAGCCACCGGCCTGGAGTTATCTAGCCTCTGCACGGAAGGCACTTTTTGCGAAGAATGTGCAACCTGCTGTACAGCCACCACATCGGTAGTCATCTTGTGCGAGCAACTTGCCAGCAGGAGCGTACAAAGGGAGGTCAAAATCAATAAAGATCTTTTCATTTTACTACAAACTTACCCTTACTGATATACACCTCACCCTTGTGCATCTGCTGCACAGGTCGGCCCTGAAGGTCAAAGATACCCGACATTCCATCGCTGTCTGGAGCCGATTCTACCTTATCGATCGCAGTCGGATCGACCACCGTAATGCTGACCGTAGCAACATCATCCAACTGTTTTCCATTCACAAAGAAGCCTCCGACGTATTCACCAGGAGTAGAAGGAAGTACTTTCTTAAACGTATATGTCTCATTACTATCAGGTTCAATATCGACTTTGCGCAGTTCAACAGAAAATACTTTTTGATCAGATTTTCTCATTAAAGCGAACTTCAGGTCCTTCACGTCAAAGCCACCTGTATTGGTCACCGTCATGCAGGCAATCAGCTCTTCGCCAGGCTGTAGCTCCGTCTTGTTGACAGTGAAGTCAGAGTAGGTGATTTCACTTGGAGGCACATTGACCATCATGAAGCTTTCTCCTCTTTGATAGTAATAGAGACCACCCGTGCCAAAGTAGATTGTATATTTGTACTCACCTTCATAGATTTTTCCCTTGAATGCATCCTCCACCTGATTACACTTAATGACGAGCTCCTTGGTCTCTCCAGGATTGATGAAGGCCTGTGCCGAGCCCATGCAAACCTTCTTCTCCACGCCATTCACCATTGTTGTAATATCAATATAGAGATCTTCAGCATACTCTTTGAGAGACTCAGCTGAGTTGCTTACGGTGAGGTTAAACTGTGGATCGAAACCTACGTAGTTATGCTTCAACTCGACATTGACAAGATCGAAGTCAGAAACACCCGTTAAGTCTCTTTCCCAGACGTACTCACCATCCTCTTCTTTCGAAATTAGAGTGTTGAAAGAGCTGTAAGGCGCAGGGATGTTCTTTATCTCGCCACCAACCTCATCGCAGTAATACGGATAGAGCTTATAGCCAATCCCTGGAGCGACTGGAGTCTCAAACAAGTTCTTTATAGTTTTATCGAACTTCATAGGCTCGGCATCAAATTTGTAGGTTATCAGCCTGGTTACTTCGCCTGTTGGCGACTCCATGGCGATGCCAAGCTCACCCATGAAGTCTCCCAATCCGTTATTGCTGACCTTATATGACCATTGCTTCACATCTTCTTCGAAATTGAAGTGCGTGGTCAGCACCAGATCTGGCTTAGCGACGCTGGTTCCATTCTCATCTGGCTTTATACCCAATATCATGCCTTGCGAGATGGTATAGCCGCCATCATAGCCACCGATGCCCTTAAAATCAGGATCCATGAGGTTGATGTTAAAATATCCGTTGGCTTCACCACTCCAGCCCCAGTTGACGTGGTAGAGCGCGTTGGTGTCATAACCATCGATGACGAATTGATGTCCGCCCCCCGAAGTAGCATTTGCTCTGAATAGCACCGGACGACTCTCGTTCAGTTCTGTCATCAGCAGGTCATTCCATTCTTCAGAGCTGCATTCTGTACGATATATGAGGGTCATATTCTTGTCGTAACCGAAATAGGTTGCCAGCGCCTTAAGGCTCTCTTTAATGACGGTACCACTCTCTTCGTAGTCATAATCCATATTAAGCGCACAGCCTACATCGCTCATCAGTTTGGCAACGGCCAACCTCGACTCCTCGCTCTCACCACCCTCGTAGGCAGGCAACATCTTCGACCACTGATAGGTCGACTGGCTGAAGTCAACGGTCTGAAGGCTGTCTTTCATATTGGTGTGAATGCCCATACCGGTGGCGGGCCACTGGTGATACATCATCACTTGCGCCACAGACGTGGCCGCACAACCAGTCGGTGCATGAATGGTATCGGGTTCAGCCCCCACATAAGGGTAGCCCACACGCAGAGGGGTAAGCAGGTTGTAAGGGGCATTCTGATCCCAACTGATTTCACCCAACAAGGGCGATACCGAGGTGCCCAGTGCGCGAGTCACGGCCGAAGTGATGCTATACTCCTCTGGCATACTGCCGATGTAGTTCAATGCCTTGCGGCAATCCTTCAGCCACGCCATGAAGCTCAGATTCTGCTGTGCACCGGCAAAGTCGCCGCTGTCAGTATAGCCTAGCAGGACCGATGCCCTGTCGTCGGCACTGGCTATGATGAATCCACCCTCTGCACGGTCATAGACATAATACAGAGGAGCATCCTGTGCGTTCATTTCGGTGTGCATCAGCCTTGCGCGTGCTGCATTAGCAGATTGTGCTCTGGTGTTCTGAGGCTGTGCGACATTCATCTTGCCCAACGCCAGCGCCAGTGCTTGGTCAGGTGTCAGCTGACGCGCCATCATCGTGCCTGCCAGCACGAATGAGGCCAGAAGAAGTATATACTTTTTCATAAGATTATATTTCAAAATAGGATTATCAGTCTAATGCCTCGAAATACTTATTTTCTGAATATCACACGACCGTCCTCAACGCTCAGTCCCTGTGCCTTGTCAGCAGGCTGGCCCATGAGGTTATAGCGAGTCTTATCACCCTTTGCTGGTCGCTGCTCTATCTGCTCTATGGCATCCGGAGTAGCTTTGAAAATTGCGTCGAGGAACGCCCAGATCTCATCTTGTTTCTCCGTATCAGTCATTCTATAGAGGCAGGCATCATGGTTCTGCTCTGGCAAGATGTAGAGACGCACGTTTTCGCCATTGATATATTCGTCCTGAATGCGTCCACCCGTCCAAAAATCGTCACCTCCATAGATATAGATCAATGGCTTTGTAGTGCTGGCGGTCTGCTGACGCACAAAATTCATGAGCTCAGGATTGTATTCTAAATTGTCGAATAAATGTCCAAAATGTAGGGCTATCGGATTAGTCGTTTGGCTTTGCCACAAGGTATTAACCGAGTCAATCTTTATTTGCGTATCATAGAAATAATCCCACTTCAATCCATAATACCCCAATTCACGAAGACTTTGGTAGTAGAAACCAAAATTTCCGTTAGAAAAGGTACTTGCAGAAATACTATTGTCAAGAGATGAATCATCATCATCTTCTTCCGAGAAATCATTTTCGTCATCAGCTGACGATGATTTACTCAGGCTTTCTTCTACCCAGTTTCCTATTTTCCAATTTTCAAAGTCACGACTTAACTTGGTAAACTTTAACGGATTTGTGCAAAAAAAGGCTAGCATTGCATCAGTATAATCATCCAGACCATTTTTTTGCAGATAAGCCTGGTTGTCTGCATAGATCTCAGACAAGAGGCTGCGAGTAAGTTTCTGTTGCGAATAAGCGATCACGTCATAGGCATCGGCTAAGAATAAGCAGCGACATTCATTTCCGTTCTCTGGTCCAAAAGATTTATACTTTTCGTAATAACTGTAAACCCCAGGACTGTTAAGTATCTTAGAGACAAGGTTCTGCATCTGATCGCGCATTTCAGGTGTCCACGGCTCTGTCATGCTTCGATCCTGAATGCGCATATCAGTGTTACTCGTCATGATAGGTGCCACGTAAGGTACAAAACAGTCAGCATCATCTGGATAGTATGCATGCTGTATGGCTGCACACATACCACCCTTGCTTACGCCAGAGATTACCCACTTACCCTTGAAGACTTTCTTCACGGCTTCTGCAAGGGCATGAAAGTCGGCAGCAGCTTCCTTGGCGTTGCAATAATCGAGTTTATCCATGGGATTCTCTGGAACAGAAGTGCCAAAGAAGCGGTGCTCTGGGCGCAAAAGATTTCCATCATAATGGTATGTTATCTCTCCTTCAGCACTATAATTAGCGTTATCATATTGTGTATTAGGTTCATTTATAACTAGATCCTCCAGCTTATAGCCATTGATAAACATTTGAACCATCCTGTCTTTGAATTGTTCGAATGAATAAACCGATAGCACTGCACGCAGAGAGATGTTGCCTAATGACGGGTTGTCATGCTGCAGCGGCTGATGATAATAGATCATGCACGATTGATACCATTTATATTTTTCTTCAGGATTCATTATAGGTATCACCGAGTCAACGACCTCAGGATTAAGTGTGGCGATCTCCTCGGCCCAGTCCCAGCTCTGTGCCTGTAGCGACGAGGCAAGCATCATGCCTAACGCTGATAAGGTAATGATTTTTCTCATATAAATAATTAATTAGAATTTACTCAATTTTGCAAATATAACTTCTTTAACAAGTCACGTATATCCTGTAGTAATTTCTGATTATCGCAGTTAGTTTTGCTCATCATCGCAAACGCAAAGTTTTCTGCCATGCACTCTTCCGGATCAAAATTATACGGGGTGTTGAGTCCTTTCATGAAGTCTTTTACATCCATTGCATTATATAGCGCCCACTTACCATCCTCATTACGATAAGGCTTATGTGTCTGCGGGTCGAGAGCTAACAGCCATGAGCCTTCAATCGAGCTGGTGTAGTGGTTCAGGCTCCACTGAAAAATCGGATTATAGGTATCCTCCTGGGCATAGAACAAAAGCAGACAGTCAGTAGGCTTGCCATTAATTTCGAAGGATGCATAGCTGTCATGACGCTCAATATCAGGATTGCAGAGGAGGTGCGACTTCACTTCTTCGGGTATCTCTATCTCCTCATCGAGCACGGTAAAGCCTATCAATGCATACATCTGGCGTCGCAACTCAGGATTATTGCGCGATAAGATGTGCCACAACTCATGCCACATATTCATCTCCGACGAAAATCCATTCTTCTGATCGCGGCTTCGAAAAGCTGACAGTTTAGCGTAAATGTGAGCACCTGACGTAAACGCCACAGCTGTGCTGAAAGCTTCCATCGACATATCTATGACCTCAATCGGCTTATCGAGCGGTAGCTTGAGACCCAATGCGCTGAGTTTCTTGTTCTGGCATGCTGCTATGCTGTCAAGATAAGCCTGATTCTCTGGGGTCGAAGGCAGGATGGATTTCATCGCCACTTCCAGCCACTGATCTTTCGGGTAATTGGCTGTACGCATAATTAAATCCAGAAAGTAAGGTGTGATCTGCTCGTGCAGCTTCTCCTTCGGGAAGTATTGCTTGCCAACTTGGTCAGA
>JAZRXZ010000022.1:0-1657 GCA_045600445.1 Bacteroidales bacterium | reverse complement strand
GAGACTAATGCTTCAGCAGAATCACTCAACTCCAAAATCAAAGCTTTCCGTGCTCAACTGCATGGTGTAGTCGATGTCAAGTTCTTCTTATATCGACTCTTTACGATTTGGGGTTAAACACAGGGTTTTGCAGATGCGCCATTTTCAATCAATTATTTTTCGTCGAACTCACGTTATTTTATATCATTACCTTTACCCTCCATGAAACTTTCCTATTTACCATTAGCATTGATTGCAACAGCACTGGCTACTTCTTGCACCACTACCCCATCTTCTGACGCACCAACGAAGCCTGAGCGCGTCAAGATCGCTCCCGTCGAACAGGCTCCCCCGGCTGACCTCGGTCAGAATAACTTCGGTGGTACTCACTCCAACGACACTACGGGTCGTGCAGCACGACTCAAGGCCATGCGTGAAGCAATGAATCAGCTCCGCACTATCCCTTTCAGCGAACTGCAGATGTCAGATCCTTTCATCTATCCGGATCCAGAGACACAGACCTACTACCTCACCAGCTCAGGTGGCCGTATGTGGAAGAGCCAGGATCTCAACACCTGGACAGGTCCTTACGAGATCGCCGACCTCTCTGGCACCTGGTGCGCCGACGCAGGCTTTGCCGCTGCCGCTGAGATCCACAAGATTGGCGACTACTATTATTATGCTGCTACCTACAGCGATCACGGCGAGATCATACAAGCTATTCCAGGTCGCTACAACGTACCTCACAACCAGACATATATCCTTCGCTCCGACAAGGTCGAAGGTCCTTATACCTCATTTGCCGTCGAGCCAGGTTACGACTACGAACCTTACGAGTGGGATTGCATCGACGGTACGCTCTACGAAGAGGACGGCCACATCTACATGATCTTCGTGCATGAGTGGACTCAGCTTATCGACGGCACCATGGATTATATCGAGCTCTCATCTGACCTCACTCAAACCATCTCTGAGTGGCCAGTTACCATGTTCCGTGCCTCAGCAGCTCCTTTCTGTCGTGAGATGAATAGTATCAGCGAAGCCACCTTCGGCCTTAAGATGCCAGGATGGGTCACCGACGGTCCTCAGATGTTCCGTACCCAGACAGGCAAGCTCGGCATGCTCTGGTCAACCTGGGGTGATGAGCGCTACCTTCAGGGTATTTGCTACTCTGCATCTGGTACTATCGCTGGTCCTTGGATCCAGGAGAAGGAAGCCTTCCTAGCCAACAACTCTGGTCACGGCATGCTCTTCCGTCAGTTCGATGGCACTCTCCGCTACATTGTCCATCATTCCGAAGGCAACGGTCCTCGTAAGCCACAGCTCTGGGAGGTCGATGACTCAGGCGACAAACTTGTTCTTGGCAAGCAGATCCAGATGCCATAATCATTCAATTTCCTGACGTCCGATCCTGTTAGTAGGATTCGCACAAACGAAATCGTGACGTCCAATCCTGTTAGTAGGATACGTACAAACGAAATCGTGACGTCCGATCCTGATGGCAGAATTCGCACACACGAATTCACGACGTCCGATATTAATCGAGTAGGAGGTAAACGCTAGTCGTAGGCGTTTATCTCCTACTTTCACGTTTACCGACCTCTCACACCACCGTACGTGCCGTTCGGCATACGGCGGTTCCTTATTATTGCACGCGGACTATTAAACGATGATAGTC
>JAZRXZ010000021.1:0-114170 GCA_045600445.1 Bacteroidales bacterium | reverse complement strand
GTAACGAAGGTTCTCGAGAAGAAGTACCTCGCCTGGCTTCAATGCAGCGGCAGCCTCGTCAGCAGCAGCGCAATCAGGAGCGAACTTAACCTCAGCTACGCCGAGAGCAGCAGCAACTGCCTCCTTGATCTGGCCGAGTGAGAGCTCTGGCTTAACCTTGCCCTTTGGCTTGCCCATGTGGCTCATGATGATGAGAGCGCCACCCTTCTCAAGGATGAGCTTGAGGGTAGGAACTGCACCACGGATACGGGTATCATCGGTGATCTTGCCCTCCTTCAGAGGTACATTGAAATCTACACGTACGATGGCCTTCTTGCCAGCGAAGTCGTAATTCTTGATTTCCATTGTTAAATCAAATTTAATAGTTAAACGGAATGTTGTTGTATCACTAATTTTCTCTTATAGATTCTTCAGTTCCTGGATCGTCTTGATCGGGTTCTCGCTGCGGAACACAGTGTTGCCAGCCACGAGGATGTCGGCACCTGCCTCCTTGAGCTGTTTGCCGGTCTCGAGGTTCACGCCACCATCGACCTCAATGAGTGCATGGTAGTTATGCTCCACGATCTTGGCCTTGAGTCGGCGTACCTTGTCGAGCATCGATGGGATGAACTTCTGTCCGCCAAAGCCAGGGTTCACAGTCATGATCAATACCAGATCCAGATCGCAGAGTACTTCGTCTAGCATCACGTTAGGTGTGCCAGGGTTGATGGCAACGCCAGCCTTCATGCCAGCCTCGTGAATCTGCTGGATGCAGCGGTGCAGGTTATGACAAGCCTCCTGATGGACGGTCATATACTCGGCACCATAGCTGGCTACCTGATCGATCCACTGCTCTGGATGTACCACCATCATGTGCACATCCATCGGCTTGCGTACTACTGGTTGCAGAGATGCCATCACTGGGAATCCGAACGAAATGTTAGGAACGAAAGAACCGTCCATCACGTCGAAGTGCAGCATGTCTGCCTCGCTCTCATTGAGCATCTGTATTTCACGTTCCAGATGTGCGAAGTCTGCACTGAGGAACGAAGGAGCAATTTTGATCATAGATATGTGGTATTTGATTATTCTGTAACTTGTTCCAGCTGGCCTTTGGCTCTTTTCTTAGCACGTTTGCGCTGTTCGCGACGTTTGATGTTTCGCTTGCGGTTGCGCTCGCTTGAAGAGACTGGAGCTGTTGCTGGTGCAGACATCGCATTGCTTGTCTCTCCCTCATGGGCAACGGGCCCTGCTGGTACGCGACGGCTTCTACGGACCTGACGAGGCTTTGGGACGAAATCCTCATCATAAAAGATCTTCCAAGGAAGTTGTGCATTGGTACTCATACCCTGATTAAGGGCGCGTACCATACGACGGAAATCATCCTTACGCTTGGATAAAGAATTGATAAAATGCGGCAGTTCACGAGGTCTAGCCACGTAGTCCTGACCGTCGTACATCTTTGAAAAGCGCTTGTACAGGTCAATGATATGCAGGATGCTGATGACTCTTTCCTTACCGATACCAGAATTGACCAGAATCTCCGCTACAGCATCACGGCCATGTATCAGTCCGACGTGCATCATGAGAACAGCCAACTTATAGATGGTGTCGGTATGCGGATGCTCACGCGTCAAGGTGCTCAGCGCCATGCGGGTCTTCTGCCAGAGGGTAATACCGTCATTCGCACCGGTCAGCTGCTTGTCTGACTGGAGGAACTCCTCCAGTCCTGGCATAACATAAGGGAGCAGACCACTGATGAGGAGGTCATTGATCCCTTCGCCGAACGAGCGGCTCTTCATCATCTTGTTGAGCTCGTCGCGCAAACGCTTTGGCGCTGCAACCGACATGGCTGCATGGTTCTCGCAGATTGCGTTCCAGCAGTTCGGATCGAGTCGGAAATTCTTCTGGTGCTTGAAACGGATGCCTCGCAGCATACGAACTGGATCCTGGCGATAGATCATACCTGGTTCAGAAGGGGTAATCAACAGGCCTTCCTTCAAGTCGGTCACACCACGTCCCGTAGGGTCAAGGATTTCGTCGGTATGTAGATTCTTGTAAAGCGCGTTGCAAGTATAGTCTCGGCGGGTAGAGTCTTCTTCCAAAGAACAGAAACGGGTTTCGAGCAGGGTTACGCCATCTTCATCATATTGCTCTACATGAGGTTCAACACATTCCACCAGAGTGAAAGTTCCTTCGATAATCACATCCATGGCGGTTGTGCCATAGCGCTGATAGTAGAAAGGTCCCTTGCAGATATCCGGATAAGTGGCGCACATATACTCCACAAAATCACGTTGCCCGTTAGGTAAATTAATGAGCAGATCGAGGTCGCTGTATCTTTCGCCTAACAGTTCATCACGGACGCAACCTCCGACGAGATAAATCTTCTCGTAGAATGGTGAGCCGGGAGCAATGCTCTTCTTGATAAACCGTAGGGATTTCTCGAATTTGTTCATTTTTTATATTTATAACGCGGCAAAGATAGGAAATTCTGTCGAAAAATCCAAAATTATTTGCTTATTTCAAGTAAAACTTTTATCTTTGTCGCTCAAAAATAAGGGATATTTATGATGAAATCTACCTTGTTGTTACGCGCACGTTACATTTTTTTCGTCTTAGCAGTTGCGCTGTCTCCAGTTTTTGCGTTTGCGCAGAACTTTACAAACCAGTCTGATCTGCAGTGGGCCGCTGTCCCATCGCATGCTGATTGGCTCTATAAAGTAGGAGAGAAGGCTCAGATCGAACTCCAGCTTTTGCTCCATGGTCAACCTGCTGCCGGGGTCGAGGTCTCTTACGGCGTCGGTGGCGATTGTCTTCCATCTGATACCGAGGGAAAAGTGATGACAGACCGTAATGGCCGCGCCGTGATTCCTGTCGGGACGATGAAAAAGCCAGGTTTCCGTGATACTCGCATGAACTGTACTATCGACGGCGTCAACTACAAGAATCATTTGAAAGTCGGCTTTAGTGCCGATCAAATCCAACCATACACGCAGAGTCCTGCAGATTTTGAGTCATACTGGCAGCAGATACTTGACGAACAGCGTCAGTTGCCTTTAACGGTGGAGGTTACTCCTGCTCCTCAGTATGATACAGACAAGGCTACATGCCAGCTCGTTAAGATCCGCTGCTATCGCAAACAGGGAGAATATAACATCTACGGATACCTTACCCGTCCTCGCAAGGAAGGCAAATATCCCGTTTTAGTCTCACCTCCTGGTGCTGGCGTCAAGCCGATGGATCCGCTCAAAACGATCTTCTATGCGGAGCAAGGCGATATCATCCGCCTCGATCTTGAGATTCATGGTATCAATCCTTCGCTTTCTGCCGCTGACTATAAGGATATTAGTCGGGCTTTTGGAGAACATTCTGCCAATGGTTATCTATCGAATGGTCTCCAGAGTCGCGAGACTTATTACATGCGACATGTCTATGCATCCATGATCCGCGCGGTAGACTACCTAGTCACCCTGCCAAATTGGGATGGTAAGAACGTACTCGTTCAGGGTAACAGCCAGGGAGCTGCACTCAGCATTGTTCTGGCTGCACTTGATCCTCGTGTGACTGCCATTGCCATTGCTCACCCAGCACTTTCTGATATGGCTGGCTATGCAGAGAAGGGTAGGACAGGAGGCTATCCTCATTTTAGCAATAAATATAAGGATGTGTCTTTGACTCCAGATGTCATTCGCACGCTTTCTTATTATGATGTCATCAATTTCGCTCGTCTGGTCAAGTGTCCTGTCTATATGACCTGGGGGTATAACGACAATACCTGTCCACCTACCACTTCCTGGGCCGTATGGAACACGCTTCAGTGTCCAAAACAGTCCTATCTTACCCCGATTACGGAGCATTGGATCAGTACTGAGACACGCTACCGTCAGATGCGATTCCTAAAAGAAAACTGTAAATAAAACAAGATGAAACTACGTGTTTTTTCTTTGCTTGCCCTGCTGGTTACCGTCTTCCAGCTGCAGGCTCGTGAGGTGATTTCTCTCAACGACAGCTGGATCTCAGTCTGCCGACCAGAAGGCAGTGCGGACAGCATTGTCGCTCGTAATGTTGTGCTGCCGCATAACTGGAACGACTATTATGGCTATCGTCCAGGTGTCAAGCAGGCCGACCTCTTTGGCTCATGCCGTTATGAGCGAACCTTCTCGGTCAATACACCTAATAATGAAGCTGTTCTCCTTCGTATTGAAGGTGCAGGCAGTTATCTCTCTGTCTATGTAAATGGTCAGGAGGTCTGCAAGCATCAGCCTGCGGGTATGATCGTCACTACACTCGATATCACGCCGTATCTTATAGCAGAACGCAACCGTCTTACCATCCTTTGCGATCATCCTTCACAGGCGCGGGACCTGCCTTGGGTGAGTGACCCTGCCAATGGCTTCGGTGTGACGAATATGCCATTCGGTCTCTTCCGCAATGTCTCGCTCGAAGTCTCCTCGGCTGTCCGTATCGAACCTTTTGGCGTACATGCCTGGACCAATGAGGCGCTCGATACGCTCTTTGTCGAGACAGAGGTTCATAATTATTCTAACCATCCTGCCGAATGTCGTCTGAATACGGCTTTCGAGTCCCTGATGGCGCATAAGTCATTCATGCTCGGCGCTCGTCTGACAGAGACTGTCCTTCAAAAGTTTGCTATCAAGAAGTTCGATCTTGAGCGATGGAGCCCGGAGAACCCTAAGACTTATAAAGTTATCAGCCAGGTTATGTTAGGCTTCCAGCAGGTGTTGGCTGACCGAGTCGATACTGAGGTCGGTATCAATAGTATCCAGTGGCCTTCTCGCAAGGCAGATGGTTCTCTTGCAGATGAAGCCCTCCCTCGTTTCTTCATGAATGATCAACCTGTCTGGATCAATGGAACCAGCGAGGTGGAGCATAACTTCGGCAATGGATATGCATTCACCGACGAAGAATGTTCACGTCGTATCCGTGTGGCCAAATATATGGGCTTTAACCTCTTCTCTGATTTCTCTGCGCCTCATAATTTGGCATATCAGCGCGCCATTGAAGCGGAGGGAATGCTCTGGTATCCACAGTTCTCTGCTCGTGTATGGCATGATACACCAGAGTTCCGCAATAACTTCAAGAAATTGCTCAAGCAGTGGGTAAAAGAGCGTCGCAATAGTCCTTCTATTGTCCTGTGGGGACTCCAGTTCGAGAATGTGATGCCAGCTGACTTCGTTCGTGAGTGTCGCAATATCATCCACCACCTCGATCCTCGTCCTTCTCGTCTTGTTACCACAAGCAGTGCCACTGTCCCAGTATCAAAAGGTGCAGACTGGCATCTGGCTGCTGACGATTCTTTGCTTCCGACATACGGTTTCTCTCGCGTGGCAGGAGATGCTGATAGTGAGATGAAGTTCTGCGAGCAGCTGCACGACCAGATGAATCGCATGTGGAAGGCTCGTTATAATATGTGTGGTCATATTCAGGATGCTTTTTATAGCTATCCAATGCCAGGTCAGCCCATGGTTCGTGAGCAGGCTCGTGCTATAGATCAGGTCGGCCCTTTCTCTGATCATGGACTCTTTACTTCATTCTGGGAGCCGACTGACGCTTATTATTTATATGTGGCATGGGGAGACTTCCTTCATCATGTACAGACTTCTGACAATGTTTCTTCTGATCCAGGCAAGAGCGCTCGTCAGATGGTCGCATACGGGTATGAAGCTGACAATATCCCGCTGCCAGACTATTTGAAAGACCTCGAGACGAACCGTGTTAAGCACAGTTTCGCCAAGAATACCCCTGTCCTTCAGGGAGAAACGAGCAACCGAGCTTACCTCTATCGTATCAACTGTGGCGGTGACGAAGTGACTGACAGTTTCGGCCAGGTCTGGATGGGCGACGACAGCCGTTTCTCATACAACTGGTCACAGGCACCTCAGTATGCATCCGACCATCTTTCTCCTGTCCTTGCTAGTCAGGCTATTGTACCAGGTCTTGCCATCATTCCTGTTGAGAATGTCAAGGATAAGGCCGACTGGGCAGCCAAGGAAGACCAGGACCTTCTTCGTACCTACCGTTGGGGTCGTCAGGACTTGAAGTATACTTTTATTGTACCACCAGGAAAGGTCTATCAGGTTGATGCTTATTTCGTCAATACTCGTCATTTCGTGCATCATGTCTCTTACAAGACCCGTGTCGCCAAGGATGGAAAGCTGGTGGTCAACTTCAAGAATATCAAGGTCGGACAGCAGAAACTCTCGGCAATAGCCATTAGTATGGAACGTTCCGACTCCAACGAATTCGGTAGTTCTGACCGTCGTGGAAACTTCACTTTCAGTCACTCTACCATCGACATGCTTCGTAAGCTCTCTCCAGATCATTTTAACTCCAAGGGATATCCTTATAGTGAGGGCAAGACTTGGTCGGAGATTTCTAAATATTAACTGTTAACTATTATCTGTTAACTCCAATGCAATGGGATCAGCTTCTCTCCGCCGTCCGCTTTGGCCAGGAGAGTCTCGATACACGTCAGCATAGTCGCACTGAATTTCAGCGCGACTATGACCGTCTTATCTTCTCACCTTCTTTCCGTCGCCTGCAGAACAAGACTCAGGTCTTTCCACTACCAGGTGCCATCTTCGTGCACAACCGACTCACACACAGTCTGGAGGTCGCCTCTGTCGGCCGTAGCTTAGGTACCAGTGTCGGCATGGCACTGAAGGAGAAGTATGCAGATCAGCCATGGATCGAGAAGTTCGATTCTCTCGATGATATTGTTGCAGCCGCCTGCCTGGCGCATGACATGGGCAATCCTCCCTTCGGCCATAGCGGAGAGCGAGCTATCATCTCTTATTTCAGTGAGGGAGAGGGCCGACGCTTCCAGGAGATCCTTACTCCGCAGCAATGGGCCGACCTCACGCATTTCGATGGCAATGCTAACGCCTTCCGTCTCTTGACCCATCATTTCATCGGACATCGCGAAGGTGGATTTGCTTTGACTTACAGTACGCTGGCTTCGATCATCAAGTATCCATACGCCAGCACACAGGTCACTAAGAAGCCTAAGTTCGGTTACTTCCAGTCTGAGGAAGAGGCCTTCCAGCGCGTCATCACACGTCTGGGTATGGATCCGATGGCTCGCCATCCGCTTTGCTTCTTGGTTGAGGCGGCCGATGACATCTGTTACCAGATTATGGACATCGAGGACGCTCATAATCTCAAACTCCTTTCTACTGAGGAGACCAAGGAACTACTCCTTGGCTTCTTCGATGGCGAGCAGCGTGCCCGTATCGAACGCGGACTTACCCATGTCCCGGATATCAACGAGCAGATCGGCTACCTCCGTTCGCGTGCCATCGGTACGCTGGTATTCGAATGCTCACAGGCTTTTCTCTCGCACGAGGAGGAGATTTTGCAAGGTGCTTTCCATCAGCCGCTCATCGACTGCATCAGCGATGTCCCTGCACGTGCTTATGCACATTGCTCGAAGGTCGCATATAGTCGCATCTACAACAGCAGCGACGTTGTCGACATTGAGGTGGCAGGTTATCAGATCATCACCACATTGCTCGACAAGATGATTAACGCTGTCCTCAATCCAGACCGATCGTACAGCCGTCTGCTGCTCGATCGCATCCCGCTCCAGTACGAGACACGAGCTGAGGGCGTTTATCCGCGCATCATGGCAGTCCTCGACTATATCAGTGGCATGACCGACGTCTACGCTCTTGATTTATATCGCAAAATCTTCGGAATGTCCCTGCCGTCTCTGTAATCAATTCTTCGTTTCATTACCATGAATCCGCCTGCTAATCGATTAATAGTCAATACGGCTTGGTTGTATGGCAAGATAGTAGTTAATCTGGTAGTACTCTTATTAACTACTCGCATTATTTTGCATGGACTTGGCCAGACGGACTATGGAATCTTTAACATTGTAGGTGGAGCGATAGCCATGCTGGGATTCTTGAATTCGGCGATGGCACAAACGACTCAACGATTTCTGAATTATTGTGAAGGACAGGGAGATTCCTTCAAGCTTAAGCAAATATATAATGTGTCAATTGTACTTCATATTATCATTGCTTTCCTTGTAGGTTCTATCTTGTCCATCATTGGCTATTTCTTCTTTGATGAATTGGTCAATATCCCGATAGAACGATTGGCTGCCTCCCGGATTGTCTACTCATGTCTGGTCATAAGTACCATCGTAACAGTACTATCTTCTCCTTACGATGCACTCATTAATTCTCATGAGAACTTTAAGCTGTTTGCGCTGATTAGCATTCTTGAAAATTTATTGAAGTTATCATCTGCCGTCGCTTGTCTTTTTTCTAGTCAGGATAAGCTGATTATATACGGATTGCTGATTGGAAGTATTCCATTTATTACCATGGCAATCAAGTATTTCTATTGCCACCGTAATTATAGCGAATGTGTTTTCCGTCCTGCTACCTATTATTCTCGCGCCGTCATCAAAGAGATGTCTTCATTCGTAGGATGGAATCTCTTAGGTATAACCAGTTATTTAGTGGGGTATCATGGTCAGAGTCTGGTCCTCAACCGTTTCTTTGGTGTCTTGGTGAATGCTTCTCAAGGTGTGTCTGCACAGGTCGGCTCTGCTTATACAACTCTCTCCAACCATGCACTCAAGGTTATTTCTCCAATCTTGACAAAGAGTGAAGGAGAGAATAATAAGGACAAGGTCTATTATTATACCCTTGTCGGATGCCGAGTCCCTTATATGCTGGCTGTCGCTATTGCAATCCCTATCTTTCTCTTAGCTCCTGAAATCCTTAATCTTTGGCTGGTCGAGGTCCCTGTCTGGGCTTTGATATTCCTACGTTTGCAGATTATCCGGCACATGGTCGATCTTTTGTTCAAGAACCTGAGTACTTCCATCTATGCGCAAGGTAGTATCCGGATGTTTTCGTTTGTAAGCTCTATTCTTTACCTGTTGCCATTGGTAGTATCTGCTCTGTTTTTCTATTATGGATATCCTCCTTATTATTTATATCTGGTTTGGATTGCTGCAGCGCTGTTACAAGGATTCAGTGCATTATACTTCTGCCATAGATCCACGGGTCTGCCTATCAGGACTTTCATGTTCGAAGTGTTCTTTACCTGTTTATCCCTGACTGTTATCAGTCTGATTCCTTATTATCTGATTTTATTAGCAACTGATACTGTTACCTACAGAATTATAGCGACTTCTATTTCTACGGTACTGTTTATCCTGTTAGGATGGAAGCTGATTCTGAAAACTTCAGAGAGACAGGCTATCAGTCAGTTTGTTCTGCGACTGTTTATCCGTAAGTGATTTATTATGATGGCATTCTATCGATTCAAGACATTCAAGAGTACCTATTATTTCCCACCATTGACTCCAGACAGTCGATTTATCTACTCCCTGTATGGTAATTATGGTGGGAGATGTGCTCGGCTGATGTGGTGGCTTTTCTGCCATGTGTCACTTTTCCGCTTTTTGTTTCGCGTGGAAGAGAAGAATATCGAAGGCTTGTCATTGCTTAAGTCTCTGTTGGGAGAAGATGTAATCTATGGTGTCAATATGGGAACCACAGGCCCAGATCAGAAGATGTCAGTTCTTGGATACCATACCAATACTTTGACATCATCTGCTAATAAATCTAGGTTCTTTGCAAAGTTATCTACCTCCCAGAGAGCGAAGGATTTGTCTCGTAATGAGATTAAGGTATATCAGTCATTAGCTGGTACCGGCTTGGTTCCAGAGCTCTATTCCTACAAAGATACTGAAGAATACGTTTTTTTGAAATGCGAATGCATACAGGGAGACCATGTTCTGTCAGGTGTAGAAGATTCACAGGTCATGGGTATACTCATGATGCTAAAAGATAAGCATTATACTGAGACTTCTAGTCCATTCTGTGTAAACAATGGTGCAGAAGAAGCTCCGCTGAAGACCTGTTTTGCCCACATGGATTTCTGTCCGTGGAATATGCTGTCTGTCAGGGGAAAGCTCCATCTCATTGATTGGGAAATGTCTGCAGAAATGCCTCTTGGCTTTGACCTTTTTACCTATGTGCTTCAGACCTCTTTTTTATTAGATAAGACCCAATCGGGAATGAAGGTGATAGAGGATCACCGTACGATGATTGACGAATACTTCGCAGGGGAGGACTGGCAGGTCTATCTTAAGGCATTTGTCAATTATAAACTGGAGTTTTTCTCTAAAGGTCAGAATCCGTTATTGTATGATCGATTTAACGAGATGCTCCTGTCAATGAAATAAGATTTGTTATTGCAACCAGTGAAAAATCGACATATTAGGCCAATTTTTAATATTTTTATTAGTTTTTCTTGACTTTTCTTTTCACCTAATTACTTTTTAGTTATCTTTGCAGAGTAATTTAATGCCTCATGTCATTCAAACTTAGAGATCTAAAATTCGTCAGAACCCGTTCAGACATTGCCCAGATACCACCGGGTAAGGTGCTCATTAACACTATTAATGCGCATACTTACAACATTGCGCAGACAGACAAACTTTTGGCAGACTCCCTGTCGAAGTGCGACTATCTGCTGGCTGATGGTGTGTCTATTGTCGTGGCCTGTAAACTTCTGAGGAGAAAGAATAATCCAGAACAGCGCTGTCCGGGATGGGATCTTTTTGAGATTGAGATGGAGAAGCTCAATCAGACAGGAGGTAAAGTCATGTTTGTTGGATCGACAGAAAAAGTGTTGTCCTTGATTCGCGAGAAAGCGAAGACCGTATACCCGAATCTGGAAGTAGTGACCTATTCTCCACCATTCAAGTCAGAACTTTCTCCAGAAGATTCCGATTTAGTCGTTAAGGCGATCAACTCTGCCAATCCGGACTTACTTTGGGTGGGTATGACTGCACCCAAGCAGGAAAAGTGGCTCTACAGTCATTGGGAACAGTTGGATATCCATTGTCATGCAGGTTCTATTGGTGCCGTATTTGACTTCTTCGCAGGTACGGCTCCACGAGCTCCGTGGTCTTGGCAGAAGCATGGTTTTGAGTGGCTTTTCCGTCTGTTGCACAATCCTCGACGCATGTGGCGTCGTTATCTGATAGGCAATCCCGTTTTCGTCTGGAACATTATTAAGGAATATACTTCTCGTAACAGATACGTCCACAATGTTGAGACCTTAGATTCTTCAGAAAAGCCTAAGATTCTCTTCGTTTTACATCTGCCGCCACCTGTACATGGTGCTGCTATGGTAGGAAAGTGGATTCATGACAGTAAAACAATCAATGAAAGTTTTAACTGCCGATATATTAACCTGACGGCAGCAGCCAGCCTCGCAGACATCGGAAAGGTAGGATTTCAGAAACTGGTTAATTTCTTGAAGTTGCTATCTCATCTCCGTCATGTGGTCAAACAATTCAATCCGGATCTTGTCTACATTACGCCAAATGCATCAGGTGGCGCATTCTACAAGGATTTTGTAGTGGTGACCCTGCTGAAGCTTCTGGGATGCCGTATCTTGTGCCATTATCATAACAAAGGTGTCCGTCGTCGTCAGTCTTACGCGATCGATGATTTCCTTTATCGTCAGTACTTCCAGGGCATCAAGGTACTATTAATCGTTCCTCAGCTCTATGATGACATGAAGAAGTATCTACGTATCCGAGATACCTATTTCTGTCCGAATGGTGTCCCTCGAGTCCTGAGTACCGGCAATGAGATAGAGGCTGATCGTCATAATGAGGTCCCAGAAATACTCTATCTCTCTAACCTTTTTGTATCGAAGGGAATCTTGGATTTGCTCGATGCGTTGTATCTGCTTAGAGGAGAAGGATATAATTTCCATTGTACGATCGTCGGCGCTGAGGCTTTTGCCATGAATGGTGATCGACTGGAGGAGGAGATTCGCAGTCGCTACCTACAGCATCGAGTCACTTACGTCGGTCCGAAATATGGCGATGAGAAGAATATCTATCTTGATAGGGCAGATATGATGGTCTTCCCGACTTACTATGCGAAGGAGTGCTTCCCGCTGGTAAATCTGGAGGCCATGGAGCGTAAGTTGCCAATCATCTCTACGCAGGAAGGCGGTATCCCATATATGATTAAGGATGGCAAGACAGGATTGATCTGCAAGTCGCGCAATCCGATTGACTTGTCTCACTCGATAGCCAAGCTGATTGACAATCCGGAACTCCGAGTGTCGATGGGAGAGGAGGGATATAAGTTCTTCTTGTCCGAGTTTACGATCGATAGCTTCATCGACCGTATGATAAGTGTGTTTAACCGTGTGCTGAAGGAGACTCCAGAGCAGCGAAAATATCTCATCAATCTATGATTATGCGACAGTATTTCCTCTATCTCGTCCTCTTCCTGCTCTGTCTCGGAAAGGTTTCCTGTCACAAGGTCCTGGCTAATGAAATTACTGCCGGAGACTTCCACGCTCAGACTATCACCTGTCTGCAGAGCCAGACGGCTAACACCATTCTGGTTGACAATAAGCATTTTATATGGATCTCCAACCGTAATGGTATTGACTGCTATAACGGTCTTGATGCATTCCACTATAAACTCAGTGATCTGGGTAAGCGCAGTTACCGTGATGGCATGATGATACAGTTGTATCTGGATTATCAAGGCCGTATCTGGGCATATACAGAGCGCGGAATGATCTATCAGTTCGACCCTCTGAACGACAAGTTCCAGGTGGTTGTCGACCTCTACAGTATGGAGAAGTACTATAGCGTTCAGGCGCTCTATGTGACTTCTGATGACGTGCTGGTAGTGGGTATGAACAATGGTATTCTGAGCTATGACCTGAAAGAGCACAAGCTTCTTTCTCATGTCATGGAGACGGCCAACGTGCGTAGCCTTCTGGCTCGGAATGATGGGGTCTTATGGGTCGGATCTGATCAGGGTATCGGTTTCTTCAATATCAAGACTGGAGTTGCGACGGCGGCAGATTTGCCTCGAGTTCCTGTACAGTGCATGAATATTTTCAATGGCAAGCTTTGGGTCGGAACCAATGGACGAGGCTTGTATTATACCGAGGTCGCAGCACCTTTGACCCTCACCTTTGTTCCTAGCACCGAGGACCTTATTGTCAATGCAATAGATTATCATCCTAAGCATGGCCTGTTGTTGGCTACCGATGGACAAGGACTTATGCAGCTCGATCTGGATCGCGTATCCAAGGAGCCTAAGACGCTTCAGAAGATCGCTTTCGATAGTCAGGATGCACTCTTCCCCACACGATCAGGAGCCATCAATGACGTGACGGTCGATCAGGGCAATATCTGGTTCTCCATGTATATGGGAGGCTGTGTCCTGCTACGCCAGAACCATCAAATGTATACCCTGACCAATCCGGAGGCTGTCTCTCCGTCCGATAACTTTGTGTACGATCTTGACTTCGCGCCAGACGGAGATCTCTGGGTGGCCTTCAATCAGTCCATTGTCCATTATGACTCTAAGGATCATGAACCTACGGTTTATCTCGATCATGAGTCACGTTTCCTGACATTAAAGGTCCGTCCTGATTCTACCATCTGGGCAGGAGGATTCGGCTCTGGACTACTGCATTTTGATCCGAAGACCGGGCAGAAGCAATGGTATCCATCTATCTGTGGAGCACCTACCAACGACAATATTTACGATATACATGACACTTCTGATGGTGACCTCTGGATCGGAGGTCTCAATATGCCATTGACTCAGTTGCACTTCTTGCCGAATGGATCCTTTGAGACCTTGTGCTACTATGAGATTCAGCAAGCATTTGATGTCGAGTCATTAAACGACGATACGCTGGCCTTTGCAACCTCTGATGGATTCTGGCTACTTGATAAGCAGTCAGGAGAACTCTCTCACCATCTACAGGTCGGAGCCGAGCATGGTTGGAATGGTTCGAACTTTGTACGTTCCATCATTACCCGTGAGGGGCATGAAGTCTGGTGCGCTACCGCAGGAGGCGGACTCGTCTGCTATGACACACGTTCAGATCATTATGACTATTATGACTCATTGGCCTGGCTGCCCTCTCTTGAGCTGCGATCTGTGCTGATGCTCAACGACTCTATTCTTTGCGCATCTACAGAGAGCAATGGCATCTTCTCGTTCAACTGCAATAGTCGTCAGGCTGAGCGTGCTATCCTCTCCGAGGATGAGATGCTGCAGCAGGAGTTCCTCCAGAACTCTGGTATCCGCTCAGAATCTGGAACGCTCTTCTATGGCGGAGACCGTGGCGCCGTGCGTATCACTGCGCAGGACATTCTTGCCACACAGCATGATTACTGGATTTTTGCCAATGGCCCGTCAGATACCGGTGGAGACTATATTATCAGCTATCAGAACCGTACCCTCACTCTTCAGTGTTGTGTCAATGATATCTATCATCAGGACGATTATCATTATTCCTATCGTATTCCTGGTTACATCGAGGAATGGTTGCCTTTCACCGATGGCGCAAAGCTGCGACTGGTCAACCTCCCATCCGGAGACTGGGAGTTGGATCTGCGAGCTGTCAACTCTACGCAGTTTGAACTCAATAAAGTATGTATGATCCATGTGACGAGCCCTATCTGGCTTCGTTGGTATGCCATCCTCGGCTATGTGTTGTTCGGTATCTGGATCATCCTCAAGATTGTCTTGTACCTGCTTCGTCCTCGAATTGAAGATATGTAACACGTCCAGTTCTTGTCATCTTTTTGCGTATTTAATATAAATATTAAGCCTCAAAAAAGTGCATTTCCAAGTCAAAATGCACTTTTTTGAGGCTTAGTATTAAAAAATGTGATGCAGGATTTGCAATTTCGCAGTTTTTTCTTTAAATTTGCCGCGTTATAATATATACATATTGTAGGGTTTGTCCGATACCTGAGGTGGCAGATCCTAGCGAAGCTTTTGCTTCATTCTAATCATACTATTTATTCTTTTCTTAATTCATGTCTAAATATACCCAGGAACAAGGTCATGCATTAGCCACAAAACCCATCGGTAAGCTGCTATGGAGCTTTGCTCTTCCAAGCATTATTGCCACATCTGCTAATTCGCTTTATTATTTCTGCGATACCATATTCGTAGGCAATCACTCTGGGTTTAATGCTATTGCCGGCATGGCCATTACATTCCCGCTGACCAATATTGTTACAGCCTTCGGAACCCTTGCTACCGTGGGTGGTACCACGCAGGCATCTATCTACATGGGCCGAAAGATGCGTCGTACAGTGCATGAGGTCTTGGGCAATGTCCTTTTCCTCAATATCGTTTTTGCTGCACTGCTGACTCTGCTCGGTATTAGCTTTCTGGAGTCTTTGCTCACCTTTTTCGGTGCATCTCCTACCACCTTGCAGTTTGCTCAGCCATACATGTACGTCTTGCTGTTGGGCATTCTCCCCAATTTTATCTTCCAGACACTTTGCAGCATGATACGTTCCACAGGACATCCGAAGTATGCCATGTACACGCAGCTTCTGGCAGTCATCCTGAATGTCCTGCTCGATGGTCTGTTCATCTTCGTCCTTGACATGGGCATCAAGGGTGCCGCCCTGGCTACGATGGTAGCACAACTGCTGGCCATGCTGTTCCTGCTGCCTTATTATTTCAATAAGCGCAACTATCTCTTCTTCTCGCGGAATATCTTCAATATCAATTCTGAGCATATCCGCGATATTCTCGGTGTCGGTGTCTCTCCATTCTTGTCCAACATCAGTGGATGTCTGATCGTGACAGTTGTCATACTGAGCCTCCTGTTCTATGGCGGCGATATGTATATCAGTGCATACGGCATCACCTATCGTATCACCCAGCTGCTCATCATGCTGGCCATCGGTTTCAGCCAGGGTCTTCAGCCTATTGTCGGCTATAACATGGGTGCAGGCTCTTTCCGACGCGTCCGTCAGGCGGTCTCTCAGTCCATTTTTCTTATTACGATCCTGACCACGGTCGGATATACGCTGATTGCCCTTTTCCCAGGGTTCCTTGTCCGTCTGTTCGTTTCTGAGTACGAGTTCTTTGATATCTGTATTCCAGCACTTCGTATTTCACTTTTCACCTTGCCCCTGGTCGGCAGTCAGCTTATTGCCGTGGCCTTCTTCCAGTCCATCCGTAAGGCCAAAGTATCCGCCTTTATCTCGCTTTCTCGACAGCTCTGCTGTCTGTTGCCATTGCTCCTTTTCCTGCCAGATTCCATAGGAGTCACCGGCGTCTGGTGGAGCATGTCTTTGTCCGATTTCTATAGTGTCATCTTGTCCTGGATTCTGTTGAAGCGAATGCTTAAGCACCTTGAATCCATCCGTATTAAGAGAAGATAACTCCTGGTCACTATCTAGTTTTATATGCAGCAGCACGTAATCACACCACGCCGAGGTATCCTCGACATTGATATCAAAGGCCTGTGGCGCTACCGCGACCTTTATGTCATGTATATCAAGCGCGACATTGTCACCAAGTATAAGCAGACCATCCTCGGCCCGCTTTGGTACGTCATCCAGCCTGTCTTCACCACAATCATGTATATGTTTGTTTTCGGTGGCTTAGCTGGCATCAGTACCGATGGAGCACCTCAACCTTTGTTCTACATGGCTGGTATCCTGCT
Organism: Bacteroidales bacterium; assembly: GCA_045600445.1. Taxonomy (GTDB): domain Bacteria; phylum Bacteroidota; class Bacteroidia; order Bacteroidales; family UBA3663; genus Liminaster. Next base: position 97,658 of record JAZRXZ010000021.1, on the reverse strand, counting down.
GTGGAACTATTTCTCTGAGACCTTCACCCTCTGTAGCGACATTTTTACGGCCAACGCCAATGTCTTTGGCAAAGTCTATTTCCCTCGCCTGGTCGTCCCTTTGAGCGGTGCTACCAGCAATCTGCTTAAGATGCTCATTCAGCTTGTGCTGTTCGTCCTGGTGTATGTGTACTATTACGTCACTCTTCCAGCCGGTGTCATCAGCATCAATGCCAGTATCCTTCTTTTCCCCTTCCTCATCCTGCTTCTGGCATTCCATTCCATGAGTTGGGGACTGATCATTTCGAGCCTTACTACCAAGTATCGTGACCTCAAGTTCCTCATTCAGTTCGGCATCCAGCTGTTCATGTACGCCACTCCGGTCATTTATCCATTGAGCGTGGCTCCGGAGAAGTATCGTGAAATCATTGCACTCAATCCGTTGACTCCTATCTTCGAGGCCTTCAAGTATTCTTGTCTTTCGTGTGGCTCCCTCGACTGGGGAGGACTTCTCTACAGCACCGTCTTCATGCTCGTTACACTATTCCTCAGCGTGGTGATCTTCTCGCGTACTGAGCGTAATTTTATGGACACCGTATAAGCCGATTGCATCCTTTTATGTCAAGCATCGCCATCGAATTCAATAACATCGGTAAGATGTACCGCCTCGGTCGAGTTGGTACTGGCACTCTCAGCCATGACCTTAACCGCTGGTGGCAGATGTCCGTTCTCGGCAAGGAAGACCCTTATCTCAAGATCGGTCAGACCAATGACCGTACGACCAAGGGCGAGAGTGACTATGTATGGGCTCTGCGAGACATCACATTCAAGGTGGAGCAAGGCGAGGTCCTTGGCATCATCGGCAAGAACGGAGCAGGAAAGAGTACCCTACTGAAGCTTCTCAGTAATATCACCTCTCCAACCACCGGCAGCATCAATTATCAGGGTCGCATTGCCTCCCTCCTCGAAGTCGGCACCGGCTTCCACCCAGAGATGACTGGCCGTGAGAATATCTACATGAATGGTTCCATCATGGGCATGACCAAGTCCGAAATCACCCGCAAGCTTGATGAGATCGTTGATTTCGCAGGTGTTGAACGTTACATCGACACCCCTGTCAAGCGCTACTCCTCAGGCATGACCGTCCGCCTTGGTTTTGCTGTTGCCGCCTTTCTTGAGCCGGAGATCCTTGTGGTCGATGAGGTGCTCACAGTGGGCGATGCTGAGTTTCAGAAGAAGGCGATCGGAAAGATGAACGATGTGGCACAAGGAGAGGGCCGAACCGTATTGTTTGTGAGCCATAATATGGCCACGGTGAGGAACCTCTGCCAGAAGGGTGTCGTACTGTCCAATGGCCAGAAGGTTTTTGAAGGAACCTCAGCAGATGCCGTAGATTTCTATCTGACAAAAAGCAACAACACCGAAGGCTCAAAAATCATCGATACTGTCGTCATCAAGCAGTCTTATATATCAGTCAGTGACATCAGCATCAATGGCACGACCTTATCGCACAGCACCATCACCTCCGACCAGAAATACATTGATCTTCACATTGCTGGCCATACCGATGTGCCAATGAAGTGCGACGTCAAGATGATCTTCCGCAATCCTTCAGGAACCCCCGTCGCTCTTTATATGGAGGGTCGTTACAAAGATCGCCTCGAGACTTTCTCAACAGGAGATTTCCAGATCTCCAGAAAAATTGCTCTGCCGACGTATCTCGCCAAAGGTGACCTGGTAGTCGATCTGATCCTCTATCAGCCACAGACACGCGATTATTTTGCCGCAGAGCATTGCGCCGTCCTGTCATCCATGGGAAAATTCAATGCTTACGGCCGTCCGATTATACTCAATACGGAGGGAATCATTGGTTTAGAGAGTTATGAAGACTAAGTTCGTTTGAATATGAAAAACATCGCAGTCATCTTCGCCGGTGGTTATGGAGCCAGAATGCAGACCCCAGGCACTCCGAAACAGTTTCTCAATGCTGATGGCAAACCCGTTATTATCTATACACTCGAGATTTTTGAGCATCACCCTATGATCGATGCCATCTGCATCGCTTGCGTAGAGCTTTGGATTCCTTACCTTAAAGGACTGGTACAGAAATACGGTCTCAAGAAAGTCTTCTCGATCGTTCCTGGTGGAGAAACGGGTCAGGATAGTATCTATAACGGCCTTTGTGCTGCTCACGATTATGCAGAGGCAGAGCAGCTTACCGATGCTTTTGTCCTGATTCACGATGGCGTTCGTCCCTTAGTACATCCTGAGACGATCACTGCCAATATCCAGAAGGCGCATGAGTGTGGTAACTGCATCACCTGTGTCCCGGCTACTGAAACCTTCGTCGTCAAGCCGAAAGATGGAAAGCCATTTGTCCCTGAGCGCGACGAATCGTTGATAGCCCGAGCTCCACAGACCTTCCGTCTAAGTGAGATTCTGGTAGCACATACCCAGGCCCGAGAGGAAGGTCGTCATGACTACATCGATTCCTGTACCCTGATGCATCGCTATGGACATCAGCTCTATTCCTGCATCGGGTCCTACGAAAATATCAAGATCACAACCCCCACCGACTTCTTCATCTTCCGTGCCATCCTCAAGATGCGCGAAGATCGTCGCGCATTCGGCATCTGAAATCTATGAAAACTAAGATTGTATATGTATTAGTTTCCGACGAGACAAGCCTGTATTTAGAACAGGCTGTTGTCAGTGCTTATTCTGCACGATTATACAATCCTGGGGTATTTATCGAGATTGTAATTGATACGGAAACAGCTGAGACACTTAATGGCAAAAGACGATACTTTTATAACTATTTTGACAAAGTAACAGTCATTGAGACACCCATAGATTATTCAAAAAAACAAAAAAGTCGGTATCTTAAAACCCAATTGCGAAATATTATAACTGGCGATTATCTATTTATAGATACAGATACTATCATTTGTGATTCTTTAGAAAGCATTGACCAATTACAGAATGATATATGCGCTGTCCGGGAATATAATAGAATATCATCCTTTATGACTACAGATAGATGGATGAACCTCCTTGCGGAAAAGGCAGATCTGGTATCCGAAATAAATGGTGAACCCTATTTCAACAGTGGGGTAATGTATGTTAAAGATACCCCACGTTCGCGCTCTTTATATAAAAGGTGGTTCGACTGTTGGCTTAAGACCAAGGCAAGTGGAGTGGATACTGATCAGACGGCATTATGTTGGGCAAATAAATTGGAAGGTCATGTAATTGATCATTTCGATGACCTTTGGAATTGTCAGATAAAAACCCAAGGCGGCAGAAAATTCTTTCCAGAAGCTCGGATTATTCATTATTTTTGGGAACTTGGAGAAGATGATGTTTATCCACTGTCCCACCATAGTATTTATCAGACAATTAAGGATATGGGAGAGATACCACCCATAGTTAATGATTTGGTTCGTAATCCAAAACTGTTATTGGTTAACTATGATGGGTTCTTGCTAATTAGCAAAGCGGACAGATTAAAAAAGCAATTTGGAAAGTTTTATAGATTTATAGAATGGTCATGTAATGTATATGTTCATTTGCGCACGAATTTGTTTCATCGGAATGTCTTTCATAATAGTTAATTAATTTCTTCTACAACTATTATGCTTTTATCAATAATTATCCCTACCTACAATGTTGAAAGGTACCTCAATAAGTGTCTTTCTAGTTTAATCGTTTTAGATACTAGTTTACTGGAGCAATTGGAGGTATTGATTGTCATTGACGGTGCAACGGATGGAAGTTTGCAGATAGCTCGGGGATTTCACGATCAGTATCCAAGTCTTTTTTCTATAATCTGCAAAAAAAATGGCAATTATGGAAGTTGTATAAATGCAGCTCTTCCCCTTGCCAAAGGAAAATATGTAAAGGTCCTTGATGCTGACGATTATTTCGATACATCATCATTTGAGCAATACTTGAAAGAACTTGAAACATTGGATGTCGATCTTGTATTGAACTATATGACGATAGTGGATCCTGAATATAAGAAAACATCCGAATGGAGAATATCAGTCAAAGAGAGATGTACAATTTCATTTGAAGAGTTCGCTCCCTCATTCCAGTCTTTTTTCATACATCATTTCGCTTATCGTCGTAGTTTACTTTTAGATATAAATTATTGTCAAACGGAAGGTATTTCCTACTCTGACAACGAGTGGGTTGCTAAGCCAATGGTCGCAATAAGATCAGTGTATTTTATTCCACAACCATTCTATTGCTATCTTCGTGGTCGTGAGGATCAGACGATAAGCCGCATTTCTAAGAGTAAATCATTCAGCTCATTAGCGGCAATGATGTTATCATTGGGTAAGATCTGGTCAGAATACGAGGGAGAAAAGATTAGAAAAACTTGTTTGTATAACCTTCTGTTAAAGCAGATACAGTACGCTTATCAGGAGTTCTTCATTTTCCATTATTATTCATACAGAGAATTCAGAGCGTTTGATAGGCAGATCACATCTTTATATCCTGAGATAAAGAATGATGACAGGCTTGTTCTGAAGTATCGCTCATTCCCGATTGTATCTTTCTGGAGGGCAGATATTCCAGTTTTGACACCTTTGGTTTTGTACCTTCATTCAATACAATCAAAGTTGAGAGCAAAGTTAAGAAAAGCATGACAAATAGCATGTCGTATGATTATTTGATTGTCGGTTCTGGCCTTTTTGGTGCAACTTTTGCTTATAGGGCAACTAAATTAGGAAAGAAGTGTCTTGTGATAGACAGGCGACCTCATTTAGGAGGCAATGTTTATTGCGAGAGACTTGAGGGAATCAATGTTCATAAGTATGGTGCACATATTTTCCATACATCAAATAAGGACGTATGGGATTTTGTGAATTCAATCGTTCCATTCAATAGATATACCAATAGTCCCATTGCAAATTATAAAGGCGAGCTGTATAATCTGCCATTTAATATGAATACATTCAACCAACTTTGGGGAGTTACTACACCCCAAGAGGCAGAAATGAGACTTGAAGAGCAGAGGGCAGAAGCTATAGCCAGATTGGAAGGAAGGAAACCTCAGAACCTTGAAGAACAAGCTTTATGCTTGGTGGGTAAAGATATTTTTGAGAAACTTATAAAGGAATATACCGAAAAGCAATGGGGTAGAGAGTGTAAGGACTTGCCAGCATTCATTATCAATCGCTTACCTGTCCGCTTGGTATTCGATAACAACTATTTCAATGATAAATATCAAGGGGTTCCTATCGGAGGCTATAATAAGTTGATTGAGGGGTTGCTTGATGGCATTGACTGTATCACTAATTGCGATTTCTTCGGCAATAATATTCATTTAGTAGATAATTCTTGGGCAATTAAGACCGATTCTAGATTAAAAGACCATTGGCAGAGTGTTGCAAAACAACTTGTCTATACAGGTCCTCTTGACGAATACTTTGACTATCAGCTGGGACATTTAGATTGGCGTACCGTCAGTTTTAAGACTCGAATAGAGAATACTCCTAATTTCCAAGGCAATGCTGTCGTAAATTATACAAGCCATGAAGTCCCATTCACCCGTGTCATTGAGCATAAACATTTTGAGAAATTTGGACAGGAGGTTTATGAAAACCCGACCACGGTGATCAGCGAAGAGTATTCAGAAGAATACAAGCCTGGTATGGAACCTTATTATCCTGTGAATGATTCTCGAAATGCAGATTTGGCTGATCAGTATAGAGTATTAGCAGAAAGAGAAGAGAATGTCATATTTGGCGGTCGTCTAGCTGAGTATCGCTATTTTGATATGGCTCCAGTCATAGAATCCGTGTTTAGTGTAAAGATTTGATTCTTCCTTAAATGCATCCACTTCTCCAGAAAGATAAACAAGACTTTGCAAGCCAATTTCAGCATGGTAGCGATTTGGCAGGTCGCACTTTCCTGATTACAGGAGTCACAGGCCTTATCGGTTCTATGCTTGTGCATTGCCTGTTGGCTCTGAATCAGGATATTCGCATCATCGCACCAGTCAGAAATAGGAGCAAGGCCTTGTCGATGTTCGATGAGTCCGAACTGAGGCGGATAGAACTCGTAGAGTGCGATCTCTGCACCTTTGACTATAGCTCCTTGGGCAATGTAGACTATATCATCCACTGCGCTGCCCCGACGGGAAGCCGCTATTTCGTGGAGCATGCCGTCGAAACCTCCACCTTTATATATTATAGTACTGACGCACTGCTTCGCTACTCACTCCAGCATCCGGTTAAGGGTTTCGTGTTCCTATCCTCATTGGAGGTATATGGCCAGATCACCGATGATAGCATCGCAGTGACCGAAAACATGCTGGGAAAGACCGATCCGCTGAGTCCTCGCAGCTCTTATCCGATGGCCAAGCTCGCTGCCGAGAATCTCTGTTGCCTCTATGTACATCAATATGGCGTACCGGCTAAGATTGCCCGACTGACGCAGACCACTGGGGTAGGAGTGGCATTCGATGACAACCGCGTCATCAACCAGTTCGCGCGAAGGGGCGCATTGGGAGAAGACATTGTCCTGCACACCTGTGGAACTTCTGCCCGGCCTTATTGCTATACGCTTGATGCCATTGATGCCATCTTGACCATCTTGCTGAGAGGCGCTGATGCTGAGGCTTATAATGTAGCCAATGAGTCAACTTACATTTCTGCTCGTCAGATGGCCGAATACCTTCGTGACAACTTCGCACCAGCCATCCAGGTGCGTGTCGAAGCCGATGACACGCAAGGTTATGCTCCCGAATCCCGTCTCCGGCTCTCATCTGCCAAGCTCACTGAGCTCGGATGGCAGCCGAAACATGATCTGAAAATGATTTTTGAGCATCTTATCCCGTGGATGCTGACATCACGAACGTAATGTCAGCTTCGCGGATGCAAAAAGCTGACAACGCGTACGTAATGTCAGCTTCACAGATGCAGAAAGCTGACAACACGTTCGTAATGTCAGCTTCACGAATACAGAAAGCTGACAACACGTACGTAATGTCAGCTTCACAAATACAGAATACTAACATCACAAACCTAATGTCAGGATTATGATAAAAGAAAAACATCCTTACCTTCCAGTTGCTACTTTTCAGCAGGTTATTGACTACAATCCAGGTAATGCTGAAACCTACACAGCCTCACCGATCGTTAACGCGTTGGCACATGCACTCTTTCAGACGCACCTGATCGAGAGTAAGGAAATCGCAGAATATCTCGATGTCGACGCACGCAGATTAGCGTGTGCCATCCAGCTCGATCTGGGAATGAAACTGATTGACGTGATTCAGCAGTATCGCATCAATCAGGTGCAGCAGTACACTCAGGAGCATCCAGATGCAACCCTTACTGAAGTCGCTCATGCCTGTGGATATGCCAGCGATGATTCACTCTGGCGCTTCTTCCAGCGAAAACTCGGTACTACAGTGGGGGGCACGAAAAGTAAAGCAGGACCAGAGTACTACAACCTCTTGCGTCAGGAGCTTCGCAAAAAACGTGGTGCTAATCAGAAAATGCGATAGACCCCATGTTCAAGAAATTTATCCTGATTTTGACGGTTCTTTTCCTTGCCATCGTCTATTATTATACCGTCTTCGGTCGTGAGCCATTGTCAGAACCACGCATCTGCTTAGTGCCATTCCAGACCATCAAGGACATCCAGCAGTATCCCTATATCTCTCATGGCCAGTATATCCTGAGAGAAGTCATTCTGAATATTATCCTTCTCATGCCTCTCGGCTTCCTGCTCACCTGTCTCCGTTGGCATTTCCTGCTCGTCACCCTGATCGGCTTCCTTTGTTCTCTCTCGATAGAAGTCCTTCAATACTATACTTGTACCGGCACTTTCGAGGTCGATGACCTCATCTACAACACCTCTGGCGTCCTCATCATCTCCATCATCGTAGGACTTTTGATGAAGTTGAGGGAATATGCGGAGAAGCAGCATTAATTTATAGGCTAGCAATATATTATGACAAACCTTGAATTCTGGATCAGACGTATATCAGCGACTTTGATCGTTTTTTGTCGTTGGAAGAAAAAGCTAAGAATTAGCGTTCCGAATTGGAAACCCTTCTCACTGATAAATGGTGGAGATGGTGGAGATGTTTTTTAACTTTTCTGCGGAAATGCAAAAATTCCCGAGGGGGTCCGGATGGTGACGGGAATTATTGAGCGGTGGAGAAAAAGTTTCGAAAAATAGGATTTATGTCCACCACTACACCACAGACATTAATTAATCGCATATGAGAAAAGTCTCACCAGAAGAGCAAAGAGAGATTCAACTCCGCATGCTCAATATCTTTGCAGATTTCTGCGAAGAGCATAATCTACGTTATTCTCTCGGAGGAGGAACTCTCCTCGGCGCTGTCCGCCATCAGGGATTCATACCTTGGGATGATGATATTGACGTGATGATGCCGAGGCCGGATTATGAGTACTTTTTGAAGAACTTTGATGGGGCAGAGACTAATACGAAGCTATCTTATTATCTTCACGATAAGGAACATTTCTGGTTATTTGCAAAACTGTATGATTTGAGAACAAGTACATTGGGAAACGATAATGAAGAAAGTGTTTATATAGATATTTTCCCAATTGACTTTTTCCCTGATAAGGAAACGGTTGATGCTATGTGGAAGCTGAGATCTATACTCAAATTATATAATACAAGAATCATACGCAAGCGAAAAATTGCAACAATCAAACAGTTGGTATGGCGTAGGATTTTATGGGAGTCAAATCTCATTGAAAATGGATATTATTGTTTATGGAAGTATACCCATAAGAAGCTTCATAATTTATTGATGAAGACATTGGCTTCATGTAGTATCGAGGATTCTATATATGGTGGTGCTGTTGTAGGTGCTTATAATGAGAAAGAATTAATGGACAATCATATCTTTCTAGAGTATACTTATCTTTCTTTTGAAAATAAGGAATATATGTGTATAAAAGACTATGAGGCTTATCTTACTCAGCATTATAATGACTATATGAAATTGCCTGAAGAGAAAGATCGTCAGTCTCCTCATGGTATTACCGCTTATTGGATATAAATAGGTTTCTATGAATACAAGTAGATTATATATAGCAAACTTGATCAATAAAGTATTACCTACATCCAGATGTATGAGTCTTAAGTCTCGTATTTATAGATGGGCTGGTGTTAAAATCGGAAATAATGTTGAGATTTTTTCTGGTGCGCAAATCTTTGGTGCAGGAGAGGTTCAGATCGGCGACAATTGCTTTATCGGTATTGATGCTAAGATTATGACTAATGCTGGCAGCTCTGTCATTATTGAGAACTATGGAATGGTAGGCCATGATGCAACAATTGTGACTGGATTTCATCCAATAACACCTGAAGGTCCTAGAATCATAGGTTATGAAGGAAGTTCAAGTACTTGTAGAATCTGTAGAGGAGCTTCACTTGGTTTAGGTGCAACACTTTTACCTGGTAAGACTCTTGGCGAAATGAGTCATGCAGCAGCAAAAAGTCTTGTTACACATGATGTGCCACCATATACTAGGGTCGGAGGTGTCCCTGCAAGAATTATTAAGGAATTTGTAGAAGCATAAGTATTTTTGGTTACGATAATAGTAAAATGGCAGCCGCGTTAATTACAATTATTGTTCCAGTTTATCGAGTTGAGCAGTATCTGCGAGAATGTCTCGATAGTATTCTTGTTCAAACTTATCCTAATTGGGAACTTATACTGGTAGATGATGGATCTCCTGATGGAAGTGGTCGAATTTGTGATGAATATGCAGAGAAAGACAACCGAATTAAGGTTATTCATCAGGAAAACGGAGGTGTGAGTAGTGCCAGAAATATTGGTATTGAGCTAGCCAAAGGTGATTATATCACATTTATTGATGCAGATGATTATGTCGATAGTAATTATTTGGAAGAATTTGCCCCTAAAGGAGATGATTTATACATTGAGAACTTTATTAGATTTGGTGAAATAAATAAAACTGAAGTTTGTACAGAAAATATAGATCGATCAAATGTTACTGAGATTCGGACATATTGGGCAGAATTACTAAAAAAAACACTTTTTTTAGCTCCATGGTGTAAGTTATTCAAGAAAGAAGTTATTCTGTCTAACAATATTAGATTCCCTTTAGGGATGAAAAATGCAGAAGACATACATTTTTGTTTGGAATATATCACGTATGTTCAATCTTTGGTAACTATTCCACAAGCACACTACCATCAACGTTATTCTCCTTCAGAGGCAAATCTTAAATATTGTGTTAGTACAGATGAATACGAGTTTCATATAAAGAAGATACTCAAGCAAGTAAGTAAAACAGAAAAGAAACTTGGAATTTCATTGACTGAATTGAGAAAAAGTTTTAAGTTCCGTTTTTGGATGTTCTATATTACTTGGTTGAAGAAACTCGGGTATTTAAGACAATTACAGGAAATACTGATTTATACTTATAAAGGACTATTTCGCTATTGCAAGTTTAGAGATGCATTAAGTTTATACTATCGAACATTAATCCCTGCGGTCTATAATAGTTTGCACAAAGATAGTTAGAATATGGCTATTCTTCATATAAAACGTATTTGTCGTAATGATAATATCATCATTGCAACAGTCTTTATTAATGGCATAGAGGAAACAATTACGGCTACAGTTTCTGATAATATGCTTTCATTCATAACAGATGATCGTTGCGACGCATTTGTTTTTGGCTTGCTGTTTTTTGCAATGTCTCATGGTTTTGATATCAAGTCAGACATCCCTATTTCTGAGGATCTTTATTATAACATTCAAAATCATTTTATTGATGCTCTTGCCTCTCCAAATAGTGGCTTGTACCGCACACATCTCTATATTCCTATAATCCCATGTTGCGAACATATTGATTCAATTGTTGCGACAGGTGGAAGTTGTGGCGTTGATGCTCTATATACTTTAAAAGTGCATGATAACATAGAAATTCCTACCCATAAGATTACCCATCTGGCTTTCTATAACATAGGGTCTCATCATACGGGAATGGATGAAGAAAAGGACAAGGCGTTATATGAAGGCAGATATAATCATTGCAAGAAGTTTGCAGAGGAATATGGATATACTTTCTATTCTGTCACTTCTGATATTTATCAATTGATAGATAGATATGGCGGTTATTCTCATGTGACAAACCACTCTTATATGGCTGCTTTCTGTATTCTTTTATTGCAGAAAGGTATAAGCAGATATTATTATTCCGCAGGTTATCCATATTCTGATTTTAAATTATTAAAGGCACATAAAACGGAGGAACTCGATTCTGCAAAGTACGACCTCCTGACATTCTTCACAATATCCATAGGACAGTTGAAAGTATATTCTACTGGTGGATCTATCAAGCGTATTGATAAAACAAGAGCAATTTCTACATACCAACCAGCTCAGAAATATTTGAATGTTTGTGTTCGAGAGTCGTTCAATGAAGGTGATTGCTTTAAGTGTATCCGTACCATGTTAAGTATAGATGCAGTTGGCCATTTGGATGATTTCAAAGATGTTTTTAATGTAGAAAAATTCCGAAAGAATAAAAACAAATACATTAGAAAGTCATGGGTATCTGCATCTTTCTTTCATGATGACTTTAGTAAAGAAATTTTGCCTTTGTACAAAAATAAACTAACTCTCTTTTTTAAGAGTTATGCCATTCTTGAGGCTGTTATTCAATTATTTAGAAGGTAGAAGAAAATACTAACGAATTGTAATAACGTATTCATATGTCGCAGTCTGTAGTTAATAACGGAAGAATAGCTAAGAATACTATCATGCTATATTTTCGCATGATGTTCTTGATGGTTATTTCTTTATATACTTCACGTATTATCTTGCAGACACTTGGTGTGGATGATTTTGGTATTTATAATGTCGTTGGTGGTTTTGTCTCGTTTCTTGGGTTCTTGAATGGCGCTATCAGTTCAAGCACTTCTCGATATATCACATTTACATTAGGGAAAGGTGATAAAGATCAACTTAAAAAGGTATTTTCTACTTGTCTAATAACTCATCTTGTTATTGCGCTCATCATATTTATATTTGCAGAAACAATAGGTCTGTGGTTTGTGATGAATAAGCTGACAATTCCTGATTCGCGAGTATCAGCTGCAATGTGGATATATCAGTGTTCAATTGCTTCCTCATTAGTTATGATATGGAGTGTCCCTTATAATGCTTGTATTATAGCTCATGAAAAGATGTCTGCTTTTGCTTATATTTCAATATTCGAGGTAATAGCAAAACTTGCTGTTATATATGTGTTGATGCTAGGTATAGCAGACAATCTCATACTTTATGCCATATTACTACTTGTTGTCCAGCTTGTCGTTAGGTATATATACACGCATTATTGTCATAAACACTTTGATGAAAGCCATTTCAAAAAGGTGTGGGATAAAGCTCTTTTCCGAGAGGTACTATCATTTGCCGGATGGAGTCTTTGGGGTAATTTAGCAGGCGTATTATATACACATGGAGTCAATGTGCTATTGAACATGTTTTTCGGACCGGCAGTCAACGCTGCTAGAGCAATTGCAGTTCAAGTGCAATCTTCTGTGCAAATGTTTGCTGTTAACTTTCAGACAGCAATCAACCCTCAAATTACTAAATCATTCGCAAATGATGATCTTTCTAATATGTATTCCTTAATATATAGAAGTACAAAAATTACGTTTTTTCTTCTATTTTGTCTCGTCCTACCACTTTTGCTTAAGACAGAATTTGTGTTAAGTATGTGGCTAGGTCTGGTGCCTGAGTATGCGGTAGTTTTTTTAAGATTAATGTTATTGATATGTATTTTTGACGCATTGTCGAATCCGTTGAATGTCTCCATTTCGGCAACTGGTAACGTTAAACTCTGCCAGTCTGTGATTGGTGGGTTATTGCTATTAATTGTCCCATGTGCATATATCTCTCTATATTTGGGAGGTGATCCAGATAGTGTGTTTTATGTTCATCTTTTTATTGCCTGTACCGCTTATATCGGTCGCTTTGTTATATTGAGACCAATGATTAACTTATCTATTAATCAATTCCTTATTCAGTCCATTCTACCTTGTGCACTAGTTGGTTTGATTGCGGGTGTTTTGTCGTATTATATTTCTATTTTTCTTCCATCGTCGGTTATGGGTTCTCTGAGTTCAATTATACTCTCTGTCTTTTTATCTGTCTTCGTTATTCTTTTAGTAGGTTTATCAAATCAAGAACGTTTGTATCTCCAAAGAAAAGTTGTTTCTTTTATAAAGAAGTAGCATTTATCATTGCTCAATATTTGCTGCAATTCAATATCTATATTTATGACCCCAAAAAGAATTCTCTTTGTTGCCGAAGAACTTACCGTTAATGGGGCAACAATGAGCCTTTTAGCTCTTTTGAATTCTCTGCCAAGAGATAAATATAATGTCAGTTTGTTTGTTTTGTCACATGGCGGAAGCATGATGGATAGAATACCAGGACACGTTACCGTACTACCAGAACGACTCTGCTATTCTGTTCATAGGTTGCCATTAAGAGTTGCATTAAGAAAAGCTTTTGAACGTGGTAGATTTGATTTAGTCTTATATCGTCTGCTTGTTTCTTTCCAAAGAGCTTTCAAGCTAAACTATTATTTATGGCCTTTTTTATCTGTAATAAAAGAGGACTATGATGTAGTATGCAGTTATGAAGATGGTTTCACTGTGCCAATGATTGTAAAGAAAGTAAAGAAAGGAAAGAAATGCAGTTGGATTCATATTCCATATAGTCATTGGCCTCAATTGCCTTATGTATTACAGGCATTTGATCATGTTGATGCATGTGTTCCTGTTTCAGAATATGTAGGCAAGGACTTGGTCTGCACTATTGGCCTCAAATCGGCTCCACATTACGTCGTTCACAATATTATTGATGCGGATATTTGTAAAGAGCGAGCAAAAGAAATCTGTGAATATCCTAAGAAAGACTCAATAATGCGTATTGCTTCCGTTGGTAGAATTACTTCAGCCAAGGGTTTTGATATTATTCCAGATATAGCTAAAAAAATAGAACAAAAAGGAATTGACTTTGAATGGATAATTATCGGTGATGGCGGAGGCAGACAAAGATTACAGCAAGAGGCAAATGAAAAGTGTTCCCCTAATCGAGTTATTTTTGCAGGGAGTCTGCCAAATCCAATGCCATTGGTTAAGTCTGCAGATGTCGTAGTTCAGCCAAGTACTTATGAATCTTGGGGAATGATGGTTTCTGAGGCATTGTGTTTAGGAAAGGCTGTAGTTGCATCAAACATTCCTGCATTCAAAGAACAAATACAAGATGGGGAGAATGGACTTCTTCGAGAATACAATCCTTCGATTATGGCTGATGCAATAGTAGACGTCTTAACTAATAATGATTTGCGACAGAAACTAGAGTCCAATGCAGGAAAATATCCATTTACAAAATCTTTTGTACTTCGGGAGTTTGACAATTTGATGGATCACCTTTTGAAAGAATTATAATTTATGAATATCTTATCTACTCTGACTTACATATATACTGGTCTCGCGAATAAGCCGTATCTGCCATTGGTAATGAAGTGTGCAAGAGTTCTTGTACGCAAATGTACAGAGGTTCATATCTTAAAATACAAGAGTTGCAAGTTCGTACCATGGGGAAAGACTGAAAAGGGATTAATAGTATCCTTTACGTCTTTTCCTGCTCGAATCAATGACGTATGGAAAGTCGTGGTTAGCCTAAAGAACCAGACCGTATTGCCGGAGAGGATAATTCTATGGCTATCAAAAGATCAGTTCCCATCAGCGAGTTCCATCCCTCAGTCTTTATGGAATCAAGTTGATGACCTATTTGAGATTCAGATGGTCGATGGAGATATACGTTCTCACAAAAAACATCATTATTCGCTCTTATTATATTCAGAAAAGTCCTTTATAACTTGTGATGATGACGTAATCTACGATTCGGAAATGATAGAGCGACTTGTAGAATGCAGCAGAAAGAACCCGAATTGTATCACGGCAAATCGTACTTGGAAAATTCAGTTTTCTGCGGATGGTAATGCTGTTCATTATAATAATTGGGGACCTACAGGTGATCCTTACGAGAAGAAAGATTTGATGCAAGTCGGTATAGGTGGTGTATTATATCCTCCTCATTGCCTGCATGAATTAGCGACTAGAAAAGATCTTTTCATGGCACTTATCCCTATGGCTGATGATATTTGGCTGAATTGTATGGCAAGATTGAATAACACTCCTGTCATACAAACTAAGAGAAATGTTGTCAGTCTGCCAATTAAGAATGATTCACCAAGTCTTTTTACCGAGAATAATGGGCAGGGAAAAAACCAATCACAATTGCAAGAACTACGAAAGTACTTGCGAGAAAATGGCTTAAAAGATGTATATTTCAATCAATAATCATAATAGCTTGCTTTTCCCCAATGAGTTTATTAATTGAAAGAATAAAAAAAATAACACGCCTTCTTTTCAATATTATTTTAGAGCTTTTTACACCAACACAAGTTGTAAAAATGTCGGCTTATTTTAATAGAGACGGAAGTTTTATAAAAAACAATTGGGGAGATGACATTAATTATTGGTTCTTGAGTGAAATCTCTCAAAAGAAGATTATTTCGTATGATTGGTCTTTGATGACAAAATTCCTTCATCGTCCATATATTGCAGGAATAGGATCAATATTAACTTTATTTGATATGGAGAATGCCATTGTTTGGGGATCCGGTATTATCTCAAGTTCTGGCATTGTAAAAGGAAAACCTAAAGAAGTTAGAGCTGTTAGAGGTCCATTGACTAGAAAACTATTGCTTGAACAGGGAATTAGTTGCCCAGAGATTTATGGAGATCCTGCGTTGCTGATTTCTCGTTTTTATTGTCCGAAGGTTGAAAAAAAATTCAAATTAGGTGTTATTGCACATTATGCAGATCAGAATAACCCTTTTTTGAATAACCTAAAAAATGATAAAAACGTTCTGATGATTGATATTAAGCATTATTCTCATTGGCTGGATTTTATTGACCAGATTTGTATGTGTGAGGTCATTGCATCATCTTCTATGCATGGTTTGATCATGAGTGTCGCTTATGGTATTCCTAATGTCTGGATTAAGTTAGAAGGAAGTAAACTGACAGATGATTTTAAGTTTCACGATTTTTTTCTCTCCCTTCGAGAAGACCGTGATGCTTTGATCATCTCGACGTGTGTATCAAGAGATGTTTTAGTATCTGCATGTAGACAAATGCCATTGAATCATTTGGATCTAGAAGCATTAGTAGAAGTATGTCCGTTGAAATTAAAGAGCAATCATGAAATCGAAGCTTGAAATTCTTAATATCGATAAAACTGCAGACGGTTTGTCTGCAACCCTTCTGATTGAAGGAAATAGAGAGGTTATTGATGTTTTTATTGGAGAGGAATATAGACAATACACAGTTACAGATAGAATAGATGCTTTTGTGTGGGGGCTTTTATTCTTCTGTATGTGCAAAGGATATGATATCTATTCAGAAATTCCAATAACAGATGAATTATACTATAATCTAGAATTTCATTTTATTGATGGTCTGTCGCAAGTAAATAATACATTAACACGAGTTCATGTAGAAGCTCCTTTATGTAAGGGTATTATTGGTACTCATCATATTGTTTCTACAGGTGTATCTTGCGGAATCGATTCTTTGTATACTATTGCGCAACATGAGAATGCGCCGGACGATCAGAAGCTAAATACGTTAGCGTTCTTTAATTCAGGGAGTTCTTTTAGGCGAAAAGAGAAAACTCTACGATCTCCTTTATTGGAAGGTAGACTCGAAAATGCAAAAAACTTTACTTTAGAAGCTGGTAAGGCATTCTTGTTTGTCGAGTCAAATATTCATTTGTTGATTGATAAGTATTTGGGTTATTCGCATGTAGAGAATAATACATATATGGCATTATTCTGCATCTATAATATTCAGGGAGCCATAAAGAACTACTATTATTCATCTGGTTATTCTTATGCCGAATTTACCATCATAAGAGAAGGACACAATGCGGAACTTGATTCTGAACATTATGATTTGCTAATTTTGCAAATGGCATCAATCAATGGAATGAAATTCTACTCAACAGGTGGTAATTTGAACAGATTTGAAAAAACTCGTGTGGTTGCAAATTATAAGTTGGCGAATAAGTATCTGAATGTTTGTGTTAATGAAGCTCATAATGATAGTACTTGTTTCAAGTGTGCGAGGACACTTCTTACACTAGATGCGCTAGGTGTTGTTGACAATTACTGCGAAGTGTTTGATGTCAATTACTATCATTCTCATAGAGCAGATTATATCAAAGACATGTATATTGAAGCAACATTCAAACATAATAGCTTCTACAAAGAGATTATACCTTCCTTCGATAGAGAGTTGACGTTATCTCTAAAACTATCTGCAATATTAGGAAAAGTAGTTTCTGTCGCGAGAAATAGACTGTTGCGTAAATGAAATATATGAAGAATTATCTGGATCTAGTAAAATCAATAAACATTCTATTAGTCGTCCTTGGGCATAAACTTGTTCTATATAATGGAAGAAGTTTTGGATTACCAGAGAATCAATTTTTATTAACCATAAATAAAGGATTGTATCTTTTTCACAAGCCTCTCTATATTGCATTAAGTGGGGCGATATTTGAACTCTGTATTGAAAGAGGAAAGTATAGAGATTTTATTTCCTTTTTGAAAAACAAGATTTTAAGATTATTATTACCATTCATAGTGGTATCAATCATATTCTTAGCACCAACACTTTATTTTTTAGGATTAAGTCATTGCAATTATGTCCAGACTATAATTAAAACTGTTTGCTGTATAGATGCTATGGATCGTCATCTTTGGTCCCTTCCCGCATTGTTCTGGGTTTTTATTGTGGTTTGGTGGCTAACTCATCTCAAAATAAACATTTATGTTAGTTACTTATTGTCAATTCTTTTATCAATGGCTTGGTTTGCCATATTGCCAGGTTTTGATTTTTTCCGATTGACTCATGCTGTTCATTATATGTCATATTTCATTTTTGGAATGTGGATAGCCAAGAACGATGGTTTCGTAGGAAAGAAAATGGTTGTATATGCAGTATTGACTCTTGTCGTTAGTGGTGGATTAATGCTGATTAATCCTGTTCAAGTTTTGGACGTTGGCTTACTTAAACTTTTGTCATCTGCAATGATTGCTTTCATATTGCCAATTGGGAAATGGGCATTTTCAAAACTGAAGAGAATATATGTTCTGCCATATTTCTTAAGTAATAGTTATCCTATATATCTATTTCATGTGGTGTTTATTTATATCATATGTTCATTGCTTGGGGATAAACTGTCATATTTCCTATTGATTCCACTAGTTTTTTCGATATCCATTTTAGCTAGTATTTTTGTCGCGTATTGCTTCGGGAAAATGCAATTACAGTTTTTAGTAGGTGAGAAGTCGTAAATTCTGGTTTTGTTGTCGTTTTTTTATTTATTGATTCCCAATGGATGCTGAAACTATTTTATTGACACTTAAGCAAGAAGTACTTTTTGCTTATAAAGAGTCTAAGTGGCTTCCTTTGGCTACAGCCATTGCTGTGTTGTCTTCTCAAATTGGACCGTTCCCCAAAATCCCTTATTTCCATGTCCCTTTTATCCTATTATGTCTTTGCTTGAATTTAGGAAGGCATTGGACGTTTGAAAAAGCATGCGCTACTTTTTTATTTTATTTGCCTATTAATATTATTGTAGCTGATCCTGATCCTGTATTTCAGTCTTGGACCCGAATGGCTTTTTTTGCTCTTGTATTTGCATTAGCATCTCCATTGTTTAAAGGCGAATATCTTGCTACAATGAGACGAGGAATTCTGACAGGGGTTCTTTTTATTACTAGCATTGTTGCATTAGGGTCGTTTTTTTGCTATTTTCTTGGTGTTAACTATATGAAGAATCAGGCAGATGGAAGTGCTCTAGATAATTTTCAGGGGTCAGGAGGAAGTTTCGGTGGATTGACAATTCAATCAATCGCCCTTGGTTTGTTTTCTGGTGTTTCGATACTATACATGTTTTATCGATCTTTAAGACAAGATAAAGAAGTTCGTATTGTCTATTGGGTAATCATGGCTGCATTAGCAGCGACTATGCTGTTTTCTGCTTCTAGGTCTGCTTTGATGTCTACCATGGCTGGTTTTCTAGCAATGTTATACCAAAGCCAAAAAGAAAACGGATCGTTTATTAAAACATTGTTCTCAATGGTTGTGGTTGCAATGCTTACTTTTCCGTTATGGGAAAGTGCTGCGGAAGGTATTATAAATAAGCAGGAAGCAAACAATAAGATTGAAGGAAACTATGGTTCCAGATCTGGAAAATGGGAAGCACGAATGGCAGAATTTGCGAGCAGCCCTGTCTTCGGTGTCGGCTTTTCTGCGCAAGATCCCAATGGAAATGATACTTACAATAAGATTACAGGAACTATAGAACCTGGCAGTTCGTGGCTTTGTATTCTATCTATGACTGGAGTAATAGGTCTTGTTTTAATTCTTGGTATTTTATTTTCTCCTTTTATTTATCTAAAAGATAATCCCACACCATATAATACCCTTTTATTTGGTTTATTTGTCTTTTTCTGTATGGCATTTATTGCAGAAGGTTATATCTTTGCGGGAGGAAGTTCTTTATGTTTTATTGTATGGCTGGTATTCGGTTGTGCAAGTGATGCAAGTGAAGAGTATTTTGATGATGACGAAGAAGATGCTTCAGATAAAAGTGAGAAGTCTGTAGCATGAAAATAATTAGTTTTTTTATATGAAACTTGTTTTCTTTTGTAATTACCTAAATCATCATCAGGTGCTGGTTGCTGATGCTCTATATGATTTATTGGGAGAGAACTATGCTTTTGTAGCGACAAAACCTGCTAGCATAGCTTTATTAAAGGGTGGTGCTGATTATAGTGTTTCTAGGAAGTATTGTATTAGGGCCTATGAGGGTGGTGCTTCTTTTGAAAACGCGATTCGTTTAGCCAGAGAAGCAGAAGTTTGTGTCTTTGGCGCAGACGCTATGATATTCGCTGGAGAAAGAGCAAAACAGGCTAGACAAAAGCCCTCACAATTGTCTTTCGAGATTGCTGAGCGCTGGT
This sequence comes from Bacteroidales bacterium, assembly GCA_045600445.1. Taxonomy (GTDB): domain Bacteria; phylum Bacteroidota; class Bacteroidia; order Bacteroidales; family UBA3663; genus Liminaster. Next base: position 77,526 of record JAZRXZ010000021.1, on the reverse strand, counting down.
TAAAAAGAGGATTGTTGAATCTACTGTCTCCAAGATTACTAAAGTGGCTGTACTATTATCATAAGTATTATAGAAAAGCCGGGTTCTACAGATTATGTGCTAGTGCATATACTAAAGTTGACGACATAGTCTTACATGCTTATATGGACAGATGGTACAAATGGGGATATTTTACGAAAGTCGACAACTTATATGATGAAAAGAAGAGACTTCAAGAAATGTCTGCAAATGATAGTAATCCTATCGTCCGGATTATGTGGTGCGGCAGATTCCTTGTGTGGAAGCATCCAGAACTAGCTGTTGCAATGGCTAGCAGATTGAAAGAAAAAGGATATAAGTTCCGCCTAGAGATGTACGGAGATGAGGGCAACGCTGCGAAGAATGATGCTATATTCCCAAAAGAAAAGCTTAAGAGATTAATAGATGAGTTGGGCGTTAAGGATTATGTTCATTTAATGGGAAACAGGCCAAATGATGAAATCATTAAGGCGATGCAGCAAAGTTCTGTTTTTGTTTTCTCTTCTGATAAAAACGAAGGATGGGGTGCTGTGGCTAATGAAAGTATGGCTAATGGCTGTGTTTTGGTGGCAAGTGATGCTATCGGAAGTTCTCCATATTTAATTAAAAATGGATATAATGGATTCTTGTTCCGTAGCTGTGATGTAGACTCATTAACGGAGAAAGTCGAGTGGCTACTTACTCATCCAAGCGAAAGACTGGAAATGCAGAGAAATGCTCATAAATGTATGAATGAATTGTGGTCACCTCAAGTCGCAGCTGAGAATTTTTTGACTCTGATTGATTGTTTGAAGAATAGTTCGGAGACCACAATTCTGGAAGGCCCTTGTAGCAAAGCTTAAACTATGAAAATCCTACAGACAATTCCCTATATGTTAGCGGCTCACGGTGGCCCATCTACATGTACTAATGCACTCATGGATGGGTTATACGACGTTAGCCAAAATGGAAAAACTGACGTTGTTCTGTTGTCCTCATATCCTAGAGAGGATGCACAGAAGGTTTTAGGTATTGATCGTCCCTGGATGAAAGTTGTGGAGTGTGATTATAAGACTCCATTAGCTTTGTCAAAGAACATTGATGGGTATTTGATGCAGAAAGAGTATGACCTTTACCATGCGAATACATTATGGCTTTATCCAACTCATGCGACTTGCAGAAATGCAGTAAAAAGAGGAAAGAAATATGTCCTGTCGCCTCATGGGATGTTATATCCGACTGCATTGGCAGTCAGTGCATGGAAAAAGAAGTTGATGGGAGCGATGTGGTATAGGAAAGACGTGATGGAAGCCTCTTGTCTGCATGCTACTTGCGTACAGGAGATGGAATATTGTAGAGCTTATGGATATAAAGGTCCGATTGCAGTGATTCCAAATCCTGTGGTTTTCCCAGAATACATTCAGGATTATCGCCGAACTTCGGATAGTTTTAGGTTCGTAGACGGAAAGAGATACATAGGTTTTTTAGGTCGTTTACATCCCATCAAAAAGGTTGAAAACTTGATATATGCATTGGATAAATTGCCAGTGGATTTGCGAGCTAAGGTATCTCTTCAGATTATGGGGAAATTTGACGATCAGTATGAGCAATGGTTGAAGGATGAAGTCAAACGACTTGATCTTGAAGAGTTTGTTGAGTTCGTAGGGTATGTGGATGGTAAAGAAAAATATGACCGTCTAGCTCGTTTGTCTGCTTTGATGGTGCCATCAGCCCAGGAAAACTTTGGTATGATTGTCCCAGAGGCATTGATTTGTGGAACTCCAGTCTATGCAAGTTTGGGTACACCTTGGGAAGAACTGAATGAGTATGGTTGTGGCTGGTGGAAGTCGAATGATCCTGAGATCATTGCAGATGTAATTATTGAGATCCTGTCAAAGACAGAAGTGGAGTTACAGGAAATGGGGCAGAAGGGGCGTAAGCTCATGGAAGAGAAATACGAGCAGCATAAGGTGGCTCAGATGATGATAGATTTGTATCAATGGATTCTTGAAGGTGGTAATAAACCTGCATTTGTATATGAATAAGACTGATTTGTCAAAGTATGATAATAGCTGGTATACGCTTTGCGGTGGCCGATTAAAAAGATTGGCATGGTATTTTGTTAACGTCTGGTTTATCAATTGTGGATGGATGCCAAACAGCCGATTGAAGGTTTTCCTGCTTCGTATGTTTGGCGCCAAGATTGGGAAAGGTGTAAATATTAAGCCAAATGTGAATATAAAATATCCATGGAATCTGACGATCGGTGATTATGCATGGATAGGCGAGGGGGTTTGGATTGATAATCTGGCACCTGTCACTATTGGAAACAATGCAGTAATTTCACAGGGTGCAATGCTGCTTTGCGGAAATCACAATTACAGCAAAACTACGTTTGATCTGATAATCGGAGAAATATGTATAGAAGAAGGAGCATGGGTAGGCGCCAAAGCAATAGTTTGTCCTGGTGTCTCAATGAAAAGTCATTCCGTTCTTTCGGTGGGAAGCATTGCTACTAAAGATTGTGAGGCATATAGTATCTATCAAGGGATTCCTGCGAAGAAGGTGAAAGATAGGGAGATAAAAGAGTAGAAAATTACTCTTTTATGCAAATTCTTTGAGAGAACGTTTGATATTTGTGTTAATATTTGTAAAATAGTATTGACTATTTATTAGTTTTTATTATTTTTGCACATTCTAAAGTCTTTATTATGACAATATCAATTATTACGGCAACATATAATAGTGCAAAGACTCTGGCAGATACACTGGAAAGTGTTTTGAAGCAGGGGTGTGCTAATATTGAACATATCATAGTCGATGGCGCATCAAAAGATGAGACAGTAAGCGTCATCAAGGAATATGTGCAACGATATCAGGATAAGGGATCTCAGCTCCGATGGATCTCAGAACCTGATAAGGGTATTTATGATGCCATGAATAAGGGAATTGCCATGGCTACGGGTGATGTGGTTGGCATTCTGAATTCGGACGATTTCTATACCAGTGATGATGTGCTTGCTACCGTGGTAGATAAATTTGAAGCAGACCCAACTCTGGATGCTGTTTATGGAGACATTCATTATGTCATGCCAAAAGATTTAGGTTTATGCATTCGTTACTATAGTAGTGAGAAATTCACTCGAAAAAGGATGATTATGGGCTTCATGCCTGCTCATCCTTCTTTTTATATGACGAAAACAGCATACGAGAGATTCCGAGAAGAGGATGGGTCATATTATGATAATTCATTCAAGGTAGCTGCCGATTTTGAGTTCCTACTGCGTGTCATTTATAAGGGAGAAATCAAAACGCAGTACGTCGATAAGGATTTTGTAACTATGCGTACTGGTGGCGCTTCTACCAGTGGCATCAAGTCTCATTTGCGAATCCTTGAAGATCATAAGCGAGCTTTCAAGAAGAATGGTGTATATTCTAATAAACTGATTCAGGCATGCAGATATGTGCTGAAGTTGAAAGAATATCTTTTCTAAATGTATTCTATATGGGCTTAATGCATAAAATCTATTGCTATATAATATTTGCCATCTTGCTGGTGTCTTGTAGTGCTCCGTTGAATATCGATTATTTTCAGGACGCGGCAGAACTACAGGGAATCCTTGGTCAGGAGAAGCAGTTTTTGCGCCTGAAGCCGGATGACAAGATTAATATCATCGTGCATAGCGCAGACCCAATGTTGGCCTCTCAGTTCTCTCTGAAAGCTGGCAGTAATCAGACTTTAGGAGGAACTGTTTCTCCGGAAACAATGGCAGGTAATGGCGGAGGCGGTGGAGGACAAGTCGTTGCCTATACTGTCGATGAGCAGGGTGATATTGCGTTCCCGATCTTGGGAAAGATATCTGTGATAGGAAAAACAAGAAATGAGGTGGCTGATTATATATCTCAGCGTCTGCGGGAACGAGAATTGGTAACAGATGCTCTTGTGACAGTGGAATATGTTAATATGGGTATTGATGTGCTCGGCGAGGTAAATAATCCTGGACATGTTGATATTAAGAAGGATCATTTCACTTTGCTCGATGCAATTGCGGCAGTTGGAGATTTGACTATTGATGGTAGGAGAGATCGTGTATTAGTACTCCGTACGCAAGACAATGAAGAATATACATACGAGGTGGATCTTTGCAGCAAGGCCGATCTGTATTATTCTCCAGTTTTCTATTTGCAGCAGAATGATATTGTTTATGTGGCACCGAATGCCAAGCGTAAACGTGAGGCAAATCCGAATGGTAATACATTTAATACACCTGGTTTCTGGGTATCGATGGCATCATTCGTGATGACTCTGATCACCTTCTTATCAAAATAAAGTTTATGGCTACGAAAAAGAAGAAACAGGAGGAGTTTATTTCGTTGTCGGATCTTGGCTATCTGTGCATGTATCATTGGGTATGGTTCGCCATATCTTTTATGATTTGTATGGGTGGTGCGGCTGCTTATCTTCTAATCACGCCTAAAACTTTTGTTAGAGAGGTTTCTGTTTTGATTAAAGAAGAAGGAGGTAAAAACTCTGATGCAGAGTTCGGAGAAGAGTTTAAGGAACTTGGGTTGGAGTTAAAGACTACCAACTTAAAGAATGAGGTAAGAGAGATTAAGTCTAGAGACGTACTGACTGAAGTCGCGCGAAGATTGAATCTTAACCTTGTATATTATGCCCGTAAGTCTTTTAAGGTGCTTACTCCTTATACCGAAGAACTTCCTTTTGTGCTGACTTTTACACCAGATGATGAGAAAAAACAATCTTCATTTGAATTATTTATTGAATCTCCAGAGCAATATATATTATCTAATTTTAGCAATACTTCAGGTGGAACAGATCCTATAACGGTAAAACTTGATGGGAGTTCTGTTCAGACTCCAATAGGAGTGATGTCTTTCAAAAAATCTGATTATTTCGAATTTAGAACAATTGTCCGTCAAAAATATCAGGTTGTTAATAGGCCAATAAATGAAGCTGTAGATGAAATAAAAAATCGATTGAAGACAAGTATTCCTGATAAAGAATCAACTATTATTGACCTGAAATATACCGAACAGAACATTTTACGCGCAGATGCCGTTTTACGCACCATTGCTGAGGTTTATTCTGATTTCGGTGTTGAAGACCAGAAACAATTGATTCGTGCAGCTTCGTCGTTTATTGTAGAACGATTGCAGATAATTGAAAAAGAACTGAATGCTATTGATACAGATATTTCGCAGTTTAAGAGTACGAATGCCATCACTGACGTAAATACTGCAGGTAGTCTTTATATCAGTCAGTATAGTCGCTCAGATGATCAGATTCTGAGCTTAAACAACGAATTGTCTGTTGTTCAGTATATCTTGGATATTTTGAATACCAAGAGTAAGTCACATGAGCTGCTTCCTGTCAATTCTGGCATTACTAATACTTCGATACAGAGCCAACTCCAGGATTACAATTCTCAGTTGCTCAGTTTGAAGAGCCACTTAAGATATACTTCAGCACAGAATCCATTGATTGAGAATATGGAGCAGCAGCTGAATGGTCTTCGAGAGAGCGTGATTCAGTCGCTGAGAAATGAGATAAATACGATTTCTTTGAAGCTGGATACTTACGAGCAGTATGGAAATAAGGCGACGGAGAAGATTGAATCTAATCCGGATCAGGCCAAATATCTGATGTCGATAGAACGTCAGCAGAAGATCAAGGAGGAACTATATATGTATTTGCTCCAGAAGAAGGAGAAGATTGATTTGTCAGAATCATACGTGGCTAGAAATCGTCAGATGCTCGATAATCCGCATGCTAGTCTGACACCTGTTTCTCCGAATAATAAGAATGTCATTTTGAGCGCTTTGGCTTTGGCACTTTTGATCCCTCTCGGCCTTGTATTCACTAAGAATGCCATGAATGGAAGTATTCGAGGCTCAAGGGATCTGGATGGTGTGATAAGTGTTCCTGTGCTTGGCGATATTCCTTTCTATTCTGAAGATTCGGATCCTCTTGTCCCTCGCTTGATGAATGAAAAACCGAAGCTTACCAAGGTGGCACGGAGATCAATCTTGGTGAAGGAAAATGGGCATGACTTGCTCAATGAGTCTTTCCGTCTGCTACGTACCAATGTGGAGTTTATGACACAGAGCCAACAGAGGGAGGAAGGTTCTGTGATTATCACGGCTTCCTATAATCCGAACTCTGGCAAGACGTTTGTTTCGGCAAACTTGGCTGCAGCGTTCTCCATCCGTAACCATAAGACGTTGGTGATTGACGGTGACCTCAGACACACCTCGGCTTCTTCGTATGTCAATCGTCCGACGGTCGGTATCGCTAATTATCTGGGAGGACAGGTAGATGATATTCATGAGGCAATTGTAGGCCTGGAGCAGTACCCGAACTTGTTCTTCCTCCCTGTGGGTGTGAGACCTCCGAACCCGACCGAGTTGCTGTCAAGTGACCGCTTCAAGGATCTAATCGCGCAGTTGCGAAAGGAATTTGAGTATATCTTCATTGACTGTCCGCCTGCCAGCTATATGGCTGATACCCGCATCATTGAGCGTCTGGCAGACAGAACGCTGTTCGTGCTGCGCGTAGGCCTTTTCCAGAGAGATATGCTCGGTACTCTGGAGGAGGATTTCCAGAAGGGTGCGTTCAAGAACATGGCTGTCATTGTGAATGGCTCGGCTTTGGACAACCGATATGGTAACCAATATGCTTACGGTTACTATGACCGTTATAACTTCGCGTATTTATCAAATAGCTGATAAACATGATTTATAAATTGGAGAAGAGGATCGTAATTCTTTTGATGATAGTATGTTCGGCGGTGTCTGGATATGCTAAGCCTCTTCATGGAAATGACTCTCTGGCACTGAGGGGTGTGGATGCTTACTATCTACAGTTCTATGGTGGTATCAATAAGTCTGCCAATGAGAATATGCCATGGTCGGAGTTTACGATTCATCCGATTTCTTTCGGAGCTTTCGCCGGTATTGGCAAGGAGCTATCTCCATTGTGGGGGTGGCGTCTGGCTTTGGGCATCGACAATAATAGGAGCCGTAATGTGCGCGAATGTGAGAATGGAGAGCCGTGGAACTGGAACGATGTCGAGCTGTTCGGCGATGTGACGTTCGACCTCTCGGATGCTTTCAGGAACCGTAAGAAAGACCGTAAAGAAGTGCCGAGTTTCAATCTGAAGGCCTTCGCGGGTGTGGGTGGCCTCTATACTTATAAGTTCCCGAAGGATATCTATCTCTCTTATACGGATCCATTCAGCAAGAAAAGCCAGCTGTGTTTCGGTGTCAGAGCCGGACTGACGGCAACTTATCGGTTAGACAGTAATCTGAAGTTGGGACTTGAACTGTCTCACACGGTGGTGTCGGACAATTTCAATGGCGTGGAGAATGCAGATTTCCCTTGGGATATGCGCACCAATCTCAGTATTGGTATCACTTATATGTTGAGGGAGGTGGTGAAGACGTCACGTACGGTTACGACGCCAGTCGTCTATTCGCGCCGACTGCGAGAACTGCCTGATCTGCCGTTGCTATTACCTGCGAAGGAAGACGAGAAGGTGAGGTTCATCTCAGGAACTGCTTATCTGGACTTCCCCGTGAATGAGACTGTGATTTATCCGGATTACCGAAAGAATAAGGATGAGCTGAGGAGAATCAACGCTTCTGTGGATAGCGCTTTGTTCGACAAGAGCATTCAGATCCTCTCTATCAGCCTGCATGGATATGCTTCTCCGGAGAGTCCTTATAGCAATAATACCCGACTGGCGACAGGTCGTACGGCAGCTCTGGTGAATTATCTGAAACAGGTATATCAGTTCGAAGACGGCATCTTCGCCACGCAATCTACTCCTGAAGACTGGGAGAACCTGAGAGCGTTCGTCGATGTGTGTGACCATCTGGATCCTGAGCGTGAACCGCTCAAGGCAGAACGTGGCAAGCGTATCGATAAGGTGGATAAGCCGGTAATGGGTAATCGGGAGGAGCTGCTGCGTGTCATCGACAGTGACTTGAATCCTGATCATAAGGAGGAGGTACTGAAGAAGGTAGGTGGCGGCAAGCCTTATAAGTGGTTGTATGAAAACATCTATCCAGGTCTGCGCCATACGGACTATCTGATAGAATATAAGGTACAGAAGTATGAGGTGGTGGACGCAAAGCGACTGATATACACGCATCCGGAAGCTCTTAGCGTGGAGGAGATGTATCAGGTGGCACTCTGTGTGCCAGAAGGATCTGAGGCCTGGTATGATGCATTGGTCATTGCCGCACGTCAGTATCCGGAGAATGAGATCGCTAACTATAACGCCGCTGTGGCTTCGATTCAGACAAGGCGAATGAAGGATGCCAGAAAATTCCTGAATCGGGCAGGTTCGTCACCTGAGACTGATTACCTGCGGACGGTGATGGATGCCCTGGATGGTCGAATCAGCTGGGTAGTTGAGAATGGTAAAGTGATAAAGCTATGAGAAGACACGTCATATATTATATAATGTGTAGCCTGCTGCTGTTTGGCTGTAGCGAGAGCGATATGGCTTCATACTGGGAGGATGTCGAGAAAGACTTCCAGAAGATATTAGGAAGTAGCATCGACACTGTCCAATATTGGGAAACTGCAGTGAGACTGCATGTGAAAGTTTCGGCTGGCAGTGAGGACCGTGTGAAGGTCCAGGCTTATTCGGTAGGTCAGGCAAATACCGTGATCTACGATGTCAAGGAGTGTGTCGGTTCTCAGATGGTGACACTGACTTTGCCACAGGGAATGGGAAACCGTGTAGGGTTGACTGCTGTCAGCAGGCAGATGAAGGTAACGAAATCGATCATACTCAATGGAAGTCAGGAGCAGACTGTGGATGTGAATCTGCAGTCCAGCCATGCTACGACCCGATCTGCCTTTGATCCGTCTCTCTATGGATATAGTATCTTAGGTGGAGCCTATTATAATGAGATCAAGGAGGAAGTATGGGGCGACGTGATGAGCTTGGTAAGTATGGAGAGTGTCGATGCCAGCACGCGAAATGAGATTGTCAATTACGAGCTGGTGTCGAACGGTCGTTTCGAAGTCACTTTTATTACTGGTTTTGGTTCTTCTAATGAGCCACATACTTTAGGTTATTACTATCATTCGCCTAATACATATAGTGATACGAAGCTGGTCGATATTGCAGAGGTCCAGAGATACGATTATCTGGATGGAATGGCCAAGACGCAATATATGCTCAATAGCACTTATAAAACGTTCAACGCGACCCTCTTTCCGAATGTCTGGTATGACTCGAACTTCGATTTAAAGGATGATCCTGGAGATGGTACGAAGCTGCCGAATGTCGCCAGACGTAACGATGATGCTTATAATTCTATTCTGGTATGGGAGAGAATGGGAACACAGGTGTCGCGTATCCGAGGCCTGACCTTTGTGGTGGATGTGCCGGTGGGAATGCATATCGGTTTCTATCTTCGTCTGGACGAGGAAAGGAGCATGGAGCAGTTTAATCTGATCACGAAACTGGGTATGCCTGATAATATCTTCCCAGAAAAGTATACTGGTTATAACTTCTCGGCACAGGCATTTAACTACTCTTATTCTGGCAAGAAAGCGCACCGAAGCTGGATCCATGAGTTCCCTGAATTTACTTTCATGGGAATGGAGAACATCTTCGACGGTGGAGATCTTGACTGTAATGATATCGTCTTCGGTATGACTGCTACCGATATGGACATGGTGTTGCCCGATGTCATCAACCCGGATATCGATAATCCTGACGATCCTACGATTTCAAGCCTGCCATGGACCATCGCCTACGAAGATATGCATCGTGAGGCCGACTTCGACTTTAATGATGCGGTGATTTATCTGACTCCTGATTATGAGAACCATACGTGCAATGTGAAGGTGATGGCTTGCGGTACAGAAGACCGCATGTATCTGCATTATGATGGACCGGATGGTGACGTCGTAATCGGTGAGATGCACGCGTTGCTGACAGGTAACTCTGAGAATCTGGACAAGGTTAATACGCTGTCTGGTGAGATGACTGTGAAGGGGAAGGATATCGCCGATGTCCCTTGGCTGTCAGAATATACGATGGCCAATGATGCTCGTCGCTTCTACATAGAAGTGATGAGAGGTGACTGTATGGAGTGTACGGACGTTTTACGCCTGCCAGAATCCCCTGGTGTGATGCCAGAGGCAATACTTGTAGCTGACTACTGGAATTGGCCAAGAGAAGGAGTGAAGATCACGGATGCATATAAAGACTTTAAGTCCTGGAGTGAAGAGGTGACTCAGATGGACTACTGGAACTGGTACACTTATCCGGTAGAGAAAACTTACGTCAATCATTAATTACAATATAACATGGAGTATTTGTATCTGCATGTGCTTGTGACAATTTTCATCGCTGTCTATACGGCGAGATGGGTCTATTTCAAGATTCTGAAGATTGCCAAGGTGAAGAATCTGGTGGATAACCCGGATGCAAGAAAATTGCAGAAAGACCCAATCCCTGTCATGGGAGGAATTGCGGTCTTCTGGGGATTGACCATGGGTCTGATGGTTTCTGTCGCCTACTATTCAATTGTCGGATTGCCAATCGCAAGAGATCTCCTGCCGGTTTTTCTGGTGATCTGTGTAATGCTCTATGTCGGCGCTATTGATGATATCTTAGGACTGACACCTTTGGTCCGTCTTGTCATCGAGACGTTGATCACTCTTTGTATTATCTATTCGACGAATGGATGTATAGACTCATTGCATGGCTTCCTGGGAATAGATAGTTTTAGTTGGGACATCGGTGTGCCATTGACTGTTCTCTGTAGTGTCGGTATTATCAATGCCATCAATATGATCGATGGTGTAAATGGCCTGTCTTCAGGACTTTGCATCCTTTGCTCCTTTATCTATGGTGTGGTGTTCCTCGTTGCAGGAGACGTCTCTAATGCATGTCTGGCTTTTGCTATGATGGGTGCATTGCTACCGTTCTTTGTACACAATGTGTTTGGCATCCGCTCTCGTATGTTCCTGGGTGATGCAGGTACGATGATGATGGGTGCCATGCTTTCCTGGTTTACAATCAGTATCATACGTAGCGACTCTTCATATCACTATTTCGATGGCTTGGGTAAAGCCAACATGGCTGCATTTGCCTTGGCCGCTCTGAGTGTGCCGGTGTTCGATACTTTGCGTGTGATGACGTTCCGTATGATCCATGGCGGCAGTCCTTTCAAACCAGATAAGACGCATATACACCATGGCTTTATCCGAGTCGGCTTCTCTCATCTGTTTACTTCATTCTGCATCGTTTCTATCAATCTAATCAATATCCTGGTTTGGATCATCGCGGCGTTTGTCTTCCAGGTAGATGTCACGACGCAGCTCTTCGTGGTCATCGTTTCTTCCATTACGCTTGTGTGGGGATCATATTATTTCCTTCGATATTTCTCAGCTCAGTCAGCTGTCAGCTCGCGTCGATTGGCCAAGCTCGGTGTCAAGCCTCTGTATGGCCGACGTCGCCGATTCAGAGGTTTCTCTGAGTGGCTGGATGCTCCTGAAGATGGTTGGGATCTTGATTCTTTCGATGTGAAGGCACACTTGGAACGCCGTTTCCAGCATGCTGCTCCTAAGACGCAGGAGGAGGATGAAGAGTATAAGAAATCAGGACTTTACGGTAAGGACGAGCGGCAGGAATAGCTTGTTACATGCTTTGTTACATTGCGCTTTTTCCCGTAACAAAGCTTGCATTATGTATAATTACTTGCATTTTTCCTTGCAAAAATTAAAAAAATGGGGGCAACTCCATTTTTTTTTTTTTTCTAAATTTGGTTTTCGCGAAAAATATTGCTAAATTTGCACCCATAATATTTTAATATTAAGTTTGTTTAATCGTATCTTTATGAAAACCGCACAGCACCTGTTTTTGTCGATTCTCCTATGGGTCTTCTCCATAGGACTATGTCGTGCGGCTGTTCTGTCATCCTCAATGACTGAGATTGAGCGTTTGCTCGATACTGAGCGCTACTCCGTCATGGCAGAGTATCCTTTCGTTATCGTTTCTGATTACAATGTTGATGAGGCTCCTGTGATGACAGACTCGCTCTTCAACGCCTTGGCTGTCGGTGTCCGTTTCCAGGTCAATCGCACCGAGATCAATACCAATTCCGATTTCTTCCGTACCTATCGTGAACTGTTACCTTTCCTTCAGCGTGAAGGCTACCAGCTCCGTCAGCTCTTCCTTCGTGGCGCTGCATCGCCAGAGGGATCGTATGAAAATAACCGTCGCTTAGGACAGGGTCGTACCGAAGCCCTGCAATCTCTCATCAAGACCGATCTCTCTGGTGGACCTTTCGCTCAACAGGAGATCAAGATGGATGTGCAAAGTGTTACCGAAGATTATGCTTACCTCATCACTCTGATGCAGCAGCGCAATGATGTTGACTATGCTCGTGTCAAGCAGATCTTTGATGCTTGTAATGGTGACGAACAGACATGCAAGTTGCAGCTCAGCCGCCTCGATGGTGGTCGTTTATGGTCGCGCCTCAAGCAGCAGTATTTCCCAGAACTTCGTACTGCACGTATTGTCCTCTGGCTGTCACGTCCGGCTCCAGTCTTTGAGAGTGTCTCGGTCAGCAATGTCGAAATCGAGAAGATTGAGAAGCCGGATTCTATAATTATCGAAGCTCCGGTCATCCAGGTACAGACTCCAGTTGAGGTGCCTCAGCAGCCGCAGCCACAGGAGCGTCGCCATCTCATGGCTCTTCGCACCAACTTGCTGCACGACTTCTTCTACATGCCACAATTCGGTATGGCCTACTCGCCAAACCTCCAGCTCGAATATTATCCGCTTGATGGACATTATACCTACAATGCCGGCATCACCTGGGGTACTAACCGCAAGTGGAGCCAGCAGAAGTTCTGGCAGTGGCGCGACATTCAGCTCGAGCTCCGTCGCTACTTCCGTGGAGGAGGCGAATTCCTCGGCGCTTATGCTGGTCTTTATGCACAAGGCGGCAAATACGGCATCGGCCTGAGCAAGACCAAAGGCTGGCAAGGTGAGGGTGGAGGTGCAGGCCTCTCTGTCGGATATGTGATGCCGATCAGCAAGCGCGGCAACTGGCGCCTTGAGTTCATGGCCGCCGTAGGAGCTTATATCACACGCTACGATCCATACGTCTATGGCAATCCGCTCTCAGGAGAGATCGATGGCGATTATTACTATGATTACCTCGGTTCAGCCTCAAACTTCAAGGAGCGCAACCATCAGTTCGTCTGGTTCGGCCCTACCAACCTGGGTATCCAGATCACCTACGATATCCTCTATCGTCGTAACAAGTCAGCAAAGAAAGGAGATGCACGATGAAAAAGATGATACTTAAAGCCACCCATCTCCTGATGGCCCTTTTCGCCCTTTGCTCTTCACTCTTCACTTTCCAGTCGTGCATTGAGCCACCGCTGAAGTTGCCGGCAGAAGAGGTTTTGGTCGATGTCCCTGCCATCATTACCGATATTGAAGTCGTCTGGAACCTCGATATCGATTGGGAACATCGTTGGTATTACAGTTGGGACCAAAAAGACGAGGAGCTTTTCGGTAAGATCACCTATCCTCAGCCAACCAACTTTGAGGTGCGCCGACACTATCTTGGTGATCAACCAGGAGGAAGACCTGTCAGCTATGATGGTTTTACCATCTTCGGAAACCGTTTCCGTCGCTCTTATCAGTTCGGCTATTACGATCTTCTGATCTGGAGTAATATCGATAGTGAAGACGGCTCGCAGGTATTGACCATCGACGAGTCCGATCCGCTTTCAGTCCAGGCTTCTACCACCGTCACCCGAGGATTCTCGCGTGGTAAGAAGGATGAAGATGCAAGTCGTGCTATCATCGCGCTCTTCAACCAGCCAGAAATCTTCTACTCTACCTATCCACGTGATATCTATATCTCTCGTCGCATGGAAGATTATGACTATTACGATGAAGAGGAGAAGTGCTGGGTCAAGCATATCGACTGTGAGCTCAATCCATTGGTTTATATCTACCTCGTGCAGGTCATTCTCGTAAATAATGATGGTCGTGTCACCGGTACTTCTGGTAATGCAGCCCTCTCGTCAGTGGCCAGCAGTGTGGATGTCAACACAGGTCATACTGGCATGAATCCTGCCATGGTTTATTTCAATACTCGATATAAGACGGGTATGAACTATGAAGGAAAGCCTGCAGACATCATCGGCAGTATGCTTACTACCTTCGGTATGTGCGACATGGCTTCTTATTCTGACGCGCCAAGTCATCAGTACAATGGTTCTCGCACAGATTTGATCAATCAGTTGATGGTCGATCTCAGTTTCCGTAATGGCACAGAGAAGACTTATACCTTCGACGTCACCGACCAGTGCCACAAACAGGCGCACGGTGGCATCATCACCGTAGTTATTGACTGCAGTGAAATAGAGATGCCAGATATCCCGGTCGAAGAAGGTACAGGTTCGCTCTTCGTCCCAACGGTCGAAGACTATGATGAGGTGATTTACGAGATTCCGATTGGATACTGATTCAGTCTCCTAGTCAAAGAAGCTAAAAACAAATATTAAGAATATGAAAAAGCGTATTTCTTATCTGTCTTTTCTGCTGCTCTTAAGTAGCTGCGTGCAGGATAGCCTTGTCGAGACCACGGGTCCCGAGCTTACCTTGCGTCAGAAGACAATCAGTTTTAGCGCTGCAAAAAGCAACATCACACGTGCTACAAAGCTACAGGAATACGGTCATCTTAACTTCGGCGTCTTTGGCTATAAGAGCACTGATGACACTCATCCGGTCATAGAGAATTATCTGGTGGGTTATAATGATTCTGCCAAACATCGCGGCTATTACATGACGCCCGACGCTCAGACCACTCTGGGGGATTGGGAGGAGATTGTCGATGGCAAGTCATTCTGGGCCTATGAGCATCTTGGCTCGGCCGATTATACTTATGTAGGTTCAGAAGGTTACGTCCTGGCCACAGAGACGACTATGATGTCCAATCATGCGAATCAGGTATTGCGATACTGGGACTTAGAGGCTCCCACCACTACCTTCTACGCTTATGCGCCTTACGTCAATGGTTCCGGCACTGCCACCTTTGACAATCAGTCCAAGTTACTCTCATTGCCTGGCGGTTCGTTGACCGATGGTTACGACCAGCCTACGGCTTGTGAATACATGTATGCAGCTACCACTGTAGCTAAGGACGATTATGGCAAAGACGTCTGGTTGCTGTTCCGTCGTCTCAATGCCAAGGTCAACATCAAGTTCTATGAGGAGATTGAGGGCTATTCTATCCGGATGATCGACCTCCTCCCTGGCAAGTATGACGATGTGCAGGCAACTCCTGCTATCGAAAACGAAGGCAAGTACACACCAGGAGAGTATTACAGCCAGACAGGTGTCAACATTGATTTCTCTACTTCTGTCAGCAACCCGCAGATCGCTCATGTGTCGGCCATCAAGGAGACCAACACACGTCCATTGGTCTTCAAGGAACCCGTCGAAGAGGCTATTGGCATCACCAGAGAGACCGCCTCTGCATCGCCTACCACCTATTACGCCATCCCTAAGAACAATGATACCGGATTCACCTTCCACGTATCTTTCGTCTTGACCTCAACCACGGGCGAGACGATCACCGTCAAGAACGCTACGGTCTTCGTGCCGAGCGATCATTGCAACTGGCAGGCTAACCACGCCTACACTTATATCTTCAAGATCACGAAGAACACCAGCGGTTCTACTGATCCAGATAAAGACGACACCATTGATCCTGCCGATCCGACCGTCGATCCGGAGAATGCACTCTATCCAATTGTGTTCGATGCCGCTAAGGTCGATGACTGGACTCTCGAGGAGTCAGAATACGAGATCAATCAGGGTTCGAAAAATTAACAATGTAACGATTACACATTATATATAATATATACGTATGAAAAGAATTCTCGCTATAGCAGCTTCTGCTGCATTGCTTGCAAGTTGTAGTTCTGACGACATCGTCAACGTTGAGAAGGCTCCAGAAACTCAGGTACCTATCTCCTTCAACACCCTCCGTCAGAATGTGACTCGTGCATCTAATAGCCTGCAGGATAACTATCACTATAACTTCGGCGTCTGGGCCAGCAAGGTTGCGACGGGTACTCTCGCACAGACCGTCATGGAAAACTATCTCGTAGGCTTTGGCGGCAACAACGTCGGCTACGAGCATAGCAATGGCTCCACATGGGCTGGAGACGCAGGTACGACAGACGATCATACCTCACCTTGGTTCTACGAAGGCCTGGGCAAGTCGCAGTACACTTACAGTGGCACTGACGGATATTACACCGCCAGTCAGACCGAGTATATGTCGGGCAACGAGAGCCAGTACCTTCGTTACTGGGACCTCGCGTTTACCAATACTAACTTCTTCTGTTACACCCCATACCGTGCCAGCGGTGTAAGCTGTGCATTGGGTGTCGACGGTACCGCAGTGATGACCTTCGAGGGCACTACCGTCAAAGATCATTACGACAACCCGGTCAACAGTACTTACACTGGTGCTGGCACCGATGCTTCGCTCTCCGAGTTTATGTATGCCGGTGTCAAGGCCACCAACGCTTCGTTGGCCGACATCACCGTGCCATTCAAGCACATGGGTGCACAGATGTTCATCCGTTTCTACGAGGATATTCCTGGCTATAAGGTAGAGTTGCTCGATCTTTCGGCCGACGAGGGCACCATGGCCACCAGTTCATCGGCTGACCAGCAGAAGGGTGTTCAGGCTACACCTGCCGAGATGTCTGCCGCTGCCACCTTCACCAAGGCCAGCTACTACACCTCATCGGGTGCAGTCATCAGCTTCGATGCCGATGCCAAGGCCTCATTCGCTGGTACTACCGATGGTGCCACCAGCACCCAGGAGAACCTGATGTTTGCCATCCCTGCCGCTGACGCCACTTATCCTACCGTCAACGTTCCAGCAGCCTTGAGTGCTAACGTCACTGACTATGTCGGTCTTGAAAACACCGTTCACAAGACCATGCCAGAGAAGGTAGCCACCGGTGCCGATCAGACATACAGCTGGTCTCCAACCATCTATTATCCAGTGGCTCAGCCTGCTGCACAGAAGACAGGTTTCACCTTCCACGTTACCTATCGCATCATCGCTGAAGATAATCAGGAGGTCATTACCGTACACAACGCCACCGTCTTCGTACCTGCTGAATATACTACGTGGGCCGACAATACCCGTTACATCTACACCTTCTTGATCACACGTAACTCATCGGGTTCTACCAGTCCTTCTGACCAGATCGATCCTACCGATCCTACCCCTGGCCCTATCAACACGGTTTATCCTATTGTCTTTGATGATTGTACCATCGAAGATTACGTCACCAAGGATTCTGACCACAACATCAATTAATCTCCTAATTCCTGTTCATGGCATTTTCTCGTCCTGAAATATCTCCCTGGCTTCTGTCCGTTGCGCTGCTGGCATCTGCCTGCTCTTCTGACTCAGTTGTCGAAGAGCCTGAGGCTTCTGTACCAGAGAGCAACGAACTGATGCGCTTCACCTCCTATAATGTGAGCGAGCAGGCTGGCACCCGTGCTGGCAGCGCCCTCAATCAGGGATTCCTCGTCTCATGCTGGAAGGCTTTTGCTGGCAGCAAACAACAGGATGTGATGGGCAAATATGAAGTTCAGTATAAGCAAAACGATTGGTATGGTACCTCAGAGTGGTGCTACATCGGTGAGCCAGAATCTTTCTACCAGAGGCAGATTGAGCGATACTGGGACTTCAATAATTTCCCTTATCGTTTCCATGCCATCTCACCCTGTCCTGCACATACTGACATTGCTAACTTCACGCTCGATGGTCAGAAACTCACCATCCCACAGACGGTGACTTACAGCTATCAGACGGCCGCTGAAGGCACGTTGTCTATGCCAACACCCCAGGCCGAGCCATATCTCGTAGCACAGGTTTCACGCGATGGAGCAGGCAAGGACCTCGACCATGTCATCAATGATGCAGACGGCAATCCTGTGCAGATCAACACTTCGAGCGCTACGCTCAACCGCTCTGTCGCTCTGCCATTCCACCATCTCACCTCTAAAGTGCGCTTTGGTATTTATTGCGACGATGACGATGCAGCCAGCATCTCTGACGGAAGAATTATCAGCGATGTCACGGTCAAGGTAATCTCCAGCGGTTTCGTCACCGATGCCAAAGGCTATGAAGCCACCGGCCTTACCACCGGCAGCATGATGGACGGAGCCTTTGGACCGAAGACTACCACCGACGCTGGCGTGACACTTCTCACTGCTGCCATCGGATCTACTACTCCCGACGTGAAGCGTCAGATCAACCAGTGCACCTCGCAGGCCAAGGCTTATATGTGTGAAGTGCCAGACGGATTGCTTCAGATGCCACAGCAGAATGTAGAGATGACCGTATCGCTCAAGATCGGTGACGTCACTTATCATGACGAGCACATAGTTCTCGTTCTCCCAGACAACACAACCACCACACAGTTCACTTGGGAGCCGAACACCATCTACACCTATTATATCGTTCTGAAGCGTTTCGATCCTCGTCCGATCCACTTCACCTGCGTGCTCCAGCCATGGCAAGACATCTCTGGCTCGTTGAGCACCGACCTCGAAAAGTAACAGACAATTCTATCTCGATAATAAAAAAACAAAATATGAAAAAGTACATCTATCCATTGGCAATCACCGCCACACTTCTCGCTGCACCCTCTTGTAGCGATGATGAGGTCAACGCAGTAGATCAACCTATTCCAGATTCTCAGAAAGAGATGATTTCGTTCTCGCTGAGCGATGGAGCGGCTAGCACTCGTGCAGGTTTTACAGGTTCTGCTACGCATTTGGTTATGCGTATTCAGGGTAACGAGAAAGGAAATACAACAAATGCCAAATATACAAGAACAGTAGCCACCGCTGCCGTTGGTGGTTCTGGTGTAGATGATTATTCGGATGTAACTTTTAATACAAGTGATAAGCGTTATTGGGATGATGCATTTGGTCGTAAGTCATTATTGTCTGTATATGCTGTAGCAATTCCTAATGGCGGTAACTCCTTAAAGAATAATGAAAAAACTTTGGAGGAGCTTATTAACTCAGGTCTAAATACAGGAGAAACTACTTGGGGTACTGATGACACAAATACCATAGCATGGCAGGTTACAACAGGAACACAGACAAAAGATGCTCCGGATGCAAATACTCCAACTAAGACTATTGATCTTGAGGATTTAGTTTATAGTAATAATATTAAAAGTGGTGGAAAAAATGGTATTTACCGATATCCATACCCTGAAAATAATGGTAGGAGTAATGGACATAAGGATGGTCAGATGCTTTTCTATCAGGATGGTATGACTGATACCGATGCCGCTACTAAGGACTTAACCAGTGCTCCTGGTCACTTTGACCGTGGTCATCTTGTCTTCAACCACGCACTATCACGTATGACTATTACTTTGGTTGAAGGAGAAGGATTTACTGCAGGTGTAGGTTCTGATTTTAAGTTCAAAACTGCTACGGAAAATATAAAACTCTTAAACATGTATGTTAAGGGTACTTTAAATATTGCTACTGGAACTTGGACCATTAACAAAACTGCTGGTTCAACTAATGATAATGTTAAGAATATTGATGTTCTAGCAAAAACTACAGACCAAACAGATGCATCTGGTACTTATGTGGCACAGATGCTCCCAGAATATGTCTTTACAAATGGCGATGATACCAACGTAATGGAGTTTACTATCGATGGAAACACCTATTATGTAACTCAGGACATGTTGTTTGACGCTTTGACATACGATAAGAATGGTAATAATTCGTATGACGCAAATGATGGCGATGGCATGTTGGCTGGTGCTACTGGTCCTATCTCTATGGAGCAAGGCAAGAATTACAACTTCTCAATTACCGTAAACAAAACCGCAATTGCTGCTATTACCGCAACACTTACTCCTTGGGCAGAAGTTAAGGGTTCTTTGTCTATGAATAACTCTCATGTAACCTTTGATTTGTACTCGGCATCAGGAACTGTTTGTTCTGAAGGTTTCCAGTTCTATCGTCTTGCAGAGACTTTGACAGCCCCTGTAACTAAGCCAACCGATAATTATACTGCAACTAATTATAGCGGTGATTATAAGACAGAAGGTGCAGCAACTACTTCTACAATGGCAGCTCCTAATGCTAGTAAGTATCAGACAGATTGGTATTATAAAGACAATAGTACCGCATATCATTTCCGTACGTTAAATGCTTTGGCTGCTAATTCAAAAGATTCAGAAGGAAATTCCGTTAAAGATGGAAATATTCAGAATACTACTGACAGCAAGAGTTATTTTACAATGACTGCAGGTACTGATTCTCCTGATTATCATTGGGGTGCTCCTATGAAGAAAGAAACAAGTGCTGGTGCAGGCGATGGTGCTACTTTGAAATATGATGTAGATAAGGGTTATGAATCAAGCCTCCATCAAGGTATCGTTGCTACTGAGAGTGATATTAAGATCACCGAGCTACACATGATGAGCAACTTGAATATCGTTTTGGAAACCACAACTGGTACAGATAAGGTTGATCTTTCTGCAGGTACAACAGTAACCATTACACGTCTTGCAACTACTGCAACTGTAGATATGGGAACTGGTTTGATTACACCTAGCTCAACTGTTGATGGTTCAGTTCCAACTAAAGCCCCAGGTTCATCAGATTATTGGGAAACAGAAAGTCCTATGACAAAGCCATTTACCTGTTCTGTAATTCCTCAGGCATTGAATCGCCATACTGGAGATGGTGCTGCAACAACAGCAGAGCTCGTCGGTATTACCATCACCACAAAGGATGGCAATACCTACTATGTTGAGGCTGACTTGTCAAAGATAACTGCTTCTGTTGTCGGAGCTCAGGCTGGTCAGCAGCATGTTCAAGATGAGGCGATTGTTCGCTGGTATCCAAATCATACCTATACATATACTTTCAAGCTTTCAAAGACCAAGATTGAAAATATCACGGCTTCTGTAGCTCAATGGGTAACCGTCACCGCTGGCTCTACAGACATCAATCTTGAGAACTAAGCTAATCTGAATTCGTGCCGTCCTATCCTGCACGCAAGAACGGATGTCTTGCATGCACGGCGTCCCTTCCTTCTCGCAGGAAGGGATCGCACGAATCACTGCGAGCACTTCCCGCAAGCAGGAAGGGATTGCACGAATCACTGGGAGCACTTCCCGCAAGCAGGAAGGGTCCGCACGAATCACTGGGAACACTTCCCGCAAGCAGGAAGGGACTGCACGAATCTCTGTGAGCACATCCTGCATCAAGAATACTGACATCGTGTACGCGACGTTGAAATAATCGATCAAAAATTGACGAAAGTCATTAAATCATAAAACAAACATATATACGATGCAAAAACATCAGTTATATATCAATCTTTTAGTCCTTTCATCTGCATTCGCTCTCGCAGCTTGTGCAGATAAGGGCGGTGTGGAAGATGTCGTTACACCTCCAGTTCCAGAACCAGAGCCAGAGATTGTAACGAAAACTCCTATTGTTTTATCTGTAGGGGGTGAGGAGAGCAACATATTGACTCGTGCTGTGATTACTGATGGCACAGACAATATGGAGCCATTTGATGTAGATACAAAGATCTTCATGATCATGAAGAGTGTATATGATACATCTCATCCTGACTATCAGGTGACGGGGACTGCACTTGACCCTAAGTATACTGTTTCTCGTGGAGATGTCAAGAAGAAAGATGACACTAATAGTGGAATGTCTGTCACTTTTGATGAAAATAATCAAAAGTATTGGGATGATGCACATGCACGAAGCACAAAACTGAATATTTGGGCTTATGCACAGAAGGGAATGTCTTGGACAGAATGCTCTTTTGCCGTGGATGATAATAGTGATAATCCTCCATCTCCATATAAGAAACAACCTTACGAGACGACAGAGAATATTGTTTGGAAAACTACTCCTATTTATCCACTTATTTTTAACTGGAAAGCAAGTCATCATGATGGAGGAGCACAAAGTGAAACTAGTGTCATGTGTCAGGACTTGCTATTCAGTAATAATCTGGTAGATAATGCTAGCTCGTTAGAAAATGGCGGTACAGGTCTTGGTGGAAGTGATAAAAGCCTGAAGTTTGATTTCACAAATCGCACATTCCCTACGGATAATGTGATGAGGTTTTATCATGCTATGGCCAAAATCACTATCAATATTAAAGAAGGTGATGGATTTATCACGACTGGAGATAATGCTTCTTCGGATTTTAAGTTTACCTCAACGAATATTAAGTTGACAAACTTTAATACTGAAGGACTTTTTAGCATTCAGCAAGGTATTTTCCAACAGATTAATAATCATAGTGATATTCCTTCGATCTATCATAAGACTAATACTGCAACACTACATGTATTAGAGGCACTTGTTGTTCCTAATATTGATGAGTTTATGCAGGGCTATGATACTCCTCAACATGACGATCATAGTCGTTTTGTAAAAGATGATGCAACAAATGTTATGATGGAGTTTTCCATCGATAATAATAAGTATCAGATCACATCTGGTATGTTGTACAATGTGCTGACGGGAAAGACTGGAGCAACAGAGAAAACGAACAACGGAACTTATATTCCTCTTGAGGCAGGAAAGAATTATGTCTTCACTTTTACCATTGGTAAAACTGCCATTAATAATATTACTGCTACCGTTGCCTCATGGCAAAACGTTGAGGCGAATGAACTGACCCCATCAAATACTTATGTGAATCTTTTATTGAAGACAGATGAAGGAACTGCGGTTAATACAGCAGATCCTCAGGTAGATTTATATCGAGCAAAAGATCCTAATACATATAATGGTAGCAATTATAATGATTGGGCTAAATATGATTGGAATACAGGATATACAGTAACTGGTAATAAGGCAACATTAACCCAGTCGGCTATAGGAGGCACAGTTTATACAGCAAAGGATGCAAGCAACAATCAGTGGGTATGGCCGAATAATGATACATACTACCATTTCCGCACTATTAATACGGGATTGACTGTACAAACGCCAGACGGATCTGAACCTAAGGATTATGTAAGCATATCGTCTGGTGCTATTAGTGATGATAACGACTATCTTTGGGGTGCTCCTTTCAAGCCTAAGGATAGTAATTTGGAATACTCGACTATTACAGGATTCTGCAATGCTGAAACTAATGCTGCAGGCCAGATTTATAAGGCTATAGGCGCAACGAAAGACAATATCACGTTGATACAGCATCACATGATGAGTAATATCTTTGTTGATCTTGAAACTACTATAGCAAACCCTGTAAATCTTACTGGTGCTACTGTAAAAATCCTGCGATATGCAAAAGACGCAAAGCTCCTGATGGGTAATGGACTTGTGACAGAATTGTCTAATTATGATGATGGCGCGGGTACAGCTATGAAGTCTGATGCTCATGATGCAGTAGCAGGACCTCCAGCAATACCAGCATATGACTATTCATATCGCGTTGTCCCTCAGCCATTGAGCTATACTGAAGGAAGTGTTACTAAGACGATAGGCATGGAGATCACAACTGCAGATGGAAATGTCTATAAGATTCCGAATCTCAGTACCCACACCGTTAACGGTACTTCTACTGTAATTGGAGAATGGCTGCCTGGAAAGAACTATTATTATAAGTTCGTATTGAAAAAGACGGGTATTGATAACATTACTGCCACCGTTGTTGATTGGGAGAATATTGTAGCTACACCAGACGATGAGGTAGTGATTGAGTAATTTTGATAAACTGAGTTTTTAATTGTAATGCAAATGAAGCTTACACATTATATATATATAAGCGTAGCGTTCGCGATGCTTACGGCATGTAGTGATGATGCCGTCACAGAACCTACTAGCTCAGTACAGGGAGAGGGGCCTTCTCCTATTGTCCTCAGCGCTGGTATCAGTGGAGGGTACTCTCATGTGGAGACAAGAGCTGTGGCTAATCCTGACGCTAACCATGCGAATCATGTACTTATTAACAATGGTGCTAAGATGCTTCTGGACGTTAGAGGCACCTGGAAACATGGAGAGATCACAAATCTTGTGAAAAAACAGACTATTGCAACAATCGGTGCAGAAACTGCTACTAATAGTAAGCATAATAGCCTGACGCTCTCAACCGTTTTGTATTGGGATGACTATGGTATGGCAGATCCTGATAATGCGATAGTAGGACGTACTGAAGGCCTGACCATCTATGGCGCTGGTGTGAATAATAATGCAGTAAATGAACTTACGATAAATGAAACCCCAGGGACTTCTTGGACGGACTATACTTGGAAACTTCCAACTGCACAGAGTATTGCTGAAACAGAATGGGAGAAATATGATCTGCTGACAAGTAATAATGTAGTTTATAGTTCTACAGCGGAGAATGATAATGCGTATAAGTTTGCAGAACGTAATAGTGGTAAGCTCTTGGAGTTTACCCATGCGATGAGCAAGATTACGGTTAATCTTAAAGCTGGCAATGGCTTTGCAAACAATGAATTTACAGCAACTCCTGTAGTAACCGTTTGTGAAACCTACTTGAACGGTACTGTAAATATAGAAGCAGGAACGACTATTGCAAAAAATGGAAGCGACGATACGAAAGGAGTGATCACTCTAAAGGAGAAAACTACTCCAACAGCCAGTTATAACGTTACCTATAATGGCCTCATTATGCCAGGTAATAAGTTCGCAGATGCAGATAACCTCATTAAGATCAATGCAGATGATAATATCTATTATGTGAAAGCTAAAAATCTCAATGACGCAAATACTGCAACCGATAAGGTCTTTGAGCGTGGTAAGAATTATATCTTGAATGTCACGCTCAATAAGACCTCTATCAATGTGTCTGCTTCAGTGATAGCATGGACTGAAGTTACGGCCTCTGAAGCTCCTATCATTAATATCAGCACCTCTTATTTAGGGTCAGGAACTGCCACACCAGATGGGTTCACAAGTTTTAGCTTGTATAGAAGTGCCAGTGATCCGTACGCTTCGACACCAGCAGAGAACAATCTTTTAGAATATAGCAAGGGTTTCACTGAGAATGCAAATGACTATTATGCACCAGAGAGTAAGCCAACAGGAACTCTTGGTAGCACTTGGACAATGACCCCAGTCCTTTATTGGCCAAACCATAAGACTCACTATCACTTCCGTGGAGTGTGGCCTAATACCGTTACAACTGCAGATGCAAGTTATGATTGGGCAGCTCCTCGTGTAAAGAAGAATTCAGAAAACTTGGCCCAGGTCATCGCAGTCAAGAATGTGAAGTATGCAAGCGGGTCATTCCCTTCAGACCTCCTGATCGGTATGCCTGTGATCGCGTCGGGAACTCAATGTGAAACCTCTGATCATAAGAAGGTCGATCAGTCAAAATATGGTATCTGTGCTACAACGGGAAGTATAACTTTGGACTTCAAGTATATGATGTCTCAGGTAGAGGTGCGTCTAAAGACCTCGACTGGTACCGATCAAGTGAATTTGTCTGGTGCTGTAGTAGAAGTTGTTGACGGTTATACTACTGGAGATATTCAATTAGGAAATGGAGTATCTGTGGTTTCTGGTAGTCGTGGCAATTATACACTCGATGCTATCGATGGAGTTGTCGCCAGAGATGGCGTGGATGCCGTTAATATCCGACATTCTGCTATTGTTCCACAAGCATTGACTTGGACGGAAGCTTCTACTACGAAGTATCTTCGTTTCAAGGTTACTATTACAAATAGCGATAGTACTACAGATATCTACTATGCTAACATAGAGCCAATTCTCAAAACTGGATCTACAACAGATAAGGTGGCTCCTAATGGTAAATGGGAAGCTGGGGTACATTATATCTATACGCTTGATGTGCGTAAGACAGCTATATCTGTTACTGCCACCGTCACCGATTGGGAAACTGTGAATGCAAGTCAGGACATCTGGTTCTAACATCTAACTGAAGATGACAATGATAAAGAAATTTATATATAGTATTATAGGTGTAGCAGCCTTGACATCATGTACAGATGACGTGGTGGATACTTCTTTATTCCTGAATGGGGTGGAGAAGACTCCGATTGCGATAAACATGAAGCTTAAGACAGAGACTTCTGTGACTCGTGCTACAGACGATAAATTTACTACTGACGAACTTTTGAATGCTTATATCAAGCATGTTACTGTTACTGATGCTACCACTAATCCATTGGTATGGAGTGCAGATGTAACAGGTACAGGAGTCGGACCTCGTTTGGTAAATTTCAAGGTTTCTGTGTTGAAAGATGGTTATTTGAATGAAGCAGATAATTATACCAATCATAATTCGTCTTCTACTTTGACGGTAACAGATTCACAAGGGCTTTATTGGGATGATTTTAGCAATTCAGCATCTGAGACAACAGACCTCCGTACTGCAAATCACGCTTTAATGGTTTATTATGGTTATGGATATAATGGCAGAACTATTGAATCTCCTATTACCCTCACAGAACCATCTGGACTGCTAAGTAATTGGACTGTTTTAGCTGATCAGGGTGCTGCAAATGCTTTTAAGACCAGCGACCTGCTTTTTGCAAAGACTCAGTCTCCAGTAGCGTATAAGCATACGCTGGCAGATAGAGGTCACCTCGAAATCCCTTATACTCATGCTATGAGTAAAGTGACTATCACGGTAATATGCGCAGATGGCTTTCTTGATAACGTGAGTGGAAACTTCGCAAATGCTGTCGTTAAGCTGAGTAGTGCGGTTACAAAATGTAACGTTTCCGCACCTACAGCTACAGTTACACCTAGTACAAACTCTGACGATGAGAAGGAAGTGATATTTAAGAAAGGTGCTATTACAAACAATAACCGTCAGTGTGTGTTTGAAGCTGTGATTGCACCAACTGTATTTAAGGCAGATCTAGATAATCCGTTCCTCACGCTGACTAACATTGATGATAATAATTATAAGGTATTCCTGACAGATGCTATCATTGATGCCAAGGAAGGTGAGCCTTTAGAAACGAAGTCAGATGCGTGGAGTACAAAACTTGCTGCTTATAATGCTTCTTCGGTTACTCCAGATTTAGTATCTTCTGGATATAACGAAAGTAATGGTGGCATGACCATTCCTGGTGTTAATTATCATATCACAGTGACTATCAAGAAGCAGGCGACTGATGTTAGAGCCAGTATCCGTAACTGGGATGATGTTAATGCAGAAGCTGTGGGTGAGATTGATTTGCCAAATGGCAAAGACGAATATTATATCTCGGACGAAAACGTTGAGAGTGGTGAAGAAATTTTAGTTAAGACTGTTGATAAGGATAAGTTCAAGACTGGTGCAGCTTTTAGTTTGTTCTCTGTAAAGAAGTCTAATGACACTGATGACTCAGAAGAGCGTACTAATGAGAAGTATGCTTATTCAACTGTATGTTCTTTCTCTAACAATACTGCCCCTTCAGAAGACCAATGGACGAATACACCTCCAATCTACTGGCCAAACCAGACGGATAATTACTATTTCCGTGCTCTGGCTATATACAAAGGTAAAACTGTAACCAATGAGTTTGATACCGAAAGTGTTGGAGCAATCAATTCGTATAATTATAAACCAGCTTCTGTATCTCAAGGAACGATTGCAGATGGTCATGATGTCATTTGGGCAAATACTCCTCGCCATATTGGTAAATCAGAAACCGATGAGCGTGTATACGAGATCGGAGCTGCCATCCCTCCTCGTAAGGGTGGTGTGCCTCTGGCTTTCCAGCACATCATGAGCAAGGTGACGTTTAATCTGGAGGATATTAATAAGGACGCTACAGTAGATGGGTGGGATGATTATGAATACTTGACGCTTTATAATCACCCGCTCAATCCAAGATTAGACTTAAGTCAGGCTAAGATCCAGATTTCGAACTTGTTCACGACTGGTACTATCACTATTGAAAATGGTAAAGTTGAAGTTACAGGAAGTAAGGCAAGTAAAGTATTTGTTTATGCAACAAATGATACAGGTTTCTTGCCCGCCAAGAGCAACGGCAATGACACTTCTTTGGGAGATTGTATTACGCCGGAATCTGGAAAACCTGTCAATCTTCTCAAAGATTACGTCATGGTGCCTCAGACAATCTATGATGATGCAATTATCACTATAACACTTAGGAATGGTGCTACCTATAAGGCTCAATTGAATAAATGTGAGTACCAGACCACAGATTCAAATGGAGATCCAATAACAAGCGATTTGAATCAATGGGAACAAGGAAAGCATTACATTTATACGATTTTTTTGAGTAAGGAAACCATCTCTTTCCGTGCTATGATTAAGGCTTGGGAGGAGAAGACCGGTAGTGGCAATGCGACCCTTGACTGGGACTAACTTCTATTTCGTGACTAGCGTTTATAGATTAATGATTAAGAATTAGTATTTTGAATCAGCGATTTATACATATAATCAAAAGCGCCTGTTATTTGCTGACGGCATTGATGACTTTGTCTTGTACTGATGAATTGGCAGAACCTTCAGTTTCTGGAGGTGGTAACACCAATGATCAAGGTATCGGCCAGATGGTGCTGTTCTCAGCTGGTAATGTAGGAGCCGTCTCTGGTACGACACGTGCAGATGTCATTCCTTATATGGAAACTGGAGGTCGTTTTGTCTGTACTATGTATTATCATGGTAATGCGGGTGCTACAGACGAATCTACGTTCGATGTAGAGGACGAGAACTCTCGAGCTACGTCTTATTTGAAGGTTTTCGATGTGCATAAACCTGGCGCTACCGGTACCGAGTCATTGGGTAACTCTGTTTATTGGAAGTGGGATTATACAGATCTGTCTAGCGATGATCTAGACGAGGAAACTTACACGACTTACGGTTTCGATCCTCGAGTAGAGCCTTTCTACTGGAAGAACCGTCTGCCACATGTCTTTGTAGCATATACTGATTATAATAAGCTGAAAACAATCGAGTATTCAACTACAACAAAGAACAATGTAACTGTTCCTGCTCAAGGATCATTGTTTATGTATCCTGAGGCTGATGGCGTGCGAAAGGTTAAGACGGGTGAAAATGTGGTTTGGCAGCCACAGAAGGCAACGGTGTTTGCATTTATTCGTAACAATGAGGAGGAACCTGCTTCGTGGACTTTGACTGAGGTGAAAGAAAACCAAAGTCCGGTTAATTGGTCTCATAATCATCTTGTTTTTAATAATGCTGGTCATACCGAAGAATTTGCAACCTGGCTTGCAAATGCTAAAAATGATATTGCAAACGCCATTGATGCATCTAATTTGGCTGATGATAAAAAGAGCGCATTGAAAGCTGATTTGGAACGAACAGCTCCTACTGAAGACGAAGCTACTGTGAATGGTACATTCCATAACTCATGTTGGACTGTAGCCTTCGACTACACGAAAAATATTGGTTATGAGGATTCTTCTAAAGGACATCGTGGAGAGAGAATTGACCTCTCAGATCCGTCAACTACAGTCTATTTCAGTTACGAGAAGAAGGATATAGAAGAAATCTTTGAAGAGCATCCTGCCAATACTTTCGATCTAACTAGAAAAGAAGGAATGACAAAGATGTCCGATCAGCCAGATCCAATTCTTGCTGTGGAAAAAATGAAGCCAACAGGTGCTACACAGGAGGCTAACCGTGTGCGACTGTACTTCAAGCATCAGTTCTCACAGATTCAGGTGAATGTACAGAAGGTGGAGGGTAATACCGATGATCTGACGGCTGAGAGTATAGAGAGTGTAGAGCTTTTGGGTGTAACCGAAAAGGGTTATGTATTTACACTGCCAAATCAAAGTGGTGTGGCCATTGCTCCTGCCTTTGATAATGTTGATGTTAGTAAGCTTACAGCTGCACAATTGGCAGAGAACCCTTATAAAACATCTTTCAACATGTTCGAGATGTCGGATACAGAGAAGCCAACAACTTCATTAAAGTCATTTAATGCTATTGCTTACGGATTGTTACAGGCTTTACGTATAACATGGAAAGAGCCTTTGCCTGATGGAGAGACTGATCCATCAAAGCGAATTGTTCACTCTGTGATTTTCCCAATCACGACCGATGAGCATAGTCATGATCTGAAGACACTCCAGAGTGGCAAACGATATCTGTATGATATCAGGCTTGCACGTGGTATGCTGGCTTCAATACGAGTATCTATTCAAGGATGGGGGCTCTCTGAAGACTTGAATTACCTTGAGGATGGAACAATCAGCGAATAAGTAGGTGATACTACATAATATGATAAACAGAAATATACATAATAATATATTGTTTGGGCTGGCCATGATGGCTATTACTTCATCATGCACAGATACAATTCTTGTTCCAGAACATGAGGAAAGTGGTATTTCTGCTGGTGAACAAGTGCTTTTTTCTGCACATGTCCCTCAGCCAGAGAGAACCCGCGTATCTGCAGAACAAGAATATAATACTCTAATCGATAAGTTTCAGAGCGTCCGTGATCTTTATACATTTAATGTGAAGATGCTGACAGATAATGCTGGAACACCGAGTGTCGAAGGTATGACAGACCTCGTCCCTGTTACTGAAATGGATGAGAATGATATACTTTCGTTTGATGCTAATGGATATCTGAAACTTGCAGATAATGCTACGCCACTCTATTGGCTAAGCAATAACACTCCGTACGCGTTTGAGGCAACCTCGCATCTGCCGGCATCAGGAGCTACTGTAGCCACAGACCAATCGACTGCAGCGCTTTATTTCGCTGAGGATTATATCAAGGGTTATGGTTATGTGAAGGCTTGGGATGACGAGAATTCAAAAAGTAAGTATGAGCTTGATGCACCTAACTACCTGACAGCAAAGCAGTGGTATGCAGCCAACCAGGATTTAGGTTTACCTCAAGGTTTATCAACAGACTATTACAAGACCATTCCACTTTATATGCAGCACCAGCGTGCTCGTGTCAGTATCATCTTGCGTGCAGGAGAGGGTATCAACCGTGATCAGTTGCAGTATGATGTAGAGAATGGTATCACAACTGCCAGTGACAAGGTACACATGAAGATCTTCAGTTACAAAGGTAATACTCCTACTGAAGTCAGCCCTCTTTTGAGTGGTAGACAGATCAAATATACAGATCGAGGTGTAGAAGTCCCTTATATGACTGCATGTTATGATGCGATTGTAGAACCTCATGCTTATGCTGATTATGCGTCAGAACATAAGATCGCTGCCATTGAGGTGTCTAATCAGAAGTTCTCATTCTATGCAGCCAACGATACTGAATATGGAACTTATCTGAAAGAAGAAGATGAGACTATGAAAGAGTCTTTGTTGGCTAATGTCAAGTCTCGATATAATCTTAATGCTGGTGATCATCTAGTCATCGATGTAACGCTTAGTACCGGAGATCGAAAGATTCTGATCACAGCATACGTTGTGGATTGGGAAGACTGGCCGTTTATCACTAAGTGCGATGACTATGGGCATGCAAGTGAACCAATTAGTATCAAAAACCGTAAGGATTTGATAGAGTTCTTGGCTTCTGAAGAGTTGAATAAACCAGGAAATATTGCGTTTATCAGTCCGGCCTCAATTGATCTTGAGGTTCAAGGCAGCAGTGAAGATGCTTATCCTGATAATTGGGGTGGAATAACTCAAATCGCTGACAAGGAACTTAAAGCTACTTTGAGCCTTGCAGGTGCAACACTTAAGGTTAATCATACGCTCTTTCCTGGCGGAATTGCCTCTTCTGGCTCAATTGTCAATGGTACCTTGGAGTTTGGTAATAGAAATGCAACTAACTCCATAGAGTGTGCAATTGCACCGACAAATGCAGGTTCTATTGAACGTATAAATGTTGCAAATATCAAAGGCTCGCAGATCAAGGCAACCCATGGAGGTTTGGTAAATGCTAACTTGGGTAATATCTTACGCTGCACTTCTAATATGCCTGTTTCGGCAGGAGATCAGACTTCTGATTATTATATTGGAGGTATAGCAGGAACCTCACTATTCCCTCGAGAAGCGGGTGGTAGTGCCATAACAACAACGATGCCGGTCATTGACATGTGTACGGTCAATGCTCGTGTGTCTGGTGGGGAGAATGTCTATGGTGGCGGAATTGTAGGAAAAGCAGAAGGTAAGATTACCAATAATACTTTTGAATATGGAATAACGCTTTTGCAAAATCCTTCTTTTTTTAATAATATCATTTCTGTTAAGGGCGAGACAGAAGGCAATTTGTATAATGCAGCTAACGTAAGTGGCAACCAGTGGCCGACTTCCGTTACTAATGCATTTACAGAAACTGATTATTTTACAAATGCTCGTACAGGCTCTTCACTATATGATTATGTGTTAGATAGTGAAGAAGAACTGAAAGAGCTGATTACAACTTCTAATTATAATAGTACGTCAAGGCGAGCTCGTTTGTCTGATGATTTTACAGTCAACTATGATAATTGGAAAATAGGACAAGGCGAAACAGCCGTTCCAATTGGTCAGCAATCGGAAGAACTTTCAGCCTCCGGTATCGGTAATGTATTCTGTGAATTAGATGGTAACAACTGTGCTGTTTATCTTGATGGAACATCTCAGGCTCCAATGCTATTCACTAATATTGTCAGCTATGTCCATGACCTCACGATCGTTTGCCTTAACGATATTAAGTCAGAACAGAGCTCTGACCTTACAGATGCTATCGCTCCTTTAGCATATTCCGTTTCGTCAGGAAGGCTTTCTGGTATTAAGGTGAAAATGGCAAGTGATAAGTTTGTGCAAGCTTCAAATCCGAGTGGATTAGTAGTGTACGCTTATGGCGGTGCTACGATTGAAGACTGTGAGAGTAACGCTAAACTAAAGATTGATTTGCCAAATACTACTGGAGGTCAGGCAAGCTATTTCGTGGGAGGTATCGTCAACACGGCTGTTGTTGCTAAAATCAGTCGTTGTACTTATCATGGCAGAGCAGATGCTATTACACCATCAGCTAACGGTACGATCTATTATGGCGGAATTGTTGGCGGAGCTGCTATTAAAAACTCGGTAAATCCAGAAATTGAAATTTCTGACTGTAATAGCTGGCTGTCATGGACAAATACCGAAGAAGACCTACATCCTAGATGGGGTGGTATTATCGGATATTCTGTTTATGGAACGGTTGGAGCTCTAGCTAATGCAATGGTAAGATGTCAAGGTAATTGGTGGCAGGCTCTTAATGCAGCAGGTCAGATTCAGACGGGTAAGAAAGAAGAGGATATTATAGGCCGAAAGAATTCTATTGCCCCATTAGAAGATACAAATTATGGAACCTATTAAAGTTTATATATTCAGCATCTTGTGCATCCTTTCGGCTGTGGGAGGTTTTTCTTCCTGCACTGATATTGTTGCAGTGGAGGATGAGCCTGTCGATAATTCGAACGTTATCTGCATTGGTGGTGTAGAAACTGAAGCTCTTACCATCAATTCAGATGAACCTGTACAGACTCGTGCCAGTGAGGAACCTAAGAGGGATGCAGAAACCGTTGATTGGTTGCTTGAACCATTATTCAAGGGATTGGATGTGACTTATCGCATAAGTGGAGGTTCTCCTAAGGTGGCTATACTTAAACTAAATCAAATTGAGGCCGGAAGCAATTATTCAGAAAGTAATATTAAGAAGTCAGACAGTGGCTTGGCCGAGTATTCGCTTAATTATCGAACCGGTGGTACCCCTGCACAATGGCAAGGAAACGGATATCATTACTTTGAGGGTGTATATGTCCCTACAGAGATTCGTTATAACCCAGATCAGGATGCACAGAGGACAACTTCCAATGTATCATTAACGGACATTACTAAAGCAGAGGGTACTGCTCAAGATCTAAATATAGACCAAAGCAAAGATCCGTCATCGTTAACGTCTGGAAATGCCAACTATACGTTATTGGAGCACTACCTAGGTATGCCAGCAAACTGGGGCATCAATGCAACTATCAGCCGTATCAAATTGCCATTCAAACATCGTCTAGCACGTGTTATTGCATACGTCCTTATTGACCCAGAGCTGACAGGAGTCAAGATTAAGGGGTATTCTTATTCTAACGATGGAAGTGGAACAATAATAAAGGAAGATGCTACAGACAGCTCTATTCGCTTCTGCAATGTAAAAGTTTTGAATGGTGTTAAAGAAGCAATTGACGAAACTGGTCATGCTACGCTTACTCCTCAATGGACAGAAGCGCGTAAAGCCATACCACATTTCGTAGATGAAAGAGGAAGTGTAAATGCTTCAGGAACTGTGATGGACGCGGAGCATTTCATTATGTTCTATAAGACTGCAGAGAAACAATATATTTTCCCGGCTAATGATGAGAGTGAGACAAAGCAGCCTTGGACTACCGCAAAAACAGCCTGGAATACAGAATATGGGAAAGCAACTGGAACAGAAACACAGAAGATTAAAACAGCAAACGAGAAGTCTGGTTATGTTCGTACTGTGTATGGTAAAGTTCCTGTATATGATCTTATTGTCCGTCCGACCTATACGGCCGCAACAACCGTGATGTATGATGAATATTTAGGAGATAAGACAAAAGATCAGTTTGCTACAGTTAACAACAATATCGATTTTGAGATTACTCTTGACAATGGATTGTCATATCATAAGAAATTTGAGTTCGATCTTGATGCTAATTTCCAGACCATCGTATATCTTCGTATCAACCAGGAGGCTGTAAACTACAATAGCTCCGGTGCTGAAGTCTGGACAGAAGAAGGTGGTACGGATGGCTACTATGGCGTAAATAACCAGAATGGCAATACTTTGTCTTATGCTGGCAATAGTTGGCAGCGTGCTTATCGCATTGGTACAAAACACGACAATGTTACTGACGGACATTTCTATGATAAGGATTCTGAGGACGAATACGCTCAGTATGTAGATGACGCTACGTGGATCAAGATGTTCTCTGAAGCAACACAAGATGGAGCTCATCATGGCGATTACTTTATCCTAGAAAAGAATTTAACGATCAGTGCAAAGTCCCTTCCTGATAATTTTATCTTCACTGGTCATCTGGATGGACAGGGGCATACGATTACGCTGACGGATGTCGGTGAAGAATGGACGGATTATATTCAGACGACTGATTATAGCTCCTATTCATCGTATTATACAAAGACTGGGGAAAATTATAATGAGGTAATTATGCCAGTATTATATGAGAAGACTCAAGTACCTGTGTATTATGATGAAGAGGAGTGCTATACCCTGAATGCGCAATATTTAGTGGATTATATTACAGAATCAGGAGTTACTATCCACATAACAGAACCTGGTTATGTCACAACTTATAAAGATGAATATACCCCAATAACTATAGAGGATATCAAAGAATACAATGATGTTTATACTGAGAAAAATTTAACTCTGGCAGAGGTTATTGCCGCTCCTAATTTGTATTATATCCGGGAGGGAGACGCAGAGCCTTTTTCTTATAGTCCATTTACACAAGCTTTGCCGCTATATATTGCTGTTCCTCGCACAAGTGGTAGCTCGCTCTTTGGTGGATTGAACGCACTTTACACGACGAAGCAAGAGACTGAGACTTCAATTTATAATCAGACTTGGAAGTGGGAGGCAAACATCCACAAAGAGAATAATAAGTGGGTGCCAGTTGCAGGATATCGTGCAGAGTTACTGAATGTGAAACTGTCTGCAGGTTGTAAGTTCTTCCCGGAAAGCGCTGTTTTTACGGGAAATGATCTCAATAAGTCAAATGCTACGGTCTCTGGATACATCTTCAACTGCTGGGAAGGTTCTACTAAGGTAGAGAACATTGTACCAATTCCTCAATATTAACGGA
Source organism: Bacteroidales bacterium (assembly GCA_045600445.1). GTDB lineage: Bacteria > Bacteroidota > Bacteroidia > Bacteroidales > UBA3663 > Liminaster. The sequence goes on along the minus strand of JAZRXZ010000021.1, from coordinate 41,614 downwards.
CAATGAAATTTACACATTATTTATATATATTAGGAAGTTTCTGCATCATGGGTACTTGCTTGTCTTGTACTCAGGACGAGTTTGATATGCCATTGCTGACACCTGAACAGCAGGCGCTGATAGGTACAGCTGTGAATTTTGATGCTTCGATGGCCGAGGATTTTGTAACTCGTACCAGCTGGAATCATACCGGTGCTTTCAATGATGGTGATCTGATGGTAATCTATCGCCAATATTGGGATAAGGATGCAAATGAAGGTCAAGGTGCATGGACGGAGGATACATATCGTTCATATACCTTCGATGTAAAGTATGCTACTGGTACAACAGTGTCTTTGGGAAGAAACTGGAAAGTAGCTCCTAAGCGTAAGGGCGCAGATTGGGATGATACAAATAAAAAGTTGGGTAACCCTTTCGAACAGAATGATGCAGACTCTTTGACGTGGGAAAATGGTTCGACTGTTCGCTTCCGTGCATGGAGCCGTAGTAACTTGGCCAATTATTTGAATAATGGAACTGCAGAATATTATTATCCGGATTACTGTATTGCCAATTGGGCTACGGTATCAGGCCCAACTCAGGGTATTCCATTGACTTTGCGTCATGCTTGTAGTCGTATTGGTTTCACCTGTAAAGCTGGCAACCAGTTTGCAGGAGGAGAGATTTGTTTGACGAAGGAAGACTATATGTGGGAGGATAATGCAGATACTAATGATAATGATACCAACGATAAGCTGGACGAGGAAGGAGCAATAACGATATGTACAGCTGTTAACGAAGTGTATAACCGCATGTGCATGCCTGCAGGCGTAAACATTGAAGATGGTACACTTTATGCGATGACGGAAACTTTGTACAATAATTTGACGACAAGTAAGGGTTTTGCTACTCTTGAGCAAAAAACGACCTCTGACGGGCTTGTCGCTTACAATACTCTTTCTCCAACCGAAATCAGTTCAACGGTCAAGCATCCGCAGTTCAATCATAATGATGGCCGATTGTACATGTTTGCAGTCCCTTACGATATGAGTACTGCTGACACTCGTGGTGAGGAGTTGGTTTTGCCGGCACTGACACGTTTTAAGATTCGTTTGCGAGATGTGAACAATGGAGATGCCGGCAATACTTCTGGCTATGAATATAAGGAACATATTTTCTCCTTGAATGATATAAAGAACTCAAACGGTACGCCTAAGTATCCTGATGGCCTTATTCTAGGAGCAGGAAAGAGCTATCTTTTCAGTGTAGGTTATCTTTATGATCAGTTTAAGGTGGATATTATTGAAGAGGGAATGCAATGGAGTACATCGTCTCTTGATGATACTGATCTGTTAGATAGTAGCATTGCGAAGGATGAGGTGCGTACTCCTTATGAATGGTTTACAGATGCCATCAATACTGCTATTGGAGAATCGAAGGTGGCAGGACAGGACTATAACCCGATTTTCGAACTATCTACTCCTGAGGATTTTGTTGAGTTCATAAATCTGGTGAATGGAAATATTCCGACGTCTGGTATTAAGCGCGTTCAAAGAACCGTGGTTAACCCGGAATATGACAAGACCAAGGATCCGGAATATAAGTCTGATAATGATCCTGCAAATTATGGCGGTATCACAGATAAAAATGAACTGCAAAGAAGAAAGAAAAACTATGGGGGCTATTACTGGTGGTATGATGAAGTCGCTACAGCTGCGTCTATCGCTGCCGGTAATGATACCGTTTGGATTTCTAAGGAAGATGCTGCCAAGAGAGGATATGTAATCTTTAATCATTACTATCCTCAGATTTCTACATCTGCAGCTCACTCTGAGGAGCAATTACTTGATAAAGCTTATCGTTTCTATGATGAGCAGTTGCCATTGCACTTCGTTGTGCAGTTGAAGAATGATATTGACCTTGGAGACTGGGAGCTTGAGACTATCGGAAAGGTTGCTGATAATCCTTTTATGGGTTACTTTAATGGTCAAATGCATACATTGAAGAATGTGTATATGAAGGATGAGCATCTATTTGGCTATATGACTGATGGCGAGATCCGAAATCTGTATATTGAGTCTTATCATAACACAGCGCTGTTGAAAGAAGGCCAAGTGAGTGACTATCAGAATTTGCGTATTGCAGGAGTTTCGTTGAGTGCATATAGTACAACCAATCCTATTGCAGAGAAGCTCATCATGGATCCTGCTGGTTTGAAGACGGGTAAAATCTATGTTGTCGGGTGTATCCAGTATGGAGATGCCGGAGGGGCACTCGTGGGTGAGTCTGACAATCTGGTGATGATGGCATGTATGCGCACTGCTTCAAATACTGCTGGTGGTGCATTGCTTGGAAAGTATAACGCGAGTAGTACGTCTGAATTTTTTAGACCACAGACTTCTATTTCTGCCTTATCTTGGACCTCGCCTCGTTTTATGTGTAACTATTTTATCAAGACGCCTTCGCTTGATACAAGAGCAGTTGGTTTTTTGAAAAATGGAACCAGTGTCCCTACCTATAAAGATAAAAACAATAAGGTTATTACTTACCTGCCACAGCAATACATTCGTGGTGCGCATGATTATGTGCTGAAAGCAAAGCTCGATAATCTTTTGGCTGATGATGTGTCTTTTAACCAGCTGACCAGTGATTTGATGAAAGAGGAGTTTTATGGTATTGCCCCTTGGAAAGCAATGAATTATGCTATTGCAAAATACAATGCACTTTCGGTAGCTACCAATCATGAGTACAAGTTGCATAATCAGAATCATAAAATTAATGCAATGTATTCTATCAGTGATATTGGTTACAAAAATCTGTTCCCGCTGCTGGTAACAGGCGTGCTGGATATTACCGGAGAGAAAGATCCTCTGAAGCAGAATAACTAATCTGAAGCAAAAAAAATGAAGATGAAATATTCTCATTATTTATATATTTGTTCTTCGCTATTGTTCTGTACATGCAGTTATGATAGTTTAGAAGAGATTGCCGAACAGAAACAAGAACTGACGTTCGAAACAGAGGTCGCGCCTTTTGAAGGCGAGACCTTGACGCGAGCTGACGCAGATGCTCGCTTGCAAGGAACTGGCTTCAATGATGGAGATTGGATTCGATTGAAGATTATTTGTCCATTTTTGAATAGCAGTACCGCAGAATATGGAGAAACGACTTATAGCAATTCCTATGATGCGTTTTATTTGTTGAAAAGGTCGGGGGGAAGTTGGACTCCATTGACTTCGTCTGATAAGTGCGATATCAATGGTACTTATAGTTATAGTGGTAGTCCGAATCCAGCAAGTTATTACCAAGCTCAGCAGACTCCTTATGTCTTTATGGCTAGCACCTGGAGTGAAGAGAAATCTTTTAGAAGTCCTGCCGGTGAGGTAATACAGTATTGCCATGTATTTCATGCCGATCAGAGTAAGCCTGAAAACTATAAAGCTAGTGACTTACTGTGGGCTCAGCAGTTTATGCAGACGGGCTCATGGAATGTGAAATTGACTTTTAAGCACGTAATGGCTTGCATTGAGTTTACTATTGATGACAGCGATATTTCGATATCAGATAATGCCATCCTGACACTTGAAGGCATGCCGGACATCGATCAGCAGGAAGTGGTCGTAGGTGATTATTATGCATTGAAGAGTAAGGTTAACTCCCGATTTGGCTATAGAGAAAAGAATTCGTGTGATTATGAACTCAATGGATCTGTTATCGGTATCGGCGTGAATGATTTTAATACGAAGAGTACTATTGATAGTAATAAAGGTCGAGCTTTTGCGTATCCAATGTCCGGTAACAATCTTCATGCATGTAGTAATGGAACTTATGGTAAGGCATATTCAGAGGCTGACGTTATCCCAAACACGGGGGTATATAAAGCATTGAAAACCGCCACAAAGACATATCGCCTTATCGTCCCACCTTGTGTCCTTACCTCAACCCCAGAAATCTGGGTGCGTGATGGCAAGCAGCGTTACAGCATCGAATGGAATCAAAAAAAATTTGAAGCTGGAACCCTCTATACTCTCAACGTGAATTTGAAGGATTCGCAGACGGTTAATCCATGACGAAATTGAACAGTATGCAAAAAAGATATTCTATATTCTTGTCTGTATTTACATTGCTGTCTGCAGCGTGTTCTAGTGAAGATATTCTGAATTCTCAGATAGAGCAGGATGCCAATCCAATAGAATTGGCAGGTCTTCGTGTGTCTATTGAAAATGGTACAGAAGAAACTCGTGCTTCTCAGCCAACTGGTGTCTTCCCTGCACTTCTGGCTGATTCTATTGGCCGCACATCTTTCGGTCCTTATGACCAGTTGGTATTTACCAAGATTTGTCGTACTCTTTTCCCATTGCCTCAATATAGTTATGATGAGATAAAATTCAGTCATGATAATGGATCATGGAGTAATAGTGGCTCAACGAAAATATATTGGAGTGATGGCGCAAGCGGTCATACTTTTATAGGTTATTGCTTGCCACATAAGACCACAGAAGCTGCTGTGACGGAAGACGATCCTGAGACGACAGATATAAATGAAAAGAACTTCGATTGGGAAAGAAAGACTGTTGATGGATCAGATATATATTTCGGTTCTATTGGAGATCCTTCAAATATAGATGAGCTGATCGATTATAGTCAAACTGAAACCATTGAAGGGGGCGCTATTCCTCAAAACCTTCGGAAGGAAGATTTACTTTTGACTTACGATACCGAGATCAAGAATGAAAATGGTGAGCCAGTAGCTGATATTGTGTGTCATCATGCACTTGCCAGTGTTCGTGTTACTGTTTCTATTACAGGATTTTCTACTAGTGATAGTGATCATGATGCATCTTCTAAGGTTTATGATCTTGTATTAGATGATCAGCCAGTAATGTATAAATGGAATCAGAGTGGTTTCGGTGTTGAGCCTCTTACAGTAAGTGATGCTCAAAATATAATTACAGGAGTTTGGGATCAGAAGAAGCAAATGAAGCTTTGGCAACCACATCCTGATGGTGTTGGTACTGGTTCGAGTAGAACATTTACATTCTATGGAATTAATGTGCCAGGAACTTATAATGTGCCAATTTCTTTCAAAGTTAGTTATCCAGATCCACTTAATCCTGCATCTTCACTTCTGGTAAAAACATATTCTGCTACTTTATCTGAAGCCAATTTCCGTGCTGGATATTGCACCTCTATTACTATTGCTTTGAATCATAAAAATGAGAAGATTACAGTAGGCGCAGAATATATGTCTTGGGAATTACAAGACAATCCAGATGAGGGTAATCTGTCTAAAAAATCAACGTTTTTGACGACAAATAGTCGTGACAGTATTACTATTATGGGTGATGCAAAAGCTACTATCGATGATGCAACTTGGCTTTATGTGGAGGACGATGGAACGATAAAGGATGTTTATGGTCATACCGGGTCTGAGTCTGATCCTTTCCAGATCAGTACAGCTAAGCAACTTCTCTCGTTTGCATACGAGGTAAAAGGTAATACGTCAAGAGGAAGTTCTGTTCAGGTGAAGAGCTCCCCTGCAGGTTCTGATAAGACGACACTCAATGTTTCTTCTGGGTTCAGTTTTGAAAATTATTATATCAAGCTTGATGCTGGTTTGACATTACAAAAATCATCGGATAAGACGAAGAAAGAATTGACAGCAGAGGGCGTGGCTGATAAAGATAATAATGGTGCTGTAGAAATCGAATGGACAGGAATTGGTGATAACGATAATCCTTTTAATGGCGCCTTCCTTGCAGGCGATCGTTATATATCTCGCCTTTATGGTAAGTCTTTCTTTATCAATATAGGTCCTAAGGCTTCTGTATGTCAGCTTATTCTTAATAAAGTCATTGAGGTTAATGATAATGGAGGACTAGCGGAAACGAATAGTGGTGTGATGAGTGCGTGTAAAGTTGATGGAAATGTAAATAGTACAAGTACTGTCCCTGTCGGAAGTCTTGTGGGTACAAACAATGGTCTGTTGTTTGCTTGTTATCATATCGGTGACGTCAAAGGTTCTGGTAATGTTGGCGGATTAGTAGGTAGCAATACGGGAACCAACGCGGCAATCGTGGCATGCTATAATATGGGTAAGATTACCAAGGGTGGCAGTGGAACTGCTTATGGTGTAGCTGCTGTGGCTCGTACTGGATCGATCTATGGATGTTTCTTTGATAAGTCAAAGGCAGGAGAACTTGGTATTTCTCCAGATAGTGGTCAGGCAGTTGGTTATCCATCTTTGGGCAAAACTTCCTCTGAAATTATCAAATCAGCATTTGTGGGGACTAGAAATTCAGCGGATGCAGATTCCTCCTCACCTTCACTTAATGGTATAATATATAGTTGGACGGGTGCGCTAACAAGTGAGAACGTTTATTTCACAATGAAGTCTCATCTTAGCGGACATTATTATGAGTCGCAACCGGCTAGCTATCCTTCGGTATATTAATAATATAGGGGTGAACGTTTTGTTCACCCCTTGTTTGTATCATAGATTTTTTTATCTCTGCGATCCGATCCACAACAGCGCCATGGCGATGATAACGAAGAGGAGGTCGACAGCTTTGGATTTGATGTTCTTTTCTTTGAAAAGGATCCAGCCACACAAGAAGCTCACGAGGACACTGGAGCGGCGGACGAGCGAGGTGACGGAGATGAGTGCATCGGGATAGGAGAGCGCGTAGAAATAACAGAAATCAGCCACGGAGAGGAAGATGGAGATCAGCGGGATCTGCCACTTCCAGTGGAATGGGTGCTTGAGGCGATGACGCGCGGGTGCCCAGCAGATGAGGCAGACGATACCCATCATCAGTACCTGATAGAAGTTATACCACGACTGGATGATCATCTTATTAAAACCGCGGTTTGGCCAGAGTCCGAAAAGACCCTGGCCATTTTGTGGATCGCCCACCAGGAACTTGTCGTAGAGACCAGAGATAGCACCGAAGATGGTGCCGGCAATGACCATCCAGATCCAGATGCTGCTTTTGAGCGAGATACCTTCTTTCTTGCCACTGCGACTGATCATTGCGAAGGCCAGGATGGAGATAAGCACGCCGGCCCACTGCCACGCGTTCAGCTTCTCACCGAAGATGAAGATAGCTCCGAGCAAGACAAGGATCGGACGAGTGGCATTGATCGGCGAAGCGATGGTCAATGGCAGGTGCTTCAGACCATAATAAGCGCAGATCCACGATGCCAGCACGATGGCCGACTTAGCTATAATATATATATGTATGCTGGCGTCTTCGATAGGAGGGATATACAGCAAACTGCCCGCATCTATACTGCCAGTGGCCGAGAAGACGACCAGGGGCAGGAAGATGAGCGAGCAGAATACGGTATTGAGCAACAGGACGGGGATGACCGCGTTGTCTTTTAACGATACCTTTTTACAGACGTCATAGCATCCCAGCAGCATAGCTGAGATGAATGCGAGTATAATCCACATTGGGAATAATTACTAATTACAAATTACGAATTACTTGAGCCAGAAGGCCATCTTGAGCGATGATTCGTATTCATCGATAAGATCGACGGTCTTGACGCGGAACTTGCGGAAAGCGCGGAGGATCTTGTCTCCTTTTTTGTTAAGTGCTACCTTGTCTGCGATATATTCTTCTGCGCTGATACGGAGCATCTTGCGATCTGGGTTATCACCGTTGTAACGGAAGCTGATGCGGCGCATCTGCAAGTTGATCTTTCCGTCCTTGATACCGACCTGCAGAAGATAGTTCAACTGTCCATTGTCGAGGGCAAGGAACGACTGAGAGAAGATGATCTCCTGGTTGACCATCATCTGGAGGGTATTCGGTATGTCGGTTTCAACAGGAATGCTGCTGATGATGCGAGAGTCCTTCATGCAACGATCCATCCATTCCTTCAATTTAGAGAGGGTCTCTTCGGTGTTTGCACCTTCTGGTAAGGCGATTTCGCGCTCCAGATATACCTGTCCTGTTGGCTCTAATGGCAGAGGGACGAGGTATTTGGCATCAGGATTTTCTGAAGGAGCCTGAGCTTCCTGTATTGGTGCAGTAATCTGAGCCTGAGTGGCTGCGGCGCAACCTAAGGCAAGAGCGATAAGGAGAAAATAACGTTTCATAATATACTTAATTTTTGGCCTTGAAAGCCAGTGCATAAATGCGCATTTGCTTGATCATCGACAGGAATCCGTTCGAGCGGGTAGGAGAGAGGTTCTCCTTGAGACCGATCTGCTCGATGAAGTAGAGATCCGAAGCCAGAATCTCGTCAGGAGTATGGTCGCTGAGCACCTGGATCACGAGGCTGACGAGACCTTTGACGATGACGGCATCGCTGTCGCCCGTGAAGTGGATTGTCTTGGTCTCTTCGTCAAAGTCAGCCTGTAGCCATACACGGCTCTGGCAACCTTCGATGAGGTTCTGTGGGGTTTTGTATTTCTCGTCGAGAGGCTCCAGATTGTTGCCCATCTCGATGATCATCTGATATTTGTCCATCCAGTCATCGAAGGCTGAGAAGTCATCAATGATCTGGTCCTGAATGTCGTTGATAGTCATTTTATTTTAGGGTAGTAAAAGGGTAGTAAAAGGGTAGTAAAAAAGGAGTAAAAGGGACGTTACCACAGCAGTTTGACTAGCAAGTTGCCAACCTTCTGTAGTGTCTCAGCAGAGAGTTTGTCGAGCGTATCGCCGGTCGTATGCCAGTATGGATAGAACGTGCCATCTTTGTCCATACGGGTGTCGATGATGTCGACGGTAGGGAGACCAAGAATTTGATTGACAAAGACATGGTCGTCGGTGATGCCGCCCCCGCGCTGGTTGATGAAAAGATTCTTGTAACCGAGGTCGGCTGCGGTGCGCCAGATCTGGTCGACGTAGGTCGAAGCATATCGGTCACTGTAGTATTCGCGATAGAACGTAGCGTCAGGAGCACCTACCATGTCGAGGAGGATGCCATACTGGGCGCGATAGCCTTCCTGTACGGCCTGTTTGCACCAGAGCTGTGTTCCCATGCCCCACCATTTCTCGTCGTGTGAGCCTTTCCAGTCGTCTGGAGCGCCATAGTCCTCGACGTCGGTCAGGAAGATGTCTATACCCATCAGAGGCTGTTTCTGGCTGGCCAGACGAGCCACTTCGAGCAAGACGCCTACGCCGCTGGCACCATCGTTGGCACCATCGACAGGTTGCTGACGCTTGGCAGGATCCGGATCGTTGTCAGCCACATGGCGGCAGTCCCAGTGACTGATGAGCAGGACGCGCATCTTGGCGTTAGGATTGTAGCTGCCGACGATGTTGATGACTGGCAGTTTCTTGCCATCATAAGAGGTGGCCTCGGTGCGCTGTACCTTGACATTGGCACCATGACGGACGAGCTCGTTTTCAAGCCAGGACCCACATTGCTGCTGCGCTTCTGTGCCAGGAACACGAGGTCCGAAGTCGAGCTGCTGCTTGACGTAGAGCATCGCAGAGTCGGCGCAGAACTGAGGCAAAGAGGCCGCCTGAGTCGTGGTTGTCTGAGCCGTTCCTGTATCGCTTGAGGAGGTCGATGACTTGCTGCAACTACAGCATGCTGTGGTCAGCGCAAGTCCGGATATAAAGAGTTTTTTTAGCATCTGATTTATCAGAAGAGGCCTTGTTATTACGTCTTCTGGGATGCAAAATTAGTAAAAAATCCCCACTTTTAGGTACAAATCTCTCATTTTTTATGGGTCTATAACATAAAATAGCATTTTTTGTACTCAAAAATACTATTATTTCGGCAAAAATTATTAAATTTGCACCAAATTTGAAGCGCTTTTCTTATCCCGCAAGTCAATCTTATAGATGAAAAATATTACACACGATGGCCGTGTTATCAAAGTAGAAGGCCACAAGGTGACCGTATGCTTTATTCAGAGTTCCGCTTGTTCAGGATGCCATGCCAAGGGTATTTGCTCCAGTCAGGATCAGGCGGAGAAGGTTGTTGTGGCCGATAGTGAAGGCGTGGAATACAGTGTAGGCGAAAAGGTGAATATCATCGTGAGCAACGAGATGGCATGGTCGGCTGTAGTGCTGGCCTTTATGGTGCCATTGATATTGGCTTTTATCGTACTTTTTGTAGCAGTCCCTTTGACGGGTGAGATGCTAGCTTGTCTGATTACCCTCGGCGTATTAGCCATCTATTATGTTGCCCTTTTCCTGCAGAGAGATAAGCTCAACAGAAAAGTGGTATTTACGATCAGGAGGAGTGTGGCATGAGCACATGGAACTGAAAAATAAACAATCATCAATATTATACAAAACATTATGAATCTTATTTTAGTTTCTCTTATCGTACTTGGTGCGATTGGAGTCATAGGCTCTCTGGTCCTCTATTTCGTGGCCAAGAAGTTCTATGTCTATGAAGATCCTAGAGTGGGTCAGGTGGAGGAGTTGCTGCCAGGCGCTAACTGCGGTGGCTGTGGCTTCCCTGGTTGCCATGGTATGGCCGATGCCTGCGTCAAGGAGCGTGATGCCAGCAATTCGCTCGGTTCTCTGCTCTGTCCTGTAGGTGGTGCTGACTGCATGGCTAAGGTGGCTGAGGTCCTCGGCGTTGAGGCAGGTGCTGCTGAACCAAAGGTTGCAGTCGTACGCTGCAATGGTTCAATCGCCTGCCGTCCTAAGACTGCCAGCTACGATGGCGCCAAGTCTTGTGCTGTAGCTGCTGCTACTTTCGCTGGTGAGACTGGTTGTGCATTCGGCTGTCTCGGTCTTGGCGACTGTGTGAAGGCTTGTACCTTCGATGCTATCCACATGAATCCTGAGACCGGTCTCCCTGAGGTTGACGAGGACAAGTGTGTAGCTTGTGGTGCTTGTACTAAGGCTTGTCCAAAGATCGTGCTTGAGCTCCGTAAGAAGACCTCTATGAAGTCTAACCAGCCTAAGCGCGTCTGGGTATCTTGTATCAACAAGGACAAGGGTGCTGTAGCTCGTAAGGCTTGTGCCAGCGCTTGTATCGGTTGTGGCAAGTGCCAGAAGACCTGTAAGTTTGAGGCAATCACTGTTGAGAACAACGTGGCTTACATCGACGTTGAGAAGTGTAAGGCTTGTGGCATGTGTGTAAGCGAGTGTCCAACAGGTGCTATCCACTGCACTCCTGCCGTTCAGGTTGTCGTTGACAAGCTCAAGGCAAAGAAGGAGGCTGAGAAGAAAGCTGCTGCTGAGGCTGCTGCCGCTGCCAAGGCCGCTGCTGAGACTACTCCTGTAGCACAGCAGGCTGCTCCTGCCGCTGCTCCAGCTGCTGCACAGCAGGAACAGCAGTAATTCATATTTAGTAATTAGTAATTTCGCAAGATAATGAAGACTTTCAAACTCGGTGGTGTTCATCCCGCCGCAAATAAGCTTTCTGACAAGGCGCCTATCGAGGTGGCTGCAGTTCCTGTAGTCGTTGCCATCCCAATGGCACAGAACCTGGGTGCTCCGTCAAAGGCTATCGTCGCTAAGGGCGATAAAGTGAAGGTAGGTACTCCTATTGGTGAGCCAGGCGGATTCCTTTCTTCTTTCGTTCATTCTTCTGTCTCTGGTACTGTCGATAAAGTAGATCTCGTAGAGGATGCTACCGGCAAGAAGGTACCTGCAGTCTTCATCAAGGTAGAAGGTGATGAGTGGGAGGAGAGCATCGACCGCTCAAAGGATATCGTCCGTGAGATCAAGCTCGAGAAGCAGGAGATCATCGACCGCGTCAAGGCCATGGGTATCGTAGGTATGGGTGGTGCAACCTTCCCAACACAGGTCAAGCTCGCTCCACCTCCAACTGCTAAGCCTGAGTGCGTCATCATCAACGCTGTAGAGTGCGAGCCTTACCTCACCTCTGACCATTCGCTCATGCTCGCTCATCCTGAGGAGATCCTCATCGGTGTGCAGATCCTTGAGAAGGCTATGGGTGTCAAAAAGGCTTACGTAGGTATCGAGGCCAACAAGCCAGATGCTATCAAGCTCATGACCGAGACTGCTGCTAAGGGCTTCCCAGAGATCGAGATCGTTCCTCTTCAGCTCAAGTACCCACAGGGTGGTGAGAAGCAGTTGATCAACGCTGTCATCGGTGCAGAGGTTCCTTCTGGTGGCCTGCCAATCATGACTGGTGCACTTGTTCAGAACGTTGGTACCGCATTCGCAGTTTACGAGGCTGTCCAGAAGAACAAGCCACTCATCGAGCGTGTCGTTACTGTCACTGGTAAGTCTGTCCAGAAGCCATCTAACTTCCTGGCTCGTCTCGGCGTTCCTGTCGCTGACCTCATCGCTGCTGCTGGTGGCGTTCCTGAGGATACCGGTAAGATCATCTCTGGTGGTCCTATGATGGGTAAGGCAATGCCAGACACCAATTCTTATATGGTCAAGGGTTGCTCAGGCATCCTGATCATGAAGAATGAGGAGGCTCGCCGTAAGGCCGCTGGTCCTTGTATCAAGTGTGCCAAGTGTGTACATGCTTGTCCTATGGGCCTTCAGCCAAACTTCCTGGCTAAGTATTCTGAACTCAACATGCTCGACAAGGCTGAGGAGGAGCGCGTATACGACTGTATCGAGTGCGGTTCTTGCCAGTTCTCATGTCCTGCTAACCGTCCATTGCTCGACTGGATCCGTCAGGGTAAGCCAAAGGTAATGGGTATCCTTCGCGCTCGTGCTGCTGAGGCTAAGGCCAAGGCCGATGCTGCTAAGGCTGCTGCAGAAGCAAAGAAGTAATCTTGTAATTCGTAATTAGTAATTCTTATTATATAATGAATAAGTTAAACGTCTCATTGTCTCCGCACGTACATAGCGGCAACAGCACCCAGAAGTGCATGCTTCAGGTGATCATTGCCCTCTGTCCTGCACTGCTCTGGTCGTTCTACCAGTTCGGCATGGGTGCCATCATCGTTACCCTCACTGCCGTATGTGCTTGTGTGCTTTTCGAGTTCCTGATTCAGAAGTTCGTCATGAAGACGACTCCAAGCATCTGCGATCTCTCTGCAGTCCTCACCGGTCTGCTCCTGGCTTTCAATGTGCCAAGCAATCTTCCTCTCTGGATCATCATCATCGGTGCTCTCGTAGCTATCGGCATCGGCAAGATGTCATACGGTGGCTTGGGTCAGAACATCTTCAACCCTGCACTCACCGGTCGTATCTTCCTCCTTGTGGCTTATCCAGTACAGATGACCACCTGGCCTGTTGAGGCTGGTTACGCTGATGTCGCTACTGGTGCAACTCCACTCGCAGTCATCGGTCAGTACATTAATGGCGCTAACGTAGAACTCCCTAACATGATCGACTGTCTCGTAGGTACTACCGGCGGTTCAATGGGTGAGATCTCAGCCATTGCACTGCTCATCGGTTTTGTTTACATGCTTATCCGCAAGACCATTACCTGGCACATCCCAGTGTCTATCCTCCTCTCATCACTCGTATTTGGCTTCCTGTTCTATGGTTTCGACTTCCAGATTGCCGTTACTGAGCTCCTTTGCGGTGGCATGATGCTTGGTGCTATCTACATGGCTACCGACTATGTGACTTCTCCAATGAACTCACGCTCGCAGCTCATCTACGGTGTCTGCATCGGTTTCCTGACTATCGTGATCCGTCGTTTCGGTGCTTACCCAGAAGGTATGTCGTTCGCAATCTTCATCATGAACGCCTTCGTACCTTTGCTCAACACCTATGTAAAACCACAGCGTTTTGGCGTTGTTAAAAAGTAATCACTACTATGGCAAAGCTTGAAAATTCATTGATGAACATGTTCCTGTCATTGACAGTGATCACTGTTGTTGTAGGTGGCTTGCTCGGTGCTGTGGCAATGGTTACTGCCGATCCTATCGCACAGGCTACTGCTGCTGCTCAGACCGAGGCTATCAAGGCCGTTGCTCCTGAGTTTGATGCTGTAGGCGAGGCTACAACCTCTACTTCTACCAATGGCGAGGCTGCTACCGTATTCCCAGTCATGAAGGGCGGTCAGCAGGTAGGTTGCGCCGTACAGGCCATCACCAAGAATGGTTTCGGTGGCAAGGTAACCGTTATGATCGGTTTCGACGCTGAGAAGAACATCTCTGGTTATGCTGTCCTCAACCACGCTGAGACCCCAGGCCTCGGTTCTAAGATGCCTGACTGGTTCCAGAAGGGTGCTAAGGGTGACGTCATCGGTAAGAACCCTGGCAAGAACAACCTGACCGTCAGCAAGGACGGTGGCGAAGTTGATGCTATCACCGCTGCTACCATCTCTTCTCGTGCATTCCTCGATGCTGTAGCTCAGGCATACAGCGTTGTCGCAGGAGTCGATGCTGCTACTTCTGCTACTCAGCAGGCTACTGCTCCTGCTGCATCTTGCCAGGAGGGTGAAGACTGCTGCGGAGAGGATCCTGCTCAGTGTACCAAGCCAGACAGCTTGAAGTGTGATAAGTGCAAGGCCGCAGCCGCTGAGGCCAAGTAAAGTGTTTTACCTCTATATATTATATAATATGAGTAAACTCGGTATTATTATCAACGGCCTCATTAAGGAGAATCCTACATTTGTATTGCTCCTCGGTATGTGTCCTACCCTGGGTACTACCTCTTCGGCCATCAACGGTATGTCGATGGGTCTTGCCACCATGGCAGTACTCATCTGCTCAAACATCGTAATCTCTTTGATCAAGGGTTTCATTCCTGATAAAGTACATATCCCATGCTACATCGTCGTTATCGCAGGCTTCGTAACTGTCGTTCAGCTCTGTCTGAAGGCTTATTTGCCTGAGGTTGACGCTAAGCTCGGTCTGTTCATCCCATTGATCGTTGTAAACTGTATCGTACTCGGTCGTGCAGAGTCTTTTGCCGCTAAGAATGGCGCGCTCGATTCTGCATGTGACGGTATCGGCATCGGCCTCGGCTTCACCGTAGCACTCACCATCATCGGTGCTTGCCGCGAGATCCTTGGCACGGGTGCAGTGTTCGGATTGCCACTCTTCCCTGAGAACTATGGTGCTCTCACCTTCGTCCTCGCTCCAGGTGCATTCCTTACCCTCGGTTATCTGAGTGCTATCTTCAACAAAATTTTTAACAAGTGATTTCAATCGTAAATTGTAAATCGTTAAATTGTAAATTGGAATTATGAGTTATATTATTATGATCATTGCCGCGATATTTGTTAACAATATCGTTTTGGCACAGTTCCTCGGTATCTGTCCATTCCTCGGTGTATCTAAGAAGATCGACACTGCAGCAGGCATGGGTATGGCAGTAGCATTCGTTATGCTCATTGCCACCTTGGTGACTTATCCTATCTACTACGGCATCCTCGTACCTGCAGGCCTCGAGTTTATGCAGACCATCGTCTACATCCTCGTCATCGCAGCTCTCGTACAGATGGTCGAGATCATCCTCAAGAAGTCTATGCCATCGCTCTATGCAGCTCTCGGCGTATTCCTCCCATTGATCACTACCAACTGTACCATCCTCGGTGTCGCTATCAACGTCATCAACTTCGAGTACAACATCCTTGAGTCAGCAGTATACGCTGTAGCTACCGCTCTCGGCTTCACTCTCGCTATGGTCCTCTTCGCAGGTATCCGCGAGCAGCTCGAGATCACCAGCCTTCCTAAGGGCATGAAGGGAACCCCTATTGCTCTCATTACCGCTGGTCTCCTCGCTATGGCTTTCATGGGCTTCTCTGGTATCGACAATACCCTCAAGGCTATCTTCGGTATCGGCTAATCAGCTAACCATAAATTGATCGTGGCATCCTTTCTACGGTACCGTGTAAAGGATGCCACGATTATTGCATCTCCTCCACTGTACGGTGTAGAGGATGCCGAGGCTTAGGCATCTCCTCCATTGTACAGTGTAGAGGATGCCGAGACGAAGGCATCTCCTCCACCGTACCGTGTAGAGGATGACAAGATGAAGGCATCTCTTCCACTGTACCGTAGAAGAGATGCCTTTGTCGTGAATACCATCAATTGGTTCCAAATGTTGATTTCCCGTGTTTAGTTATCAATATTCTTTACATAGAGGTAGAATGTCTGATTGTCCAGAGTGTAGTCATTGGTTGGGACGATCTCCATCATTACCTGCTTGAAGGTCTGATCAATCTTTCTGCGATAAATGATATGCAGGGAAGTCTTGCCGGTGGTAAAGTAGTCCTTGATATAATCGACAGAGGTCTGTCGCAGATACTCGGAGAGATCATCAGGATGCACCATGCCAGCCTTGCCAAAGTTATGTAGCCAGTCGGAGATATGTTCGGCATAGCCTTTTTGTGCAGACTTCTCGTTGATCTCCATATTGATAATCTGGAAACTGTCGTCAGACAGATTGATCTTGAGTATCTTGGTATAGAGTGCGCAGAGAGCAATGTGCGCATCACGTTGTCCACGGCGGTTCACACCCTTCTTGCGATAGTACTCGGCCTTGTGTTTGTACATGCGTTCGTCGGCCAGTGTGATCATCTCGCGGATCTGTCCGTCCTTGACATCCTTGCGGGTAACGCTACCAAAGGAGACTGCCAGCGAGTCGTTCATTTGTCCATGCCAAACGAGAGTCGATTCCTCAAAGTCGCGCAGGACGGTTTCAATCTGGGTCTGGCTGGCATTGATAATGGCGAAGAATTCGTCTCCACCAGTGCGGAAGATCTTGCCATAAGGACTGAAGCTCCGCTTCATGCAAGTGGCTGCACCGATGATCAGTTCGTCGCCTGCAGCATGGCCGAAGGTATCATTGACCTGCTTTAGACCGTTGATGTCCATAGCAACAAGTACCAGGGAGTCATCGGTGCTGGTCTCAGGCTGTTTCTTGATCTCGTTCTCGAAGGCTGCACGGTTATAGAGACCCGTGAGCTCGTCATTGTTTGACTTGAAGATGAGCTCAATCTCCTGACGTTTAGAATTGTCAATGATCTGAGTATAGACCATTACCTGCTTCTGCTGCTCGCCTTCTTGCTCAACCGAGACGAATGAGAGACGCGTCCAACCGTAGTTGCGACCGACAAACTCACAAGAGATCAAGGGTTTCCCTACCATTCTCTCCGAAAGGGTTGAGAAATCGACGAAATCGAGCATCAGCTGTCGATAATCATCATTGGAAGTCCCCATGACCACGCGATTGATCATCTCCTGAGCACTTTTCGATTCTTTAATGAGGCCTGAGAGGATAGGTGACTCAATGTATCTGGTGGCCTTGTCTTTCTCAAGGTCGATTAAGTGCATGGAGTAGTAGGTCTTCGAGATAGACTGGAAGATGGTGGCTTTGTTGGCATCTTCACGGTCTTTGGCAATGATGAAGATATGCACGAGATAGCAAGCCAGGAAGTATCCGAGGCTATAGAACGGTGCATTGGGGTAAAGCAACTGGAAGATTCCCAGCAGGATAGGAGCCATCGATGCTACAAATACCGTGAGATAGCCTTCTTGCTGATCTTGCTTGCTGCGGACCAGAATGCCCGTCATGAAAAGCAGGGTAATTATTCCTGATCCCAGATAAATGACGTACTGGTTGATGAATGTGAACAATCGGAAGTATTCTGTCACATAGGTGCCATCAACGATGGAGAATAGCGTCGGGGTAAAGAAGTTGCAGACAACGAGTACGACTTCGAACACGATGATTATAGCATCGAGCAGAAGATAGATATTGCGCCTCTTGGGCTGGACATGGAGATAGGCAAGGACAAAGTATAACCAGAAGAAGGTGGTGATGACGGTGGACAAATGGAAAACCGTAGAGGAGCCAAAGAACCACTGATCGTTGTGAATGAGCCCACTATCAAATAATCCCCATACACAATCCTGTAGGCAGAAGAAGATTACCCAAAGTGTCATGAGACGGAAGGCCCTCTCGACAGATGTATTGAGCTGCTTACTCAGAGAGTCGTTGATGAAGAAAATGATCAGCAGAAAAGTATATACTAAAGGGGAGGCCCAATATGAGTTGAAGTCCATAGAGTTTCTTTGATCGAAGTGTGATTTTTCGGGGGCAAATATAAAAATAAATATTGAAAATACCAAATATTTTGAAAAAAAAGAATGGCTCAGCAATTGCAAAGCCATTCTTTTTGTATATGATAGTATCTTTCTAACTAAATTAGAAGAAGATAAGCTGTACGATGATGTATACTGGCAGGAAGTATACGAGAGAGTACTTGAGCATGTAACCGAAGAACGATGGCATCTTGATGCCAGACTGCTCAGCGATAGACTTGATCATGAAGTTAGGTCCATTGCCAATATAGGTGAGGGCTCCGAAGAACACAGCACCCATAGAGATAGCCTTGAGCATCACTTCGCTGATGCCAGCTACGATAGCACCTTCGCCCATAGGCAGGGTGGTAGCGGTAGCGTGGAAGACCATAGCAGTAGGAGCATTGTCAAGGAAGGCAGAGAGACAGCCGGTGCAATAGACGAACTGCCAAGGCTCGGTGACAGGCAGTGGGTTCTGCTGGAGGTACATCAGCGCTGGGGTCATGGTAGCGAAGATACCGCAGAATACGCAGGCAACCTCGAGGATTGGGGTCCAAGAGAAGTTGTTCTCCTTGCGGGTATGCTTCTTAGTGGTAACCATGCTGGCGATGATGATAGCGATGAATGCCCACTCACGGAGGAGCTTGAGGTAGAATGGTGCGTCATGCTCACCCATAGCTGGGATATAAGTAGCGTTGATGAACATGGTCGAAGCGATGACACAGAGCAACCAGAATACGTTGAGCAAGCCTGAGACGTGGATGCGGGTCTGATTGCGGATGTCGGCCTTGATGTTCTCGATAGGCTCCTTCTTGAAGTAGTAGAGATCGACCATATAGTACATGCCGAGGAGGAGAGCACCTGCTGCGAGCCACTCTGGCATGAGGTTCATGAACCAGGTGAATGGAGCACCCTTCTGGAAGAGGAGGAACAACGGTGGGTCACCCAGCGGGGTAAGCAGACCACCACAGTTGGCTACTGTAGCGATGAAGAACATGATGGTGTGGACCTTGTACTTGCGCTCAGAGATGGTCTGGATGAGCAGACGGATGAGCAGCATGGCAGCACCCGTGGTACCCATGAACGAGGCAAGGATGTAGCCCAGGCCAAGGATGGTGGTGTTGATGGCCGGTGTGGCCTTGAGATCGCCCTTGATGCAGATGCCACCAGTGGTGACGAAAAGGGCCATGAGCAAGAGGATGAATGGCACATAGTCATAGATCATCTGATGCTCCAACTCGTGGCTCATGCCATTAAAGCAGAGCCAGATGCCTACAGGTACGCCCAAGAGGAGCGATACGTAGAGCTTGTGGATGTTGTGTTCCCACCACTCTTCCAGCTTGGTAAGAGGGAGGATAGCGATGCAGAGGAGCATCACTACGAAAGGAATCAGCATCCAGGCAGGGATTACATGTTCCATAGATATAATAATTTAATAATGAATAGTTACTTTTTCTTCTTGATATCTTTGCCTTCATTGCGCTCCCAGAAGACACCGTCCTCGTAGCCTTGGATGCGGGTGTCGGTAGCCGCTTTCTCCAGACGCTTGAGAGCCCAGCATGCGTACTCGGGATTGAGTTCAATGCCACAGTAATGACGATCCAGCTTACGCGCTACGACAGCTGTCGTTCCGCTGCCAAGGAAGGGGTCGATGACCAATCCTCCTTTGGGACAAGAGGCGAGGATGAGTTTGGCAATGAGCTTCTCCGGTTTCTGTGTCGGATGGTCGGTGTTCTCTGGCATGGACCAGAAAGGGACTACCAGATCGTCCATGGCATTATTCGGCTCGCAGTCATTCCAGTAGTTAGGCGGACAGGTAGTGCGGACTTTATCTCCATTTTCATTCTGCTGCCAGTCTTTCGGCTGACCGTCCTGCTTGTATGGCGCTTTGACGTGGCGGCGGATCTTGACAGCTTCAAGGTCGAAGTAATAGTCTTTCGGATTGCAGACGCCGAACCAGATATCCTCCATGGCGTTTTTCCAGTTGCGCGCGGCTCCACGTCCTTTCTCTCGTTGCCAGGTGATGCGATTCATCAGTGTGATACCGCTTTCTTCCAAGACACGCTGCACGCTGGCCGAAGACCGCCAGTCGGCACAGACATAGATCGAGGCGTTGGATTTGAGCAACCTTACAGCTTGAGGCAGCCAGCTACGGAGATACTCTTCATACTGGTCGCTCTGCTGCTTCTTGAACTTGCTCCAACCGAATGAGATGGAATGGTTGTAAGGAGGATCGATAATCAGCAGGTCTGCACAAGCCTCGGGCATCTGTGGTAGCGCCTTCAGGATGTCCTGACAAAGCACCTTGTCCTCAATCTCCTCTTTCGTAACTGATTCCTTCAGGAACATCAACTGCGCAGACAGTTCATGGCGCTCAGTGTCGCTGAGTGTCAGGGTCTGGTTGCGTTGAGCTCTGTGGCGAATCATTATTTAGTGAGGAGTTAGGAGTGGGGAGTGAGGAATTAGGAGGACATTCTACTCCCCTCCCTTGTGGAGGGGTAGTGGGAGGGTCTCTTAGTCGAGCTTCAGTACTGCAAGGAACGCCGTCTGTGGTACTTCCACCTTACCGATCTGCTTCATACGCTTCTTGCCTCGCTTCTGTGCTTCGAGCAACTTGCGCTTACGGCTGACGTCACCACCGTAACACTTGGCGGTCACGTCCTTACGTACCTGCTTGATGGTCTCTCGTGCGATGATCTTCGCACCGATAGCAGCCTGGACGGCTACGTCGAACTGCTGGCGTGGGATGAGCTCTTTCAACTTCTCGCACATACGACGACCGAAGCGCTCGGCGTTGTCGACGTGGGTGAGGGTAGAGAGCGCATCGACCTGTTCGCCATTGAGCAGGATGTCGAGCTTGATGAGCTTCGATGGTCGGAAGTCGTGGATATAATAGTCGAACGAAGCGTAACCCTTAGAGATGGACTTGAGCTTGTCGTAGAAGTCGATGACGATCTCACCGAGTGGCAGGTCGAAGTAGATCTCTACGCGATTGCCCGAGATATATTTCTGCTCCACGAGGACGCCACGCTTGTCGAGACAAAGCTTCATGATACCACCGATGTACTCTGTCTGAGTAATGATGGTAGCGCGGATGAATGGCTCCTCGATGTGCTCGATGGTCATGATGTCTGGCATGCCCGATGGGTTATGGATCTCGGTCTCAACGCCATGCTTGTCGAACACCTTATAAGATACATTAGGTACGGTGGTGATGACGTCCATGTTGAACTCACGGCCGAGGCGCTCCTGGATAATCTCCATGTGGAGGAGTCCCAAGAAACCGCAACGGAAACCGAAGCCGAGTGCCAGCGAAGACTCTGGCATGAAGCTCAAGGAAGCGTCATTGAGCTGCAGTTTTTCGAGAGAAGCACGGAGGTCTTCATAATCCTCAGGATCGATCGGGTAGACGCCAGCGAAGACCATTGGCTTGACTTCCTCGAAGCCAGCGATGGCCTTGTCGCAAGGACGTGCCTGATGGGTGATGGTGTCGCCGACCTTCACTTCGGTAGAGGTCTTGATACCAGAGCAGATGTATCCTACGTTGCCACAGCCGACCTCAGGACGGGCTTCCATGTCCATGCGGAGGATACCGACCTCGTCAGCATCGTACTCAGAACCGGTATTGACGAACTTGACCTTGTCGCCTTTCTTGAGCTTGCCGTTGACAATCTTGAAATAGCCGATGACACCTTTATAAGAATTGAAGACCGAGTCGAAGATCAACGCCTGCAGTGGTGCCTCTGGGTCGCCGACAGGAGCAGGGACGCGCTCTACGATGGCTTCGAGGATCTCTGGCACACCCATGCCGGTCTTGCCGCTAGCACGGAGAATCTCAGAACGGTCACAGCCAAGGAGCTCGATGATCTCATCCTCGACCATCTCTGGCATAGCAGAATCGAGGTCACACTTGTTGATGACCGGGATGATCTCCAATCCATGGTCGATGGCCATGTAGAGGTTGGAGATGGTCTGCGCCTGGATGCCCTGGGTACCGTCGACGATGAGCAGAGCGCCTTCGCAAGCGGCGATGGAACGTGACACCTCGTATGAGAAGTCCACGTGACCCGGAGTATCGATGAGGTTGAGCACGTACATGCCAGCTTCCTGCTGTTTTCCGACGTGCATCACCTGTTCCTCCTCGTTAAGTTCGCGAGGAGTGTAGTTATAATCCATCTGGATGGCGTGGCTCTTGATGGTAATGCCGCGCTCGCGCTCCAGATCCATGTTATCGAGAATCTGCGCCTGCATATCGCGCTCGGCTACCGTCTTGGTACACTCCAGCAGACGGTCTGCCAGAGTTGACTTGCCGTGGTCGATATGGGCGATGATACAGAAGTTACGTATATTTTTCATAGAAAAAGTGCATATTTTCGCGTTGCGAAGATACACACTTTTTTTCGTTTTTGCAAACTATTATTACAAATAATAGAATTTTAGATGAAAATATCGTCTGGATAGCCGACATCTTCGAGAAATAGCGCTTGCGCAGGAACGGAATCGCCGGCCTGACAGCGGTTCTTGCGCTCGATGATGCGGCAGAATTCGTCGACGGAGATCTTGCCTTTACCTACCTGCATCATAGTGCCGACGATGGCACGGACCATGTTGCGGAGGAAGCGGTCGGCCTTGATGGTGAAGACGTAATGCGGTCCTTCCTTCTCCCAATGCGCCTCCATGATTTTGCAGATGTGCGTCTTGACATCTGTGTGCAATTTAGCAAAGGAAGTGAAGTCGCTGTAGAGGAAGAGCTTCTCGCAGGCCTCGTTCATCTTCTCCACGTCGAGGTCGAAGTAGATACGGGTGGAAAAGTAACGGTCGAACGGAGTCTTCTTCGTGGTGATATAATATTTATAGGTGCGGCTGATGGCGCTGAAACGAGCATGTGCATCGGCCTTGACGGGGACGATCTGATCGATGGAGATGTCTGGTGGTAAGACTCCATTTAGCTTGAATGCCAGCGTGCTGAGTTTTTCTTTCAGTGCTTCAAGGTTGCCGATGGTGTAGTCAGACACACGCTTGCCTTCAGCATCGCGGCTCTCCTCATAAGAGTAAGAGACTTGGGCAATCTCGTCGAAGCCGTCATACTCAAAATGAGCTGCCATGTGACGCGAATGCACGCCGGCGTCAGTGCGGCCTGCACCCACGATAAAGAGCTCTCGCCGCAATAGCAGCGAGAGCTTCTGTTCGATAGTTTCCTGTACGCTTACACAATCTGGCTGAGTCTGCCAGCCGTGATAGGCCGTACCGTCATATTGTAAGAATATAAAATATCTCATTAACAAATCTTGCGAGCACCATCACCAATCACTACAGGGATGACGATAGGCTTCTTGCCATACTTAGCCTCAAATTTCTCAACCACGTTGGTAGTGAAGAGTTCGTAGAGGTCGTTCTTGACGAGGTTGATGGTGCACCCACCGAAGCCACCACCCATGATACGTGAGCCGGTAACACCGCAGTCAAAGGCAATGTCATTGAGGAAGTCAAGCTCCTCGCAGCTTACGTCATAGTCCTTGCTGAGGCCCTGATGTGTCTCGTACATCTTCTGTCCAACTGTCTCATAATCACCCTTCTCAAGCGCATTGCAGACAGCGAGGACGCGATCCTTCTCGCCCATGACGAAGTTAGCACGCTGGATGTCGACAGGGTTACACTCTGGTTTGACAGCCTCGATCTGCTCCCAAGTGCAGTCGCGGAGAGTCTCTGCATTGATGCCGAACTTAGCGTTGATAGCAGCTACGACATTCTCGCAGCTCTTACGACGGTCATTGTATGGAGATCCTACGAGCTCATGCTTGACGCAAGAGTTGATGAGGACGAGGCGATAGCCTTTTGGCTCCCATGGGAAGTACTGGAACTCTCCGCTCTGGCAGTCAAGACGCATGAGGCAACCCTTCTTGCCGTGAACCGAAGCGAACTGATCCATGATGCCGCAGTTGACACCGATATAGTTATGCTCGGTAGCCTGACCAGCCTTAGCGAGCTCCATTTTGCTGACCTTATTGTCGCCGAAGAGGTCGTTGATAGCGTATGCAAAGCAGCTCTCCAATGCAGCAGAAGAAGACATGCCTGCGCCGAGAGGAACATCGCCTGCAAATGCACAGTCGAAGCCCTGAACCTCAACGCCACGCTTCTCCATCTCCTTAGCTACGCCATAGACATAGCGGAAGTGGCTGGCGTGAGGACCCTTAGGATCGTCGAGCGAGAACTCGTCATAGTCCTTGAGGTCAATGGAATATGCCTTAATGGTGCGAGTGCCATTAGGACGGATAGCAGCCATCATACCCTGCTCTACAGCGCCAGGGAAGACGAAGCCACCATTGTAGTCGGTGTGCTCACCAATAAGATTAATACGGCCAGGAGAGGCATAGACAGCAGCTGGTTCACCATTGAGGTGCTTTGCGAATTTCTCGCGAATTACTTGAACGTCCATGGGTGTGAAGATTTGGTGTTAGGTATGGTAAGGTCTGAAAGATAGCATGGTTAGATAGGATTGAAAAAAGCGTAAAGAGCTAAAAAGTGTACTTTGTCCGAAAGGATAACTGGTTTCACTTTTTAACTCTTTAGCTACTAATTTCTTTGAAGTCTCAGCCTGAGGCCGGAACCTCATGATTAATTAGTCCTTCTTTGCAAGATAAGCGGCCATAGCGGCAGCGTTAGCTTCCTGCACCTTGCTTGGCTTGTTGAATGGGGTGTGGAAACCAAAAACCTTCTTGCGCTTCTTTTCTGACTTTGCCATTTTGGTTAGTAATTTATTAAATTGTTGTTGTTATTTCTTACTTTACTGAGAAAGCGTAAACAGTGGTCTGGCTGTAGGTCTCACCTGGGTTGAGGATGCACTGCTCGAACTTAGGCTGGTTGATGCAGTCTGGGTGGTGCTGTGCCTCAAAGCAGATGCCTGAGCGACGTGGGAAGACGGTACCGCCAACGCCTACAGTGCCATTGAGGAAGTTGCCAGAGTAAACCTGGAGACCTGGCTCAGTAGTATAGGTCTTGAGTACGCGGCCAGTAGCTGGACACTCACAGGTAGCAGCGAGGGTCATCTCGCCAGCGTTCTTCTGGTTGATGCAGAAGCTGTGGTCGATACCTGCGCCATACTTGATCTGAGTATCGTTGTCATCGATGCGGTCAGCAACGAGAGCTGGCTGACGGAAATCGAATGGAGTACCCTCCACTGGAGTCTTGACACCGACAGGAATAGCGATTTTGTCCACTGGGATGAACTTGTCGCAGTTCAAAGTGAGCACGTTGTTGGTGATCACTGGAGCCTCAGCCTTGCCACTGATGCCGTTCAGGTTGAAGAACGAGTGGTTGGTGAGGTTGCAGAGTGTTGGCTTGTCGGTAGTAGCCTTGTAGTCGATGCAAACCTCGTTCTCGTCAGTGAGCTTGTAGGTCATGACGATGCTGAGGTTGCCAGGGAAGCCCTCCTCGCCATCAACTGAGGTGTAGCGGAGTACGAGAGTCTGCTCGTCGGTCTGCTCAGCATCCCAAACCTTAGACTCGAAACCGCTCAAACCACCGTGCAAGCAGTTGGTGTTGTCATTCTGTGGCAGAGTATACTCTACACCATTGATTGTGAACTTACCATTGGCAATACGGTTGCCATAACGGCCGATAGCTGCGCCCAAGTATGGGTCAACGCGCTTCTTCATATCCTCGATGTTGCTCAAACCGAGAACAACGTTATCGAGCTTACCGTCACGGTTTGGCATCATGAGAGACACGATGATACCACCGTAGTTACAAACACACATTTCAGAGCCCTTCTTGTTGGTGAGAACATAGAGGGCGGTCTTCTTGCCGTCTACGACTGAAGCGTAGTTTTCAGGATTCAAACCTGACTTGTTAGTTGCCATGATATAGGTATTTTATGTAATGTTCAAAGGTGTTTAGCCACCGAATTTGCTCGCAAAGATAGTGCTTTTTATTCAAATATACAAACTTAGCTGCTGAAAAAATCATGTTTGCCTTGAATATGGTGTTTATTTGTCATATAGACATGCGTTTTTTAGCACGTATAATCCGTAAATGTGCACATTTTTGCCGAAATCGTGTCGCGCTATTTTGCAGTTTGGTCGAAAAGTTCTATATTTGCAGTCGCAGTTCAAAATCAAATATTCACATTAATAATATTATAAGCAATGAAAGCATACGTTTTCCCAGGTCAGGGTTCACAGTTCGTAGGCATGGGCAAGAACCTCTACGAGACCAACGACCAGGCTAAGCAGCTCTTTGAGCAGGCTAACGAGATTCTTGGTTTCCGCATCACTGATATGATGTTTGCAGGTACCGATGAGGACCTCCGTCAGACCAAGGTTACCCAGCCTGCCGTCTTCCTTTGTTCGGTTATCCCAGCCATCGTCAATGGCGTTACTCCTGATATGGTAGCAGGCCACTCACTTGGTGAGTTCTCAGCACTTGTAGCTTGTGGCGCTCTCACTTTCGAGGCAGCTTTGAAGCTTGTCTCTCAGCGTGCTATGGCTATGCAGAAGGCTTGTGATGCCAATCCTGGCACCATGGCTGCTGTCCTTCAGCGCAACATCGTCGTTACTGACGAGCAGATGGAGGAGGTTTGTGCAGCTATCGAGGGTAAGGTCGTTCCTGCTAACTTCAACTGCCCTGGCCAGGTAATTATCTCTGGTGAGGTTGCTGCTGTTGAGGCTGCAGGTGCTAAGTTCACTGAGCTTGGCGTGAAGCGTGTTGCTCCTCTCAAGGTCGGTGGTGCTTTCCACTCTCCACTCATGGAGCCAGCTCGTGCAGAGCTCGCTGAGGCTATCGAGGCAACTGAGTTCAGCACTCCTAAGTGCCCTATTTATCAGAATGTTGACGCTAAGGCTCACACCGATGCTGCAGAGATCAAGGCTAACCTCGTCGCTCAGCTTACCAGCCCAGTACGTTGGACCAAGTCAGTAGAGGCTATGGTCGCTGATGGTGCTACAGAGTTCATCGAGTGCGGTCCTGGTAAGGTCCTTCAAGGTCTTGTCGCTAAGATCAGCAAGGAGGTGGCTGTCAGCAGCGAGACTCCTGATATGATGCCAGAGGCATAATTTACAAACAGTACAGAATTGTCTGATTATAGCTCTTCGGGATGAAAATCCTGAGGAGCTTTTTCTATGAGCCGATGATCTTGGATAATCCAGAGTTTATCGGCATAAGAGGTAGCCAGCTCTACGTCATGGGTGCTGAGCAGAATGGTCTTACCCTCTGTATGAGCCAGGTGCTGTAGCTGCTCCATGAGCTGACGACGGCTGGGATAGTCAAGGAAGGCGCTAGGTTCGTCGAGAAGCAGGTTGTCGGAGCCTTGTGCGAGGCCACGTGCAATGAGGGCTTTCTGGCGCTCTCCGTCGCTGATCTGGTTGGTAAATTTATCGGCTAATGCAGTGATCCCCAATCGCTCGATGGCAGTGTCGGCTACCTCGTAGTCAGAGGCTTTGAGCTTGCCGAAAAGTCCGGTGTAGGGGAGGCGTCCATAGGCTACGAGCTCGCGCACGGTGGTGTTGGTCAGCTCGGGCATCTTAGGAAGAACCAGAGCCGGATGTAGCTCTTCTTTATTATATATAATGTGTCCGTGTAGTGGAGCGAGCTGTCCGGCCAGCGTCATAAGCAGGGTGCTCTTGCCTGTGCCGTTGCGACCTAAGAGACAGGTGAAGGTGGCAGGTAGCAATTCAGCGTCAATCGAAGTGACGATTGGCGCTGAACTTTTATATCCTATAGTGAGTTGCTCTATCCGCATTATCGCTGATTTGGATTGGTAAATTTCTTGTCTGTCTCTATACCCTTCTTCCACCAGTCGACAGGAATCACCTGCCAGTCTCCGCGTAGGCGAGGAGTGATCGTCTTGTTCTGCTGGATGTAGTCAGCGATATAGCGTCGTACATCCTTAGGCGAAGCATTGACGATATGAGACTGCAGCGTGGCATCGTCCCATCCCAGACCTTTAGGGACAAAGTCACCGCCTCCGCTGGCCTGGTAGCTGTTGATTGCTACGTTGTAGGTCTTGTCGAGGCTGAACTCCGAACCGTCGCTCATACTGAGGATACTGACTCGCTGGCCAGCAGGCTTGCTTATGTCGACCACATAGCGGATACCGGCAGCACAGGTGTAGTTGAACGTAGGTGTGACGAACTGAGGTCCGTAGGCGTTCGTGATGATCTTTCCATTCTCGTCCTTCTTGAAGGCGAGGAGATGATCATTGGCCGAAGTCATGGTGCTGAACTGGTTAGTAAAGCCGAACTCCAGATAGTCCTTGACGTTCTGTCCGGTCATCGAAAGTGTGAAGAGCTGATTCTCATACTTATATAAAGTAAAGAGCTGACGCATGGTGAGCGGTCCGGCAGGAATCTTGTCATGAGGAGCTAATACCGAAGCAAAGGAGATGTCTGCGCCCGTGGCCCAGAGCTGCGCTTCGTGGATGAAGTCCTGAAACTCCGATGGACCATAGAGCGAAGGCTCGCCTTCAAGGGTAGTAGCCAGTTCTCCCAGCGGCGCATCGACATACTCATTAACCTCATCGATAAATGGCTGGAAGTGGGTGCAGAACGCCGTGTCTGCCGCATAGTCGGCCATATCGATGAGCGATGGGATGATCTCCTTCTGGTACTTGCCGTCGACGAGCTTGAGATGGATATCGGCACGTCCTACCATCATGGCCTGGGTGCGTGCATCGAGAATCAATACGCTGTCACCCGCCACGTTCTCCACCTTGTACATGCAAGGCTGATGGTCGTGGCCGCAGAGGACGATATCGAACCCCGGGACCTTCATAGCCACAGGCACAGAGCCATTCTCATTGTAGGGCGTATCGAGGTCTAATCCACCGGTGGTGTAATCAAAGCCAGCATGGAAGAGTCCGATGAGGACATCTGGCTGCTCCTTCTGCTGGATGATAGGTACCCACTTGCTGGCGCACTCGACCATGTCCTCAAACTCGAGGTTCGGCCAGAGGGTCTTCGGAAGCCAGGCGTGGATATGAGGGGTGATCATGCCGAGGACGGCCACCTTCACGCCCTGTCGCTCGATGACGGTGTAAGGCTGAAACATCGGCTGGCCGGTGCGCTGATCGATGGCGTTGGCACAGAGCCAAGGCATCTCGAACTGATCAGGAAGACGTCTTCCATAGACATCCTCGCCCGGCTCAATATCGTGATTTCCCACTCCCACAGCATCATACTTCAGGTAATTGAAGACGCGAGGCATGATGTGCATTTCGGTCGTATCTACAAAGTTTGAGTAGTAGATAGAAGGCTGGCCCTGTAAGAAGTCGCCAGTGTCGAACAGCATCACAGCCTCCGGGTTTTCCTGGCGCTGCTGCTCGACGTAAGTACATACATTGGCCAGCGAGATAGGGGCTGGCTGGTTCTTCTTGAAGTCGAAGGGAAGACAGGCACCATGCAGGTCGGTCGTGTAGAGCAGCACCAAATCGGCCTCTTGGGGCTTAGGTGCTGTGCAGGATGCGAGAAGCATGGATATGGCTAATAAGGAACAATACTTCATCATTATGAAAGTTCTGCCTTGATAGCATCTGCAGTCTTTTGTGCCTCCTCCATTGTAGCGGCTTCAGCGTAGATACGGATGATAGGCTCGGTATTTGACTTACGCATGTGTACCCAACGGTCCTCGAAGTCGAGCTTCACACCGTCAATGTCAGTTACCTCGATGCCTGGCTGACCCTGATACTTCTCCTTCATGCGGAGCAATACGCCATCGACGTCGATATCTGGAGAGAGGTCTACACGCTGCTTGGCAATCTCGTAAGGAGGATAGCTTGCGCGGAGCTCTGAGACGGTGAGCGATGGGTTCTTCTCGCGGAGCTTAGCGAGGTTGGTGAGGAAGAGAGCCACACCGACCAAAGCGTCGCGACCGTAGTGAGCCTCAGGATAGATGACACCGCCGTTACCCTCGCCACCGATGATGGCGTTGGTGTCCTTCATCTTGGTTACTACGTTGACCTCACCGACAGCCGCAGCGCTGTAGCTGCCGCCGTGAGCACGTGTTACATCGCGGAGAGCGCGTGAAGAAGAGAGGTTAGAGCAGGTGTTGCCTGGAGTATGCTGGAGCACGTAATCTGCTACAGAAACGAGGGTGTATTCCTCGCCGAAGAGCTCACCGGTCTCCTGTACGAAAGCAAGACGGTCAACGTCTGGATCGACGATCACACCGAGGTCGATTTTGAGTGAGGAGTTAGGAGTTAGGAGTGAGGAGTTGTATGCCTCCTTCATATAGTTGCTGATGCCCTGGAGGTTAGCCACGATAGGCTCTGGCATGTGAGCGAAGTTGCCGGTAGGCTGGCAGTTGAGCTCAACTACCTCCACGCCCATAGTACGGAGGAGCTTAGGGATAATGACGCCACCGATGGAGTTGATACAGTCACAAACCACACGGAAGCCGGCTTTCTTAATTGCCTCTGCATCGACAAGCTTGAGGTCGAGCACCTGCTGGATGTGGTAGTCGGTGTAGTCCTTCTCGATGATATGACCGATAGGATTGCCCTCGTAGTTAGGATCAGACTCGGTCTGTGACTCATTGCCCGTATAGGTCTTAGGAGTGATAGCAGGGAAATCAAAATCCTCAGCCTCTGCAATCTGGAGCACCTCCTCGCCGGTAGCCTTATCAAAGAACTCGCCTTCGTTGTTAAGGAGCTTCAGCGCATTCCACTGGATAGGGTTATGCGAAGCGGTGAGGATGATGCCACCGTCAGCCTTCTCTGCAGTCACTGCAATCTCGGTAGTAGGAGTGGTAGCGAGGCCGATGTTGATGACATCGAAGCCCATGCCGATGAGTGTGCCAGAAACACACTGGAAGAGCATCTCGCCAGAGAGACGAGCGTCACGGCCAACGACGATGCGCTTAGCTGCTGGGTTGTGACGACGGATCACGGTAGCGTATGCTGCTGTGAACTTAACGATATCGAGAGGATTGAGGCCCTCACCGACCTTGCCGCCGATGGTGCCACGAATACCGGAAATTGACTTGATAAGTGACATAAGTATAAAAGTTAAGAGTTAAAAGCTATGGGTTAAGAGAATCCCACATCCTTTTTATTCAGGAACATAACTTGGCTTGGTATAGCGTACCTTGCCATAGTAGAGAGTGTAATAGCTGCTTGAGTAGTCTGTCTCGACCAGAGAGAATGGGACGATCAGCTCTGCTTCACCGCCAAACCACATGAAACGGACAGGGAAGGCCAAGCCTCCGCTGGTGCAAGTGTTCTGTGATGTGCTGCTTCCATACTGATAAGCGTAGTATGTAGTAGCGTAATAGCTGGTGTTCCAGTTGTAGATCATCTGGTAGTTATAAGGATCGAGATTGTTTACAGCTTTTCTGTCGTCAAACTCTTTGAAGTTGTTGAGCAGATAGCAATCTTCATAACGTACCAGTACGTAGCTGCCTACATTGATTTTGTTCTTGTAGAAAGATTCACCAGCCTGACGGTTTCCAAAATTCTTGATACGGAAATAGAGACGCTTGAAGTCACCTTCATTGACCATATACCACTGGTCCTTCTGAACCAGTGTGCCAGGATCGATGCTATCACGCAGGACCTTGGTGGTCCAGCTGTTAAGGACATCTTCATCTATCTCAATGGCATCGATACCAGCGTAGTCCTTAAAATCTGCGATATAATCCTCCTCCTGATTGACGAGGTCAGCGTAAGATTGCGTGTCGCTACATGATGCTGCAGCGAAGAGCATCAGTAGGAGAGCAAGAGCGTTAAGTGATAATTTCTTCATTTTTTACTTTGTAATAACGCGCAAAAATAAGAAAAAAGAGTCACATTACAAAATTTAGGACCTAAATATTAAAGATATTTATCGAAAAGCGGGAGTACTTTGACAAAAATGGCTTCTGCCTGTGCCAAACTGCCGTAGAATTCTCCACCTGCAGCATTGCGATGACCGCCTCCATTAAAGAACTTTTCGGCAATCAGATTCACTGGATATTCACCCTTTGAACGGAGGCTGACTTTGATGACTTTCTTTTCTTCGCGGAAAAATGCAGAAACGTTAATTCCGTCGATGTCGAGCGGAATATTGACCACACCTTCAGTATCCCCTTTCTGGTGGCCAAATCGTTTGATCTCGGCCTGAGAGAGAGAGAAGTAGGCGGCATGGTGCTTGTAGTCGGTCTTAAGATTCTTGCTCATCAGATAGCCCTGCACACGGATACGACGCTCGAGTGTGACGTGTGAGTCCTTGATGATCTGCTCACGGTTGACGCCCTCCTGCATCAGTCGGGCCATGATGAGGTGGATTTCCGGACGGTCAGAATTAAAGACGAACCAGCCTGTATCGGTCATAATGCCACAGAAGAGGGTGGTGGCCAGCTTTTTGTCGATCAGCGCTTCATCTCCCATCTCGATGATGAAACGGAAGACAACTTCGCAAGCAGCACACTGTGAAGGCTCAGAAACGATAATGTCAAAATTCTCTACCGCAGGGTCCAGGTGATGGTCAAGCAGCAGCTTTGGAGCCTTGTGACTCATGAAGACATCCTGCAGACTGCCTAATCGGCTTGGAGTGTTGAAGTCCACACAAACCATAGCGTCACTCTCCTCGATGGCTTTGATTACTTCTTCCTTCTGTGCGGGAACGGTATTGTTGTTCTGGTTGTCGAACACCAGAATGTCGCATCCTTCAGTCGGGATGAATGACAGGTTTTCACCCGGCGCATCATTGAAGACGACAGTTGCCTTCTTGCCCTTGGCGCGCAGATAGTGCTGCATAGAGAGGGCAGAACCTAAAGCGTCTCCGTCAGGCGACATGTGTGCCGAGATTACAAAGTTCTCATGGTTGTCAATAAATGCTTTAGCTGCAGAGATCTGCTCTGCAGACAGCGTGCGTGGAATAATATCTAAGTAATTCATAATCTATAGTTTTTGCGTTTTTATCTTCTCCTGCCCAGCATGTCTCGAAGTCCCTCAAGATCGAAACCCAAAGTAAATCGCAGGGTCTGGTCAAGTGCGGAGGTCTGTTCACTGCTCATTACATAGCTGGCGTCGATATGGAATACATTGAGCGTGATACCTGCGCCGAATGTGAAGTATTTGCGTCCGCCTTTGTTCTCATGCTCATGGTGGTAACCTGCGCGCAGG
The DNA here is from genome assembly GCA_045600445.1 of Bacteroidales bacterium. GTDB lineage: Bacteria > Bacteroidota > Bacteroidia > Bacteroidales > UBA3663 > Liminaster. Next base: position 8,645 of record JAZRXZ010000021.1, on the reverse strand, counting down.
AAGAAGCGACGGTCGTAAGTATACTCTGCACCAATACCCCAGTTGATCTCCTCGAGCTCTTCTGCAAAACCTCGTGGCGCGTCACTAAAAGACTTGAAGACACCCGTAAAGCCATTCATGGCATAATGATCCTTGAGCGCCTCCTGATACTCTTCGTCCGAGGCGTAGTTGCCTCGCTTTGGAGTTGCCGGGATGAGGTACTTGTCTGCGTCAGCGCTGATAGAGAGCAGGTTATAGTCATCCAGAGGGAAAGTGAACGACGTGCCAAGGCGCATCCTGGCAGGCAGGAACTGACTGGTCGTTCCTCCGTCATAACTTACCTTGCCACCGATGTTAGAGATGTTGAGACCCCAGGCCCATTTGCACTCATTATACCCGACTTGAGGATAGGCCTCATAGTAGGCAGCGATATCGGCCGCAAAGGTGTTGCTCGGCTTGTTATCCGAATCAGTGTAGGTCATAGCCGAATGCAGGTAGCGGAATGCGACTGCCATAGAGAAGTTAGGACTCAGCATACGGGAGTAGCCGACGTCGACCGCCATCTCCATCGGATTAATGACCTGCAGCTGTGCACCCTCCGAATTGATCACGGTGACTTCTCCCAAACTGAAATAAGTCAATGAGGCAGAGACGGCCTGATTGTCATCATATCCGAACTTATAATAGCCGGCCGCATTCATGATATTGATACCTGTGGTGATCTTGCGCAACCACGGAGTATAGTTGAGCGAGATGCCGCTTCGGCTATAGGCAAAAGCGTATTTCGCTGGGTTCCAATATTGGCTGACCTCGTCTGGCTCCGTGGCGGCTCCGACATCGCCCATGGCACCGCCACGTGCATCGGGAGCAATGCTGAGCGACATCATGGCCGGATTGAGCGGGTTGTACTTGCTCGCCTCTGACGCGGTTTCATCTTGAGCCATGGCCGTAGTCATAGTGACACAGGCAAGGCTGAGGATAAATATTCTTTTCATTAGGTTATTTGTTGTCAATAATCAAAATCTTACTATCAGAAACCTTTTGGCTTCCGTTGGAAGTCAGGACGATGCGGTAGACGTAGAAGCCCGCTTCGAGGGTCGGCGTTGACCAGACAACGCTTGAGCTCCCCATGAAGTTCGGCGTCTCATCTGCCAGAATTGACGTGTTAGCAATCGTCGGTTTGCTGAGGTCGGTGGCATAGAACTTGGTGGCCTGATTGGTCTTGACCTCTGTCTCATAGACCCGGTGACCGAGGGCATTAAACACCTCGATATGCATCTCTGTCTGTGATTCCGGCCGGTTGTGGAGGACGCGGAAGGTCAATGGTTCTCCACTCTTGGCAGGGCTTGGATAGGCCTGTACCACTACCGCAGAAGGAGCCTTGCCTTTTGCCACCGTGAAATGGAAAATCTTTCGGCTGGCGTTGTTGAAGACATCCCATACCGTAAAGGATGCTTCATAATCTCCATCTTCAAGCGAAGGAATACTGTATTGTACGTTGCCGATATTGAAGCGCCCCGTATAGGTCGAGAAATAGTTGTTGAGGATGTATTGCTTGACGCTCAGCAGCGGGTTGCTCAGGCACTTGATGGTGAGCACCATATCGTGACCGATGCCATTGCCTGTGGTGTTAAAGCCGCTATCGTCACTTAGTTCGGCAAAGAAATATGGGGTACTGTTGACCACCGCACCTTCGCTGAACAGCATATCGTTGAGAAACAGTCGGTTGATGACAGGGCCTACCGTATCCGTCTTTTCAACTTCCTGACCACCCGTCAGCTGGTACTTCTCGAAATATCCTTGGGCCTCGGTCCAATCGCTGCTACACGCATATAGGGTAGCAAGTCCAGGTCTGCCACTATAGGCAATATCCTGAGGCACCATGAAGCTGAATTCAAATTGTCCGTTCCGCACTTCTCCACGGCCAGAGAAGGCCTTGCGTGTACGGGTCGTAAACCTGAAAGGATTGGCGTCGTCCTGTATAAAACCCTTGTCTGCGATGATTGTGTCGAGCGCATCATAGAGCGTCGGGAAGACAATGCCATTGAATGTCGAGTCAATCTCTGTCTGGCTTCCGGTCTTATAGACAATACCTTTCATCGTGACGGTCTCAAGCGCCTTCAACGGAATGTCCCCTGCAACAGCATCGACAGATTGCCCGTTGACCTCAGTCACTGCAAGCTTATGCTCCGGATAGGCCATCGTCAGTGACGGATCGCCCATCAGGCAGAAATTGAGCTTGTTATAGTCTCGTCCTAACGAGCGCTTAGCCGCTTTAAGTACGTCTCCGAGGCGGTAGCGCGAGCCATCGGCAAATCTATTGAACAGATTGTCGATGATCGCCTGGTTGAGGATGAGGTTCTGATGAGCATAGACGATACGCACGGTGGTGAACATGGCTATAGCTCCACCATTCGGATTGAGCGTCAGGCGTTCACCTAAAGACTTCTCTTCATTGTCCCATCGGCCTACATCGCACGAGGCGGTGATCCAGACAGGCAGGTAGCGCATGCTGAGCTGTGAGGCGATGGTCGAGGTCATCATGTCTTCGTGCGTGAGCGACGAGGTGTTGCCATGCCCCGCATAATTGACCATCAGCACGCCTTGTTTCAGGCTCTCACGGAATTCCTTTTTGGCGTCTGGGTAATCGGTTCCCGAGGCCGAGCTCGTCTGCTTGTAGGCCGGCAGATAGATCTTCTGCATCGCATATTCCTTATGACCTGCCTGCTCGAGGCTGTTGATCAATTGGTCATTGTGACGCACATGCGCATTATAGGAGTCGCCCGGCTTGTCATCGTCGCTCAGGAAACAGAGACGGCTCTTCCAGTCGCCTTGATAGCGGTTGTTGCTATAGGCAATGATCTTGTCAACAGCATCTTTGGCTTCTGATACATTACTGACGGGGAGTCGGCCGATGCCGATGTCCAGCGTCTCGTTATCAATATAGTATCGATTGCCATTGAGGTTGCCTCCCTCACCGTCTTCGATAAATCCGAAATAGTCATCGCAGACACAAGACGAGGTCTCGGCCAACGAATTATCCGTCTCATAGCTCGGCAGGAAATACTGGCGATTGATCTTCTGGTTATCATAGTGGCCTTTGCCGAGCAGTAGCAGATAACGCGGCTGCAACATCTTCATCAGCAGGCGGATGGCAGTGACATCCTGCCCACCAGACGAGAACTCGTTATAGATAGCCTGTGGGGTCACCACGGTGACATGCAATCCGTCGTGGCTGCGTCGATACTCTGCCAGTCGGTTAGCTTCAGTCAGATAGGCAGGAGCCGTGACGATGACCATATCCGTCTGAGGCAGGGCGTGCAGGTTCTGGTTGGCTACCTTGCCCAAAGAACGTACCGTAGGGAAGCCTTTCGCTTCTGTATTGACAAAGACGTACTCGTTCGGTCTGCTTGGCTGATCAGTGGTGATCGGGGCGAACTTGGCTCCTTCGCCTATGGGCTGTCTGCGGATATCTCCGGGAGAACTGACATCCCAGATCTGGTAAGCTGACGATGCGAGCGAGGCCGAATCCGAGGTCGCGCCAAATGCCTCGTGCAGATCAAACCCTGATTGCGCGTCGGTCCCTCTGAACGTATAGCATGTTTCTGGCAATACGAAATTGCGCTGGCCCTGCACTGTGATGTAGTTCAGTCGCGCTACGTCAGCTTTCTCGGTCGACTGATACAACAGGGTCACGTCAACCTCAGAGCCACTCTCCAGAAGTAACGTCTGTCGCAAGGTTCCCTCGGTGGCAAAAGTATAGGCCGAACTAGCAGCGCCCAGGTTGATGGTCCCCATTTCTGCCCCATTGACCTTGAGCTGGTACGAGGACGAAGCCGCCGATTTGGCAATGGCATTGACCGTGAGCTGCAGATTGCCAGCATCGAAAGACCCTAAAGCGAATTTCTGTGTTTTGTTGCTGAGGAATGATTCTCCATATTTCTCACGTCCGCTCTGTCCGATGTTGACAGACTCTGTCTCATGCAAGGCTAAGGCAAGGTATGAGCCGGAGAAATCTCTGGCAGTTTCGCCGGTCGGCTGGAGTGTCCCGATCGTGCGGGGCGACTCACTCTTCTGGTGCAGGAAATAGCAGGCTTCCGTCTCGTACGTGTTCTGGCGATGCTCGAAGCCGTTTGTCGCCGAGTAATCCCATCGGATGAGTCCTTGCCCATAGAAAAGGATTCGCTTGTTGCGAGTGTCCTGATAGATAGCGACTTCCGGGAGGTCATCATACCCGATTTCTTCCAGCTTCTCTGAGAGGACGTGGCCTCCCCTGCCATAGACGCCTACCAGTTCCGGTTGGGAGAATCCCATATTGCGCAACTGGTCATACGAGATCTGATAGACGCCATCTTCCGTGCCGTTGAGAGCTACTCTGACCCACTGGCCTTCTGCCAGTACCGAGGCAGAGACAAAGTCATGCTTGCCGTACGAGGCGGCAAAGGCCGTCTGTGCAGCAAGTAAGAGGGCAGTAGATAAAAGAAAATGGCGTAATCTCATGCTATTATTAACGCATGGAGACTCATTTTATTGTATGTGCGTGTGTATATATGACGTGCGCTTTATTTGCAGCGGCATTGCAGCACCTCGATACCTTCCAGGCTGGCCGTGATCAGGTCGCCTTCCTGCACGCGGCCCACGCCGGCGGGTGTGCCGGTGAAGATTAGATCGCCGGTCTTGAGCAGATAGAACTGGCTCGCGTAGCTGATGATCTGGTCGACGGTGTGGAGCATATCGCCCGACCATCCGATCTGGCGCGTCTCACCGTTGAGCTGCATCTCAAAATGCAGGTCCTGTATAGGGCTCTCTTTCGTGTTTTTCTGCTTCTTGAGATCGTCGAGCTTTACCCATTTCCCAACGTAGGAAGCCCCATCAAATCCCTTCGCAATTTCCCATGGTAATCCTTTCTGACTGAGCTGCTTCTGTATGTCACGAGCAGTGAAGTCAATGCCGAGCGTCACCTCGTCATAATAGCGATGAGCAAAGCGCTCAGGAATACTCTTCCCGAGGTGATTGATGCGCACCACGATCTCCGTCTCATACTCCACCTGCTCGCTCCAGTCAGGCACGAAGAAAGGCCAGTCCTCTCTGGTCAGCGCTGTCTCCGGCTTCAGGAAGAGGATAGGAGCATTCTCCAGTTGCAACACGCCCGCACTCACACCCTGTACTTGCGCCAGTGTGTGCTTCTGTTCCTCGTTATGTCTAGCATAGTTCATGCCCACGCAAATGATCTTCATCTCTTGTCTTTTTTATTTTCTCAGCTGCAAAGATGGTGTTTTATTTTGAAATAAAAAAATTTTTCAGCCGAAAATACTGTTAAAGTTGGAGATGTCGAAAAAAAATATCATCTTTGCGGCAGTATTAAAATGGTGCAGAGCACTACGGCTGCCGACCGACTGAAAACGCTGGGAGATGGTGAAAAGTTAAAAGTGAAAGGTGAAGAGCCCTTTGCAGAACTGTTAACTCCGCAGGATATCGTTCTGAGCAACGTCTCTTTCCGTTATCCTGACGGAGAGCGGGACATTCTTTCTGACCTCAGCCTCATCTTCCCGGCTGGCACCGCCATGATCCTCGATGAAGCCTCGTCGGCCCTCGATCCTGATACTGAGCGCCAGATTCTGGAGGAGATACAACATACCCAGACGGGCAAGACGCTCATCTGGGTGACGCACCACGAGGTGGTGAAGGATTATATGCAGCGGGTGGTGGAGGTGAAGTGACAAAGACATTAATTGCCGTTAATTGACCGTCAATTATCCATTAATTTTTATTAATCGCAGTTCATGGTGCGGATTTCCGCTCATTTATTTGGTGATGTCGGGAAAAATCATCATCTTTGCGGCAGTAATAATAAACAGCATTCAACTATGTGTACCATCAATATGACATTCGAGGTGCCCGAAACAAAGCACATCAACATCGAGGCATTGAAGAAGCAGATGCACAGCTATCTGGAGTTCATTCTCTCGATGCCGAGCATTGAAGAAAAGGCTGAGGAGAAGAAGTATGACCTGAGTTTCTTCGACCGTTTTGACAATGACTGGAGCGATGACCCTCGCGACTCGCATGAGATAGCAGCAGAGTTGCACGATGCCAGAGTGAATGATCGTCCCGAAATAGGAGCTTGGTAATGAGGGTGAAGATGATATGAAATATTTACTTGACACCAACGTCCTCGTCGCTATGTTCCGTAAACAGCACGGAATACGTGAGAGTATTCTTCGAGCAGGCGTAGATAATTGCTTTGTTAGCGAGGCTACACTTGCGGAACTGAAAGTAGGGGCTTACAAAACGAATGATCCTCGCCAATGGCGTGAAGTCAAAGAGACAGATGAGGCGTTTGCGATTGTTCCGATTACCGCAACCGACTTCGACCTCTATGCCAGAAATCGTGCTTTATTAGAAAGCCAGGGTATAAAGATTGATTCCTTTGACTTGCTGATCGGTAGTTCTGCCGTGAATAATGGTTTTACCATTGTGACCCACAACAAGAAACATTTTGCCCGCATCCCCAACTTGCAAATTGAGGATTGGGAAGAATAATATTTTTAACACCTAATAATTAATCGCAATGACCCGCCGCCCCACATACCTCTTCCTTCCAGCCTTCGCGCAAGGTTGCGGGGTGCTGCGTGTTGATGTGTGTAATGCGCTGATACTCCGTGTTTTAGGGGGGGGTATTGCGGCCTGATAGACAGATTAATAATCGATTACAGAGCCTCTCAGAGGTGCCTACGGGCATCTTTGGGAGGCTTTGATGCGTCTATGCTATTTACTGACATAATCTATAAACTTAAAAATATCAATCATGACAGAAAAAAAGAAAAAGTATCTCGCACCTGAGATGACGGTGGTGGAGATTGAGGTGGCGGATATTATTGCCACTAGTACTGAGGGTCTCAACGAAGATGATTTCGTATGGTGAGGAGAATAACCAGTTAAAAATTCCAATTAGAAAACGTAAAGACAATGAATAAGACAATGAATAAGACAATGAAAATGATGCTCGCCCTCGTAGCAGGCGCTATGATGCTCACAGCATGTAGCAGTGAAGACATACTCGAGAACATCGAGACCACCGAAGTGGCACAAGACGCTTCTCAGCTCAAGCCAATGACCTTCACAGCCGTTCAGGAAGGACAGGGCAGTACACGTGTTGCCATCGATGGCCTTGCTATCAACTGGACTGCTAATGACAAGATCTGCATCTTCGACGGTGCAACAGAGAACTGTGGCGTTCAGGAGTTTACTCTTGCAACTGGTGAAGGCTCAACTTCCGCTACATTCAGCGGATCTGCTGCTACAGCAAGCACCTACTATGCGCTCTATCCTTATGCAGCGGGTGAAATTTTACGCCAAGTTACTAAAGCAGAGGCAAAAGCAATTGAGAATGATGAAGGTATACTGGAGTCTTGGAGAGATCAGATAAATCAAGGTGAAGAAGAAGGGCTCAAGGAGAGTCTTACGAGTTCCCACATTTCTGAAGAGAACCAGGCCATTATCCTTGCTTACCTCAAGAACGAGCCTATCAGAACTCCAGGCGTAGCGCTTGTCGGTAGCACTATTAAGAATGTAGTCATCCCTGCCGAGCAGACAGCAACAGCTGGTTCTGCAGACCCTCAGGCAATGATTATGGTGGCCAAGGGTGATGACACCGACGCACTTCAGTTCAAGAACGTATGCGCATACGTGAAAGTGACTCCACAGTTCAACTGCCATGCAATCTCTCTCGTCAGCAAAGGCACAGAGCAGATCGCAGGCAAGGTGGATGTAAACTACAACGACGGTGAGCCTACCACTACCGTTACTGCTGAGGGCACAAACACAGTATCTCTTGTAGGTACCATCACTGCAGGCAGCGCCTACTACATCGCTGTTCGCCCAGAGGCACTCACAACTGGCTTCACCATCGAGTTCCTCACAACCGACAAGAACACCTACTATGCTCGCAGCACAAGCAATGCCCTCAATCTGGCTCGTAGCAACGTGAAGAACCTCGGTGAGTTTGCCACAAGCGGCACATGGACACATAACGGTCTTGCAACCAAAGGTGATGCCGGAGATGGTCATTCATGGGTGTTGCTTACTCCAACAATAAAGATGGCAACAGCCCATGCGGGTGACCAGAACGATTATAAGTTTGCTGAAATCCTATCATGGGGTTCAACCTGGGTATTACCTACACGAACTGAATTAGAATATTTGAGAGCAAATGGGGCCTTCAACTTTGATGGATCAAATAATTTATCATTAGTTGGCATGGGTGTCCTAAAATATGCAGTAAACATTGAGATAGAATCAACATCTAATGGTTTCTGGTCATCGACACCAGGTAGCACCGCTGACAAACAATGGGCAGTCTCTGACCATGAAGGATTTTATGAAGCCGATAAAACAACAAGTATGGGTGCCGTATACGTATACAAGAACAACAACTAATAAGAGGGTCAGAAGGACCAGAATGACGAGTCCCTGACCTGCCCGCATTACCATGAGGGAAACATAGCAACCGCGTGTTTCCCTCTTTTTGGTTCGCCCAGCATGGGCATGTTCTAACGGGTGTAAGTCCCTAAGCCGCCCTGATAGTGGGAAGGCTACAGCCAAAGACAAGGGTGTCCGTGGCGACGCGGAATTTGAAGGAAGTCGGCGGCAAACATCTGGTCTGA
>JAZRXZ010000020.1:0-1480 GCA_045600445.1 Bacteroidales bacterium | reverse complement strand
CTGTCATAATGCTGCCACCACAGAAGACCACCCAATAGTTGAGCCTCATAAAGAGGTTGGAACCGGTGATCTTTGTCTTGGTACCGAGAACCGAGCGGGCCTCTGCAGAGAGAGCAGCGGAGTTCCACGCCAGAATCTGGGCGTTGGTGAGAGACTGCCAGGCCTGAGAGAGCTGCTTGAAGATGGCTTTCACAGATGCCTGGTCAGAAGTGCGTACACTTCCACCGTAACCACGGTTTCTGATGTACTTGCGACCACGGGTTTTGGCCGCCGTAACACCTTTTGCGGAGCCTGACATCTCCTCAAAGGCGATTGAAGGAAGATACTTCATAATTTGAAGGGTTTAAGTTGTGAAACAAAATATATAGCTGCGCAAACTATCAGTATTACTATCAGGGCGAATGCATAGCCGCCCAATTTGATTTTAAAAGACTGCCAAGCGGTAATCTCAGCAGGAACTTCGATGTAATGGTCAACGTCAACCTGCTGCAGGACAACGGAATCACGATAGACAATCTCTTTCTGGACTATTGCAGGCTCCCTGACGGGCTTTAACTCCAGGGAGTGGTCAAGGACCCCATCCGATATCGAAGCGGACGATTTGGCGTACTTATTCTCCAGTACTGAGACGGTATCAAGAGTCTGGACCCGTTCGACAATCCGTGGAAGCTCGATGTAAACCGTGTCCGGAATATAGACCATCTCCGTGCGGATTTCGACCTTGGTTTGTTCTCTCGGTGTGACCTGCCTGGTAACTGAGCAGGCCACAGAGAGGAACAGGAGGAGAAAGAGTATGAAGTTTTTCATCACGAGTGATCTAATCAAAATCAGGTTTGTCGGCTTTCTTCCGGAGCTCGGCATCGATGCGTACAAACTTGGCATCATACGAAGTCTTGACTCCGAGGATGGCACCGGCCAGAACCAGCAGCTCCGATACAATCGAAATTGCAGAATTGGAGATTTCTCCCGGTGGCGGAACTATGAACAGGCAGACACAGGCGATGCCCACGCCCGCCGCGAATGATGCGACGGCCATAATACCCTGCAGGCGTGTCATCTCTTTCTGTGTCATTCGTGCCATAGTCATTATTCGGTTGCTTTTCTCGGAACATAGACAATGAATCCGCAGTACTGCAAATCGTGCCATCTGGATTCAGGGTGGATGAGCTCACAGGTAAAGACGTTGTCACGGACCTCGATACGGAACATCTCTGTACCGACAGAAGGCGACATCGCCTGGTTGTCCATCATAATGATATCGAAGTCCTCAATCTCCGGAAGACCGCTGATCTTGAATGATATCGGAGTCTCACCATCGGTCTGCTCAAATCTGGAGAACGTGACGCCGAGGAACACCCATTCGTCATTGGCTGTCCAATATGATTGACCTGTACTGATGCTTCCCACCTTGTCGGTAAGTGAGAGATAGTTGCGAGGCATCTTTACCACAGGAGCTTTGATGTTCCTCGGAACATATGAG
>JAZRXZ010000019.1:0-1360 GCA_045600445.1 Bacteroidales bacterium | reverse complement strand
GTCGAAATATTGGCATACCGCTTCACTGCGTTTCTGGGTAAGGGCTGCGTTGTACTTGACGCTGCCTTCCGGGGAACAGGATGCTGTCACCACTATGGAATCGAGGTCGAAAGTCTCGTTCTGTACGAGTGACTCCAGATTTTCCTTAATGCGCCCCATCTCCTCACGGTTGTAACCCAACTCTTCGTCGATGGTCGCATCCGCAACCTTGAATGCCACATAGCAGGCAGTGCTGGCATCAACCCTGCGCTCTATGATTTTGGTCATATACCTTTCCGTAGGATCTACGAAGGCGGACAGGCTGCTGATGTAGAAGGTCAGAGGCTCTGTTTCGGGAATAGTGTAAAGTAATGAGCTCTGCTGATAAATCTCTCCACCCAGCAGTATGTCCACCTTACGCAGTTTCGGACGTGTGTTTATCGTTTGGACGTAGTTGTATATGAAGTCGCCGTTGTCGGCCACGATGACTGTGTCAAGCCTGACCTCCGTCTCGATGGGTGCCTTGACGTAACGCTGGAACATCGACTGGCGTCTGGATTTCCTCCGTTCATTGGCATCCTTGCTCAGATGGTTCGTGTAATGTTCGATGGCATCCTGCTCAGTAACTCCGTAGATGCTGGCAAATTGCTCATCACTGACGAAAGTCGTGTCATTCTTGAAAGCATACAATTGAGGGATGTTCCGCTCGATGAATATCTCCAGAAGGTTGACATTTATGAACTTGGTGGAATCAGAGACAATCCGGTCAATGAACCTCTGATACTGCTCATATCCACGCAGTTGCGCCTTGCGGTAATTCGCGCCCGTAATGTAAACGGGTGACAACTTCACGGTGTCTCCCAGAATCGCCATCCTCGGATAAAAGCGCAGCTGCCATTCGCTGTCCTGCATCCTTTCCGGTACGCGAATCTGGAATTCCAGATTGACCTTGCCGAGTCTTTCTGCCACATTGCGGAACCTCGCCGTCACATACGCTGCATTCAGTTCCTCCGTAGCGACCATATCACCATTTTCATCCTTCACGGCCTTCATAATGATGACCTGACGGCCTTCGAAGTCAGTGACGACAAGAGTGTCATGCTGAACTTGACTCAGCATCCCGTCATTGCGGTCTTCAGCGTCATGCCGGGCTTGACCCGGTATCTCTTCCGGGAGCACCAGTTCTGCCGCCATCTGCTCCCGTTTGATGTCGCCGAGCTTCCTAGTAGTGGAGCAGCCGGTGAGACTCGTAATCAGGAATACTACTAAAAGCACGTCAAGCATTATCTGGATTACCAGAGCGGCGGAAAGGACATAAGCCTTATTGAAAAGCTTCCTTTCTGCAGGACTCAAGTCCTCAATATTTATTTCCTGTCGTTTC